>PMIX01000414.1:0-121 GCA_003158395.1 Myxococcales bacterium | reverse complement strand
ATCTTGGCCAGGGTCTGGGCCAGCAGGGTCTTGCCCGACCCGGTCGGACCCAAGAGCAGAATGTTGGACTTGCCCAGCTCTACATCGTCGACGCCCGCCTTGGCGTCGATGCGGCGGTAGT
>PMIX01000060.1 GCA_003158395.1 Myxococcales bacterium | reverse complement strand
TGGGCTCGCTGCCGGTAAGACGCTGCGTCCATGCTGCCGTGGTCGGATTCCAGTCCCAGACATCGCCCATGCTGTCGCCGGTGTCGATGTCCCAGCCGCCCACCAGCACCACCATGCCACGCCCGGGGTCGTACGCCATAGCATGGCCGTAGCGCGCGCTCGGTTTCGTGCCCGTGGTCGTGCTCTCAGTCCAGGTCTGCTTTGCCGGATCCCATTCCCACGTATCCTGCATCGGGGTGCCGTCGGCATCAGCCTGATCCTTCTGCATTCCGCCGAACAAGACAGCGCGACTGCGCTTGCTGTCCCAGACCAGAGCGGCGTCGTATCGGGCACTGGGCGCGGCAACGGGCGCAAGTTGCGCCCAACCCGTGGCGGAATCCCATTCCCAGGTGTCGCCGAGAGCAAGCGAGAAGTCGGTTGGATCGTAGTAGCGGCGGTTGGCGAGACCACCGCCAAAGAGCAACACCTTGCCGGTGGATTTCTCGAACACCATGCTGTGCTGGCTGCGACCGCTCGGCGCCGAGCTGGAGTCGGTGCAATCAGTGAAGGTTCCACTGGTGGGATCCCATTCCCAGATATCCGCGAGATCGAAGTCGGTGGTCGAACGCCCACCGAAGATGACAAACTTGTTGCGGACCGAATCGAAAACCATGCCCGCGCCCGAGCGCGCGATCGGCCCACCGGCTGCGGGGGTGCGCTCGGTCCACGTGCTGGTCGCGGGATTCCACTCCCACAGATCCTGGAACGCCGCTGGATATTGGTTGTTTGTCTTGCTGCCGGACAGTCCGCCGAACATGACCAGCACCTTGCGGGTCTCATCAAAGGCAGCCGACTCCAGGTAGCGCGGGGCCGGACTTGGCGGGGGCGGAGGGTCGACGCGGGTCCATGTCGCAGATTCGCTCGCGGGCACGGTGCCCAGAGCCGCAAGGGCGGATTCGATGCGAGGGTCGTTGCCTGGAGGGGTTTCGGAGCAGGCGGCGAGCAGGAGGAGAGTCACGAGAGCCTGTCGGAAAACTCCGGGCCGCCCGGGCAAACCGGGCCGCGGATCGCGGGCCGCGGGTCGCGAGGGCGCGAGCGAGAGCGAGTTCGTGGGCGGGACGCGGAAAGCGGAAAGCCGCCGAGGTGGCGCTCTCCGCTCACGCGAGCCGCCCACGCAACCCGCTACACGCTGGTCGCACACGCTACCGCTACCGCTCACGCTTGGCCGGCGCCGGCGCAGGCACAGCCACAGGAAGGCGACGCCGAGCAAGGCGAAGGGCAGCGCAGGCGTGCCTGTGTCGCTCCGGCCCAGATCACAGTCGCAGCTCGAGTGGCCGAGTCGCGCGGCGCCCACATCGGGCGCGCTCGCATCTCTTGCGCTGTCAGGGCTGCCCGCATCGGGCGCGCTCGAGTCTATCGCGTCCACGCCTGCATCGGGCGCGCTCGAGTCTCTTGCGCTGTCAGGGCTGCCCGCATCGCGCGGGATTGAGTCTCTTCCGCCGTCGGGACCGCTGCTGCTTCCGCCCGATCCACCGCCTCCGCTTGCACCGCCGCTGATGCTGCCGCCCGCGCCGCCTGAGGCCATGCCACCCGTGCCGCCGAGACCGGCATCGCCGGCGCCACCCCGCCCGATCGCACCGCCCGCGCCACCAGCACCACTATCGATGGTGCCGCCCGCGCCACCTGTGCCGACGGTGCCGCCCGTGCCACCCGCGCCGGAATCGATCTTGTCGCTGGGACCGCAGGCGAAAGGATCAGGGACAATGCAGGCGCCCGCGCCGTCGCAGATCTGACAGGACCCGCACTGGGTCCCGTATTGCGGCGAATCGCACGCGCCCGCGCCGTTGCAGGTCGAGCGGCAAATGCCACTGCCCGAACCGCATTCATTCTCCGGATCGCTGCCTAGGGCATAGGGAGCGCACTTTCCCGCAACGTTGGCCTGGTTGCAGGATGCGCACTTGCCATCGCACGCGCTCTCGCAGCACACGCCATCCACGCAGAAACCCGAGGCGCAGACGCTCGCGCTGGAACAGGCGAGCCCATTCTTGGTCTTGCAATTGCCGCTGCCGTCGCACGCCTGTCCGTCAGCGCAGCTTCCGGGAACTTCAGTGCCCGCGGCCGCCTGCGCGCAGGTGCCTTCTCGGCCAGCAACAGCGCACGACTGACAGGCGCCCGAGCAGGATGCGACTGCACAACACACGCCCTCCACACAGAAGCCCGAGGCGCAGGTCGACGCCGTGACAGCGGTGCACCCCTCGCCATTGCCAAGATTCGTGACCTTGTACTCCCAGACTTCGTTCGCGTTCTGGGAACCCACTACCGCCCCCTGAAGCGTACCGCCGAAAAGCACCATCACACTGCGCACGCTATCGTAGGCCATGGCTGCGAAGATGCGCGGACTGATGCCCGGAGCTAGGTCCCTTCGGTACAGGGTTGGGCCTTCAGGATCGAACTCCCAGGTTGCCATGTCCGAGGTCTTGTCCCGCCAAGCCGCCAGAACCTGCCGTCGGCGCTGACTGTCGTAGGCCACCAGGGGGTCCAAAGAATGAAAGATGTCAAATTCGATCATGTCGCCAAAGTCTCGGCGGGCCCACCCGGCCGAGAAGGGATCCCACTCCCAGAAGACGCTGCTGCCGGTGGTGCCCGGCCCCGTGCTCGATGCATCGGTGAGAAACAGCTTCTCGCGGCCCTCGTCAAAACTCATGCTCGGGACCACTTGCCCACCCACCCCCGTGATCGGGACGGGCGTGCGGTTGGTCCACGTACCCTTGCTGCCATCCCACTCCCAGACGGCGCTGGCATCGAAACTTTCAGGGGCTCCGGGGATCGGATAGGTGTCCCAGCCGCCCGTGAAGCTGCTGAGGAGCAGTACCTTGGCGCGCTCCGCATCGGTAGCCATGAGGCTGCCCCACGGTGGGCTAGCCGCGGGAAAGAGCTGGCTCCACTGGCGCGTGCTGCTATTCCATTCCCAGGTGTCATTGACAAACAAGCCGTATGTGTTGAAGCCGCCGAACAGGATGAGGGACTTGCGGTAGGGGTCGTAGGCCATCGCCGAACTTGAGCGAGCCGAGGGGCGCACATCGCCCTGCACCTCGACCCAGGTTGTCCCATCCCATTCCCACAGGTCGTCGAGCGGCACTGGCATCATGGTGTTGCCGAGACCACCGAAGATGTACATCTTGCCGGTGGCCGAGCAGAAGGCCATGGCGTGACTGTTGCGCCCACTCGGCCAGGGCTTCTGCACTGACGTGCGGTTGGTAAAGGCTGCCTGGGCGGGATCCAAGTCCCAGATCTCCGCAGAGGGAGCGGTGGCGTACTTTGAGTTTTCGGGGCCCACGATCGCGGACTGATCGTACGAGATGATGCCCGCCACCAAGTCGAGAAGGTTTCGCGCAGAATCAGTGACGAGCGAGGCGTAGGCGCGCATAGCCGGCAGGTTGGGCTCGCTGCCGGTAAGCCGCTGCGTCCACGCTGCCGTG
>PMIX01000150.1:10459-10617 GCA_003158395.1 Myxococcales bacterium | reverse complement strand
GTGGGTGCCTTTGACATCGGCGGGGCACCCGAGATCGGGTACGTGGTGATTACCGACAATGCCCTCAGCTCGACGAAGCTGTACCAAATCAACTTGGCGACTGGTGCTTTGGCAACAGTGGGAGACGTCGCCAGGCCCGCATCGCTCCTCAAATCAAT
>PMIX01000150.1:0-10440 GCA_003158395.1 Myxococcales bacterium | reverse complement strand
CGACGGGAGGCAAACCGTTCGGCGCTCTAGGCACTAGGGGAAATCCAGATCCGCCTCGGCGGCAATGCAGGTGTCTAGGCTCAGGGGGGCATCGCTGGCGGGATACGCCCCCTGATGAAGCGTCATCTTGACGTCGAAGTTGCCAGGTTCGTCCTTCAGGCAATCGAAGAGATTCAATTTTGGATCGACGACGACAAGGCTGATGCTGGTGCCAGAAAAGCCGACACCGTCTGTCCTGCGAAAATGGGCGACGAGAAGACCAACGCCCGCCGCCTTGCAGGGCGGCGTATTGGGGCTCTCCCCCGCGTCGACGCCAGCATCCGGCTCTTCGTTGCCCTCGGCTCCGCCGTCCACAGGCGCCCGTCCGTGACTCAAAACAACATCCACTGAGTCGATGAATTCGAGGTCGGTCGTGCTCGCTAGACTGACAGCACCCAATCGCACATTGGCTGACACGCCGGCCGCCGCGCTTGGCAGCTGTCCGAGAACCTCGTTGAATCTTAGCTCGGCCACCCATTCGATCAATGGGGCGGGGATGCTAGCATCGGGGACGCTGAGCACGGCGCCGGCATCAACGTCGGTGCTCGACATGCCGTCGAGGCCGAAAGCACTCCCACCATCCTCATGGGCAAGGGGCTTGGCCGTCTCGCTGACAGTGCCGTCGATCCTCGATGGCCCCAAATCGGGAGTGGCGCCATCAAGTCCAGAGGGCAAGAGGCTGGAAGAGCCTGGAATGGTCGGCCCGGGCGAAGTCAGACACAGCTTCTTGCAATCGACATCAATTCTGACCAATGAGTTGCAGCCAAGCGTGCATGCGACGACGAGCCCGACCAATGTCAAGCATCCTAGACCATCTCCTCGAAGGGATAACATCCTACCGTTTCCTAAGGAAAATACACTATGCCCACTTTGACAGTCGGCCCACGGTAGGTAACCCTGGGGTTGGACGCTTGCAAATCGACCTGCGTAGCATCGTACACGGACTGCTGGAAATCTTTCACCGTCGCGCCCATCCAAGTCACGCCGGCGCGTATGTAGATTGTGACATGTCGCCGTTCGAACTCGTAACCACCAAGCAAGTTGAGGTAGTCGTAGCTGAACTGCCGCAGTGATGCGATGTCTCGACTTCCGTCACTGAACCAGCGGACCGCCCTGTTTGCGTCGCCGTCAAAATAGTGTCCGCCCTCGCAGGTCAGCGACACAGGCACGAAGAATGGATTGACGACGGTTGCCCCGCCTCGCAAACCGAAACTAAGAACGTTGTATCCGCCACCCATCTGAAGACGCAACCAACTTGTCGGTCGCAAGGTCAGCAACAGCCCCGCGTCAGGCAGAGGCCCCGAAAAGCCTAGGTCCAAGCCCAAGCCATAACGTAGCTTTCTTGCAGACTGGGTGCTTGACAGGGCTGCCTCGGTAGTCTGAGTCGAAGCCGATTGCCCGGGCGCAAACTGAATTGCGGCTGCCGTTTCTGGCCCCTCAGTCTTCTCGCCCTGAGGCGCTGCCGTCGGTTGGGCCGGAGCTGGCGCAGGAGCTGGCGACACCGCCGGCTGCTGGTCCGCCACCTCGGCGGAGACGGCCGCCGAATCTGGAGCAGCCTCCGGTCGAGGCACCGTCTGGACTTGTGCCGTACGTGGCGCCAAGTTCGCCGAGCCATCATAGCGAGCCGACCCCGCATCGGGCGCGGCTGCCCGCTCGGTCGCGGCTGCGGGCAGTGCGGGCGATATGGCGAGATCTACCAGCGCTGGGCCTGTGGCTGCCCTGGACCGTTCCACGAACGCGGGCGCCTCCTCTGCCGAGATGCCCGTGGGGGCCGTGGCCTCCGAGCTTTCTCCTGGCGCGGGAACGGACAGCCTGGCCAGGGCAAGCGGTTCGACCATGGCTATCGTTAGAAACACAAGCAATTGCCCTGCGCTTCGACCATCTCGCTGCTTTCTGCGAAGCCATCGCTCACGTAGCTTCATTGCCAAGGTCACCTACCAGCGTCAACGTCCTGCAAGGGGACCGCCGCAGTATGCCGGGGGCGTAGAGTTTTGCGAGGGTTTTCGCTGACCCCGCCGAAGCGAACGACCAGAACCTGCTCTTGCAGGGGGCCTCGGCAGACTGCGTGTTGGAGAACGTGGTCCGTGCTATGCGAGAGCGAGCGCTCGCTCAACCTTCGATCTTGCAGCTCGATACGGTCGCGACGTCAATGTCCTGGGGGTCCGACCAGGCGGCGTTGGCGATCCAATGGGTGCGTACCCCGGCCAGCTTGCCGATAACCTTGATCTGGCACTGAGCCGTGAAGCGCTTGAGTTGTTCGCGCGGCTTGTTGGGAGGCTCGGATCGGTAGCGGGCGGCAACCGCCGGCTCAAGGAAGAGACCCGGAATAAGATACATGCGGCGATCCGTCGTGAAGAACGGCTTCAGCTTGTTCTGCTCGTCGCCCTGCCAATTAGCGATCTCGGTGGAAAATCCACAACGGAGACCGTTGAGGTCCTTCGCCGATACGCAGTCTACGTCGGCGCGGTCCGAGGTCACCAGCGTGATCGCCGCTGAGGTGGCCGACCCGGTGGCCGGCGTGAGGGCACCCCGCCTGGTGGCGAAATAGGCGGAGACGATGACGACCGCGGCGACCGCCAAGCCAAGAAAGACTTTGCCGCGCCCGATGCCCGGCGTTTTGTTTTCAAGCGTTACGTTGTCCTCAAGGGCTTCCTGCGCTGCTTGCTTTGGCTCGTCGTGTTCGCTTTCCACGGTGGTTTGTCCTTTCGGCCTCTTCTTTTACCGAACCAGGGCTCTGACTACAAGCCCACGCATCTCCTACGCCCAGGCTCGGGGGCCCGCCTACGGCATGACGCGGCAAGCTTTGCGGACACCCGCCCCCTTGTTTCACACTCGGACGACAATCGTTTCTTACGAGACCAGGGGCTTTGTGGAACCCAGGCCCGGGAAGGTGAAGGTCTCGGCGCCGTCCTGGCTTACGTCCACGGTGCAGAAGCCCGCCTGGTGCAGGCGGCGCAGCTCCTTCTGCGACTGGTCCAGGGACAGGCTGGCCTCCAGGGCCGCCAGCGCGGCCGTGACTGTGCCCCCATGGGCTTGGGCACAACGAAGGATGGCGCCCTCGCGTTGGGCCTGGGCCTGCTCGGGCGCGGGTGTGGCCGGACTGCCGAGCAGGGCCATGCCCTCCAGGGCCGCCAGGCGGACGGCCTGAGGATCAGCCGCGCCGTGGATGTGCAGGTGCACCGCCTGAGGTCGGGCGCCCGGCAGCTCTGCATTGGCCCGGCTGATCAGGCTACGCATCCGAATGAGATCGTGCAGCGTCCCCAGCCCGAGCCAGCCCCAGGTCACCAGGTACAGCACGCCCGAGATCGGGCGGCCGAGGTAAAACCGGTGCAGGCCGGCAAACCCGAACACGGCGCATGCGGCCAGCAAATAGGCGATCCCATCCTTCTTCATGGCCCTGATCTTCCAGGAAGGAAGCCAGTCGCGCAATGGGTTCTGCGGGGCGAGGTCGCGATGCAGTAGACTGTTCTACCCGCTGACATGAAATCGGACACCACGCTGCCCCTGTCTCCGCTGGGCACGGCCCGCCAGCGACTCGCGCCCGCCCTGGCCTATCCAGCCGGCCTGCTTTCCGAACTGCGCGACGCTGATCTGGGCGAGGAAGAGGCATTCTTGGCTTGGCAGATGGGCCGGCTTGCCGTCGGGATTGGCGAGGCCGAGCGTCGGAATCTGGTCAGCCTCGTCGCGCGATCGCTCATCAGCGGCAGTCAGGGCAGCACCCGCATGCGGCTGACAGAGGCCGAGCGTGCCCTGCTGCGCAGGGTGGCGGCCCTGGTCGGAGCGCCCGGCGAGCGCAAGCCGCTCATCGTCGACGGCGAGTTCCTATATCACGAGCGGGTCCTGGCTTGCGAGACGCGCCTGGCCGGGGCCATCAAGGCGCGGGCAGCGCAGTCTGGCCCAGACCCGCAAGCCATCAAAGCCGCCGTTGCCGAGATCGCGGCCGGAAGCAGACCGGCCCTCAACGACGAGCAACAGGCCGCGGTGGCGGCTGCCCTGAACCGCCGCCTGGCGGTGGTGAGCGGCGGCCCGGGCACGGGCAAAACCACCATCGCGCTCGCGCTTGCGCGCGGGCTTGTGCGCCTGGGCGTGCCCGCGTCCGAGCTGGCGCTGGCCGCGCCTACCGGCAAGGCCGCCAACCGCCTGCAAGAGTCGTTTCAGGCCGGGCTGGCCGCGCTGCCCGTGCCGTCTGCCGCAGATCGAGCCCTGCAGTCCGCTTGCCCGCCCGCGCAGACGCTGCACCGCCTGCTGGGCTACTCGCCGGCAACCGGACGCTTCCTGCATCACCACAACTACCGCCTGGCCGCGCGGGCCGTGATCGTCGACGAGGGGTCGATGATCGATCTGTCGCTCATGGATCGGCTGCTGCGCGCGCTTCGCGACGACGCCGTGTTGGTACTCCTGGGTGATGCAGACCAGTTGCCTTCGGTCGACGCAGGAGCCGTGTTTCGCGACCTGGGCAGCCTGGCTGTGCGCCTCCACCGGAGCTTCCGTACGGACCAGGCGCAGGCCGCTGGCCGTCGCATCAGCGAATGCGCGGCGGCCGTGCGCGCGGGGGATGCCGGCCGGCTTCTGGCCTTGCTCGCATCGCGGCCCACGACTGCGAAGCTGGCCTTTGACGGCGTCGAGCTGGTACCGGGTACAGAACGCGATGCTGTGCTCGAGCGCTGGTACCAGGACAGGATCGCGGCCCTGCCCGAGTGGCGCCAGCTCATCGAGCACGAATATGTTCTTGAGCCCCAGGGTTTTTCAGCCGAGGACGACGACCGCCTCACTCGCCTACACGCGCAGGTTGCGCGCCAGCGCGTGCTCTGCGTGACGCGCGAGCGGCCCACTGGCACCAATCCGGTCAACGCCTTTTTGCATGGCCTGTGCGCCGGCTCCAGCGACGAGCTTCTGCCTGGTGAGCCGGTGCTGGTCTTGCGCAACGACTACCAGCGCGGTCTGTGGAACGGTGACCAGGGATTCATCCTGTTAGTCGCAGAACCTGGCCAGGCAGCCCGACCCATGGCTGTCTTTCGCCTGTCAGCCGCGGGACCGTCCGCCTCGCGCTGGCTGGCTGTCCCGCCCGAGGCGTTGGGTGAGGGCCTGTCCCTGGCCTATGCCCTGACTGTGCACAAGGCGCAGGGGTCGGAGCACGACCGGGTCTTGCTGCTCTTGCCTGAGCAGCCTCTGCCTTTGCTTACCCGCGAACTGCTCTACACCGCCTTGACCCGCGCACGGCATGCCGTCGTGATCTGCGGCAATGCGGATGTCCTGTCTGCTGGCGCTAACAACAGCCTGACCCGCTCCTCGGGCCTGGCGGAAAAGCTGGCATAGGAAGAGTCTTCCCATTGACGTGACTGACCACACTGCGTAACGTGTCGCGCGTGTGTGATGCGAAGTTGACACCCGCCAACGTGTCGCCCAGGCGTCGCCTGTCCTTCGTGGCCTTGGTCATTAGCCTAGCGTTGAGTTCGCGACCTTCCAGCGCCGAGGACGTTGCCAACGAGTGGCCTCCCCTGCGACTCGGCATCTGGGAGAGCGTATCGGAACGAACCTTGCCTTCGGGAAAGACCGAAACCTGGAAGGCCCGTTTGCCGGTTTGCCATCACCCTCGTTCGATGTTCTGGGGATACTGGGGACTCAAGAAAGTCGGGATTGGCGGCTGTGCTTGGGAGTCAAAAAAGCTGTCCGATAGCACGTATCGACTGCGAACCCGCTGCGACGTCAAGGGCGGTGGGGAAAGCGAAGGCGTCCTCACTGTGAAGTCAGAGGATGTGTATGAATTGACGATCACGACCAAGGAAGGCAAGCGAGTCACTCAGGGTAGAAGGACTGGTCACCGAGTGGGCGACTGCGAGCGAAAGAAAGGTTCAGAGGGTCACGATGAATGAGGTCAAGGTCGTTGTCACCAGCCGGATCGTGCAGGACAAGGGTTATGTCATACCCTACGACCACAGGGTTAGCCCTCACCTGCAATGCTATCGTAGGCCGAATGGAACGCTCATCCCCGATTCCTACGTGACCTATGAGGTTCCCCTCTACGAAGTCCGCATCGTGGGCGGGGGCCGCTACAAGGCAATACGATTCGGCCTGCGCAATCTGGGGGACAATCGCATTCCAGATAGCAGGCCCTGTGACACAGGGTTGGCTCAAGCCCGAGAATGCACGCCGGTCTTCCTACCGTACTACCGACCGCACAGTTTCTTTGGGGAGGGGCCGGCCGGCGCGTGGCAGTTGATGCCCGGAAGACACGTCCTGATCCACGAAGGGGGCAACTCAAAGAAGGACATCGTGGGCGGAACCCTCGGTTGTATTGAAATTGTTGACGGTGGGTGGCGACAATTTCAGCATGAAATCGAGTCGAGGGCTGACTCTTCATGTTCTGCCGTCGGCGCGGGCAAGAAGCTTGCGGTCTCGATCGAATATGCGCCACACCCCATGGCCCAGTTGTATTGATGATCGCGCGTGCGCCGACACGGATGGCGAACCTCCGCCCACTGGGCGAGGAGGCCCACGTTTCGATACCAGTCGCGTGCTCGACACAATCATGCTCGCAAGCGAGCACAACTTCGCCGTCACATCTGGCCGGGATCGGCCGCCCGACTGCGTCCGGGCCACAGGGTGGCGAGGGACGGTGGTCGGGGCTCACGGACAGAGTCCGCCATTGGCGCGGCGCGATTCCTTGCCGGCAAGACGTGCCGGAGCCAAGCACAGTGCTCCGGGCGTGGGAAAGACCGCGTGCTAGGCTTGCTTCGTCGACCTAGGCCACCTCAGCAACCCCGCGAAAAGGCTACGCGCCGTTGGCGAAGCTCGGAACTGAAAACGCACCTGTGACACCAATTCCGGTGGTGTCCCATGAACGCGCCAGCCCTGCCAAGCTGGAGGCCGAGGTGCGGACCGTGAGCCAGAGCCCGATCGTGAGCGCGCTGCTGGAGGCCGTGGACGCAGGTCTGCTGGTGCTCAACCGGGAGCGGCAGATCCTGGCCACCAACCGCGCGCCCTTACTGGAGAACCTGCGCCACGCACGACGCTCGATTGGGCTGCGCCCCGGCGAGTTCTTCGCGTGTCCCCGCGCAGCCGAGCAGCCGCAGGGCTGTGGGGCGGGCGAGCATTGCCTGGCTTGTGGGACCTTCCAGGCGGTCACGCAATCGCAGGCCGGCGGACGCACCGTCGAGCAGGAATGTCTGCTCACGTCAGGCGAGGGAGAAAACGCGACATCGCTGGAGTTGAACGTGCGCGCCACCCAGGTGGACATCGACGGCAAGGATTACACCGTGGTGTCCCTGCGCGACATCAGTCATGAAAAGCGCCGTCAGGCGCTGGAGCGCGTGTTCTTTCATGACATCCTCAACACGCTCTCGGCCTTGTCCAACTGGACCCACCTCCTCAACCAAGCCAGTGGCGAGCGTCTCGACCGTGCGCGCGAGCGGGTGAGCCGTTTGGTCGGCCAGCTTGAACGCGAGATTCAGCTTCAGCGCACGCTTCTCGAAGCCGAGCAGGGCACGCTGCGGCCCCAGCGCGTCAAGGTCACGCCCGCTGCGCTGCTCGAAGATTTGCAGGGCATGTTTGCGGACGCGCCATCCGCCCAGCAGCGTATCCTGACGGTGGAAGATCGCTGCCCCGGCGTGGAGCTGGTCACCGATCCTGTCCTGCTCGGCCGGGTGCTGGTCAACATGGTAAAGAATGCCTTCGAAGCCACGCCCGCCGAAGGCCAGGTTCGCCTGTGGTGTGAACGGGAGACCGGCCTGAATGCGGATGGCGAGTCTGAGTCGGGCGACGCGGTTGCGTTTAACGTGCACAACCCGGGCGAGATCCCGCCTGCGGTTGCACCGCGCATCTTCCAGCGCTCGTTCACCACCAAGGCTGGCACGGGACACGGGCTGGGTACCTATGGCATGAGACTGCTGGGCGAGCGCTACCTGGGCGGCAAGGTCAGCTTCGCCAGCAGCGCCGCAGCCGGCACCGTGTTCTCGATCCGCTTGCCCTTGCCAGCGGCGGTGGGCGCGGGGATCTAGTCTTCGCGTCTCGAACTTCGGATTGGTGGATGAGGCACGCAGACCGTCTGCCCACTCCGAGCTGTGACGCTCTCATCAGTGCTGCTGCCTTGGCGCAACCGCTACGTTGTACTCGATCGAATCGAGGCCGAATTGCAAGTAGGCATACTTGCCACCTGGCGCGTGCCAGATACACTCGCCCTCGCTCATGATCCGGTGCGACCCGAACATGCGATAGTTGCGCAGCGGCGTTGACCACCGCATGCGGGTGAATGATTTGCCGTCGGAAGATGCCGCCGAGCGATCGTCCGACACAAAGTCCACCAGTTCGCTACGGTCATTGAACGACAGGACCGCCCGGATGGTGTGGCTCGCGTTGGCGAACAAGGCGCTCACAGTATGCGGGTCGATCTCCTGCCACTGAATACCACGATCGACGAGTGCGCCGGGCGCAAACACACACAGATCGTTGAACAGCGTCACCGTTTCGGACTCGTCCATCTCCGGTCCTTTCGCGTCGACCACCTGTACGATCGACGCAACTTTCACCCGCATGGTAGCGGACGGTCCAACAAGACGATGGAACGCCTGAAATGGCACCCCGAACATCGAGGCGTCCATCAGGAATAGACGCGATGGTTGGTCGTAGGAATTGTACTGCTCGCCAGTGAACGACATCCATCGCGAGTCTGGTCCGCTGCGGATCTTTCCATGGAAGCCCGCACGGAAATTCTGCACGCGCGGCTGCCCGACGGAGCCAGTGAATCGGATGTATTGCTGCACCGCCGCCGGCAGGTGCGCGATGTCGGCCTCCGTGAGTACCGGCGTTGCGCTGGCGTGACCAACGCTCTGCCCGACTTCGCGCTCGTACTCGGCGCGAAAGCTGGAGGGCCCTTGCGACAGGAGCCCGAGCACCACGCCCACCAGCACAATGACGTTTGCGATGCTCCCGTACTTGGCATCACTCCACGACGTGGCGATCGCGACCTGCGAAATGACGATCGCGCCGGCGCCCACCGTCCACCACCATCGAGGCCAGGTGAACAGAGCGCCCGCGGTGACCAATAGAAGTCCTGCAGCCAGCAGCCAAAGGACGCCCAGCGGCCTGGAGATCTGCTGCGCCAGCTGTGGAATCTCGGCCACCCCGAATGCCTTTGCGGCACCCATCAGATGAATGAGCCCGTGGACGACGAGGAAGATCGCGAAGAGGACGGTCATGAATGGGTACCATACTGACACTTCGGACGCTCATGCGCCCACGACGATGGGATGGCTTCGGCCCAAATCAACGTTGTGGTGTTCAGCGGCAGCGCGCAATCGCGCGCCGCAACGGGTTCGACAGCGCTACGCAGGAACTCGTTGCTAGATGTACAAATAGATGTACACTTGCAAAGTGTCGAAGAGCTATTCCGTTGCGGACGCGAGAGCCCATCTTCCGGACATTCTGGACGACGTAGAGGCGGGCAAAGAGGTGCAGTTAACCCGACGCGGTAAAGCAGTAGCTCTGGTGCTTTCTCCACAAAGGTACGACATGCTTCGCAACCAGCACACCAAGTTTGGCGATGCATACCGTGCGTTCCTTGGTCGTCACGCGCCAGAGGAAATCGGGCTGGAGCCTGACTTCCTCGACTCGATTCGCGATCGAGAGCCGGGACGTCGAGTTCGACTATGACGCTCAAATTCCTGCTCGACACGACCATCGTCTCCGCGCCCGTCGCGAAGATACCCAACCGGCGCGTTGTGAGAAAGCTTGAGCAACAAAGCGACCACTGCGCTATTGCCGCGCCAGTTTGGCACGAGCTGGTCTATGGCTGCAGCCGTCTTCCAGCGGGGAAGCGGAAAAGCGCTTTGGAAGAGTACCTCCACGGTGTCGTGCGACGGTCCTTTCCGATCCTGCCCTACGACGATGCTGCGGCCGAATGGCACGGACGGGAGAGAGCTCGGCTCGAAGAGAGCGGGAGAACGCCACCATTCGTAGACGGCCAGATCGCAGCCATCGCTCACAGCGAGAGCCTAACCCTCGTCACCGCCAACATCGGGGACTTCCGGTACTTCGCTGACCTCGAGATCGCAGACTGGACCCGCTGACGGGCGTTCGCCAACGGTTTGCTGTTCGGCGGCGAAGCCGCCGCCAAGCCGGCACGTCGATGTTACATTAATCGCTCTGCGGCGGATTCGAGCGCTGCAACGGCTTGTTCGGCAGCGTGGCGGTGCGAAGGCACGAAAGCCACTTCTCACGCCAGTCCGACACCACGGCGAGCAGATGGATCAGCGGCGCGGTGTCAGCGTTCAGCGCCTTCCTTATGCCTCGCCCCGCGAAGAGGAGCGCAGCGGAGGCCGGCGCGCGCAGCGCGCCGGGTGAGGGGAGGCAAGGCTTCAAGCACGGAGCCAGCGTTCCGTGCGCGCGGACCCTCTCCCGCCGACC
>PMIX01000211.1 GCA_003158395.1 Myxococcales bacterium | reverse complement strand
GGCCGTGACCTTCAAGGCCAAGCTGATTTTGGCCCAGGTGCCCTTGGCCATCGCATTGGCCCTGGTGGGTGGGATCTCGGCGACGGTAACCACCCGGCTGGGCGAGGAAACGGGCAGAATTTTCGTGGACAACTACCGCAGCGTGCGTGCGGCGGAAAGGATGAAGGAGTCTCTCGAGCGGATCGGCAGCTTCCCCCTGTTGGCACTGGCGGGACACGGCGTGAAGTCCGTGGTGGACATCTCCCAACACCGCAGCGCTTTCGAACGTGAGTTGCGCGTGGAGGAGAACAACATCACCGAACCGGGCGAAGGCGAGGCGGCCGCAGCATTGCGCAAGAGCTGGACACGGTACCAGCAAGCGCTCGATGAATTTCTGGCCGCCACCACACTGGAGGCTTGGGATCGTTTGTACTTCGAAGCCCTGTCGCCTGCTTTTGCCGAGACGAAGCAGGCTGCTGATCGGATTCTCGACATGAACCAGGACGCGATTGTGCGCAAGAGTGAGCAGGCCGAGCGAAGTGCGCAGCGATTCCAGCAACTGGTCGTCATCGCCGTGGCGGCAGCCCTTCTTGGCGGACTCCTGGTCTCCATCTCCTTGACCACGCGTCTGCTGCGACCGCTGCGCGTGGTGGGCGCGGCAGTGCGGCGCTTCGGACAGGGAGATCTGCACGCGCGCGCGCGGCTCCATGGCCGTGACGAGGTAGCGGAACTCGCGGCCGAGTTCAACACCATGGCCGATCATTTGGAACGCTACCGGGCCAGCTCCCTCGGCGAGTTGCTGCAGACCCAGCAGGCAGCCCAGGCGGCCATGGATGGCTTACCCGATCCGGTGGTGATGCTGGACGACGCTGGACACGTCCAGGCCATCAACACGGCGTCGAGCCGCCTGCTCGGCCTGGATGCCGATCTGCGGCCCAAGGACCCGCTCGCCACCATCGACCCAGCGGTGCGCTCGCTTCTCGACCGCGTTCGAGCCCACGTGGTCGGTGGCCGGGGCGCCTACGTTCCCAAGGGTTTCGAGGAGGCGCTGCCGGTCGGGGATCACATCTTCCTGCCGCGAGCCGCGCCCATCTACGGTGACGCGGGCGAGGTGACGGGCGTAGCGATCGTCCTGCAGGACGTGACCCGGTTGTTCCATTTCGACGAGCTGAAGAGCAACTTGGTGGCCACGGTGGCGCATGAATTCCGGACGCCGTTGACCTCGCTGCGCATGGCGATTCACCTGTGCACCGAGGGCGCCGTGGGCTCGCTGACCGACAAGCAGGCTGATCTGTTGTTTGCGGCCCGCGAGGACTGCGAGCGGCTGCAGACCATCGTCGACGATTTGCTCAATCTTTCGCGCATCGAATCCGGCAACATCGACCTGCACAAACGGCGGGTCACGCCCGAGACGCTGGTGAACCTGGCCCGCGACGCGCACCGCTCCGCCGCGGAGGCACGGCAGATCACCCTGCGCTCTGAGGTGGCGCCCGGGTGCCCAGAGGCCTTTGCCGATCCGGATCGCCTGGATTTGGTATTCAGCAATTTGCTGGGCAATGCCATCCGCTACTCATCGCCCGAGAGCGAGATCGTCGTGCGTGCCATGCCCGAAATCGCCAGCGCGCCGGCCGGTGAGCCTGATGCGAGTGCGGGCCACTGGATCCGCTTCGAGGTCAGCGACCAAGGACCGGGCATTCCCCAGCAGTACCAGGCCGAATTGTTCGAGAAGTTTTACCGCGTCCCCGGCAGTCCTCCGGGCGGCTCAGGCCTGGGTCTGTTCATCGCCCGTGGCATCGTGCAGGCGCATGGCGGCCGCATCGGCGTAGTCAGCGAGCCAGGAAAAGGCGCGACCTTCTGGTTCACCGTGCCCGCCGCTCCCGATCTGACGGCGTAGAAGCGCCTGATGAGAGAGGCCGAGGCTCGCCAAACCAGAGTTCTGCAACCCCGTGGCCGAGCAGCTAGAGGACGATGGTCACGCCACAGGCGGGGCAGACAGCCGTGATACTCGTGGCTGGTACAATGAATATGCCTTCTCCGCAGGAAAGCAGGCTCTGCCTGATCTTGCCTGCCTCTTGCGCAGCGACCACTTGCTCAAGAGGTGAGCTAGCCTAGGACCGGGCGTTCCTGTGTGCGTGCACGGGTGAATCAATATGGGTTCTCACGCGTGCGGGGACCCTCCTGATCCCACCCGCGCAGCCCAGAACGTATTCACCGGCGGGCGGGGTGGCTCCTGCGGGCGCTACCGGCTGCTGTGGGGCCCAGTCGGTTCGCCGGCACACGCGGCAATCGCGTGTGAGTCGGCAACCTGCTACTCTGGCTGGCCTCGATCGATGGAGGATTCATGACACGTCGTCGCGCCACTCTGCCCTTTGCGTGTGCCGGACTGGCGCTGGCCGTGATGGCAGGCCGAAACGCCCATGCCGGAGAGCATCCTGCGGCGCCCGAATGCAACACCGCGGATCTGCTCGCGGGTCGAATGCCATCCGCGCAGGAAGAAGTCAACGGCAGCGCCGCCCTTGTCACTGATGGCGCGGTTGCGCCCGAGGGGGCGCTCTGGGACGCGCCGGCCGCCGTCAAGCTGGCAAGCCGCTCTGCATCGATAACCTATGACCTGGGCGAGCCGCGCAAGGTGAGCGCGCTCTTCCTGCAAGCCGACGCAAACGACACCTACAAAATCGCCGGCTCGATCGACGGGCAGCCGGGAAGCTTTCGCGCGCTGGCGGAGGTCGCCAACGTGGTCGACCGGGGGCCTGGTCTGCGCATCCGCTCTGTCCAGATCGAACCGGTGATGGTGCGCTACCTGCGTATCGGCGANNCGGGAATGGCGGAGCCCGCGAGGAGTGCCCCGATTGGCTGGCTCGAGATCTTGCTGGCCGTGGCGATCGTGTCGCTCGCCGGAGTACAGATCGCCCGCAGGAAACGCCGCCGGGGTGCGCCGCCGGCTCCCAGCAGCGCGGACGAACGACCCTTTGCGCTGCTCCTGGTGCTGTTTGTGGCCAGCGGATGCGCAGCGCTGATCTACGAGGTCGTCTGGTTCCAGATGCTGCAGCTCGTACTCGGGTCTTCGGCGGTTTCAATCGGGGTTCTCTTGGGAACCTTCATGGGCGGGATGTGCCTGGGCAGCCTTGGGCTTTCGCGCTTTGTCACCCGCCATCGGCACCCCTTGCGTGTCTATGCCATCCTCGAAATCGCGATCGGTGTTTCCGGGATCCTGATGCTGGGGGCGATACCGCTGGTCCAGTATGTCTACACGGCCGTGGTCGGGCACGGCGTCCCGGGGCTGCTCTTGCGCGGCTTGTTCGGGGCGATCTGTCTTCTGCCGCCGACCGTGATGATGGGGGCCACGCTGCCCGCGGTTTCGCGCTGGGTGGAAATGAGCCCGCGGGGCGTCTCGTGGCTCGGGACCTTCTATGCCGGCAACACGCTCGGGGCAGTGTTTGGCTGTCTGCTTGCGGGCTTCTATCTTCTCCGAGTTCACGACATGCACACCGCGACCTTCGTCGCCGTCGCCTTGAACGCGGCGGTCGCCGTGGGCGCGCTCGCGCTCGCGCGGACCCGTCCCGGGGCCGCGCCACGGGACACCAGTCGCGATCTGCCGGCCCCCGCGATCACGGGTCCGACGATACCCGCTTGGATCATCTATCTGGCGATCGGGCTTTCGGGGATGAGCGCGCTGGGCGCAGAGGTGATTTGGACGCGGCTCTTCGGGCTGCTCTTGAGCCACACCACGTATACCTTCTCGATCATCCTGGCCGTGTTCTTGATCGGGATCGGGCTGGGAAGTGGCGCTGGCTCGTTGCTNNTCCTTGGAGTCAATTCCAGATCGATTTTGTCCGCTGCCTTTGGGCGATCCTGCCCGCGGCCTGCCTGTGGGGTGCCAGCTTTCCCCTGGCGCTTGCGGCGGTCGCGTCTAGGGGAGCCGATGGCGGTGTGGTGGTGGGCCGGCTCTACGCAGCGAACACGGTGGGAGCCATCGTCGGGGCGCTGGGCACGAGCCTGGTGCTGATCGCCGCGGTCGGGACCCAAAACGGCGAGCGAATCCTGATCGCGCTTGCGGCCGTAGCCGCCGCCCTTACCCTCATACCGGCGCTGGTGTCCGAGCGTGCGGCGCCGCGGCTCACCATGCGGGATGCAATCTGGGCGTTGGCCATCGTCGAGCTGGCCGTCCTGCTGGGGGGCAACGTGGCCGCGGTTCCTCCGCTGCTGGTCGGGCACGGCCGCTTTTCGGCCGTCGAGCGAACCACGAAGGAGACGTTTCTATACGTTGGCGAAGGGATGAATTCGTCCCCGGCGGTCTCAAGGGATCCGAACGGAATCATCAGCTACTCCAACGCCGGAAAGGTCCAGGCGTCCACCCTACCTCAGGACATGCGGCTCCAGCGCATGCTCGGGCATCTGACCACGCTGGTCCCAGTAGACCCGCGCAATGTCTTGGTGATTGCCTGCGGTGCTGGCGTGACGGCCGGCGCGGCGAGCATCGATCCCCGGGTCGAGCATCTGACGATCGCGGAAATCGAGCCGCTCGTCCCGAGCGTCGTCGCGAAATACTTCGCTGACTACAACTACAACGTGGTTGGCAATCCCAAAGTCCACGTCGAAGTGGACGATGCCCGGCATTTCCTCACAACTACCAAGCAGAAGTTCGACGCCATCACTTCGGATCCGTTCGATCCCTGGGTCAAAGGCGCCGCCAATCTTTACACGCGCGAGTTCTGGGAGCTCGCCAAGCGGCACCTCAATCCAGGCGGGGTGGTGACCGTGTTCGTACAACTCTACGACAGCGGAATGGCGGCGGTGAAGAGCGAGGTCGCGACGTTCTTTGAGGCCTTCCCGAACGGGACTATTTGGGGCAACACGGTCCAAGGACAAGGCTACGACGTCGTGCTGCTGGGGCAGGTGGAGCCGACCCGCATCGACGTTGAGGCGCTCGAGCGCCGCTTGCAGAGCCCGGAGTTTGCCCAGGTCGCGCAGTCGCTGCGCCAGATAGGCTTCGATTCAGCCGTGGCGCTGCTCTCCACCTACGGCGGTCGGGCCTCCGAGTTGGCGCCGTGGCTCAAAGACGCCCAAATCAACCGCGACGACAACCTGCGCCTGCAGTTCCTGGCGGGATTCGGCATGAACGTCGATCAACGCGCGGAGATCTATCGGGGCATGCTCGCGCTCAGGCATTTCCCGGACGATCTGTTTGTTGGCTCGCCCGCCCAGCTAGGCGCGCTGCGCGCAGCCATCGTCGCGGACGCGCAATGACGCCAGGGGGCGACGCCCCCTCGGGCGAAGTCGCAGGAATCATTCTTGGCCGACATCAAGCGGGAGCCGGCGATTGCCCCAGCGGCCAGGCGCACCGGCGAAGACGCCGGGGCACAGGGCCCCACAAGCGGCGCAATGGCCATCGTCAGTGAGGCCCCAGGCTGTCAGCTCATAGCCGTCGCGGCCGATCAGCCGGCTTTTGCAGTCGACGCAGGTCGTGCTGCCCCCCGTTTCGTCGCGCACGTTGCCGGTGTACACGTAGTGCAGGCCATTACCCAGGGCGATCTGGCGCGCGCGGGTCAGGGTTTCGGGGGGGGTAGGCGGTTTGTCGCGCATGCGAAAGTCGGCGTGAAAGGCCGAAAAGTGCAGCGGCACGTCAGGCCCGAGGTTGGCGCACATCCAACGGGTCATCTCGTCCAGCTCGCCATCGCTGTCGTTTTCCCCGGGAATCAGCAGGGTCGTGACTTCGAGCCAGACCTGGGTCTGCTCGCGCAGGAAGACCAGGGTTTCAAGCACAGTGGCGAGATCGCCGGAGCACAGTTCGCGATAGAAGCGATCGGTAAAGGCTTTGAGGTCAACGTTGGCGGCATCCATGCGGCGGTAGAACTCGGCGCGCGGGGCCGGACAGACGTACCCGGCGGTCACTGCAACGGTCCTGATGCCGCGTTCGTGGCAAGCGTCGGCGACGTCGATGGCGTATTCGTGAAACACGACCGGATCGTTGTAGGTCATGGCCACG
>PMIX01000090.1 GCA_003158395.1 Myxococcales bacterium | reverse complement strand
GACCGAACAGCTCGGATTCCAGAACCCCCGGGGCCAAGGCCGCACAGTTGACACGCACGAAGGGCCGGCTTTCGCGCGGGCTGTTGATGTGGATGGCGCGCGCCACCATCTCCTTGCCGGTGCCGGTTTCCCCACGCAAAAGAACCGTGGCTGGGGTCTGCGCCACCTGCTCCACCTTGGCCAGCACCTGACGCAACGCCGGCGAATCGCCCACGATGGCGCCGAAGTTGAACGCGCTGTCGGCCTCGCGCGAGAGCACGCGCGCGTACTGGGAGAGCTGGTCCAAGAGGCGTTGATTCTCGCGCACCAGGTGGAAGCGCTCCACCGCGTGCACCAGGATCCCGCGCAGCTCCTTGCTGTCCCAGGGCTTGGTGATATAGCGGTAGATGCGGCCCAAGCTAATGGACTCGATCAGCACATCCACGTCGGTGAAGGCCGTGACGATGATTCCCACCGCGTCGGGCCGGATGTCGCGCACGGCGCGCAGAAGCTCCAGCCCCGTCATGCGCGGCATGCGCTGGTCGGTCACCACCACCGCCATGTCGTGCGCGCGCACCAGGCCCAAGGCTTCCTCGGCGCCCGAGGCCAGGTGCAAGGTGAAGGTCTTGCCAAAGGTGAAGCGGAACGCGTCCAGGTTGTCGCTCTCGTCGTCAACCACCAGGATGGGGAACTTCGCCAATTCGATTTCGCCCACAGCCATGGTCCTGACGGTAACATAAAGTACAGGATTCAGGACCGTGGATACGCACCGCCAACCTCGATTGCGCGCCTGGGGCGCCTTCGTCGTGGCCGCGCTGTCCTTTTCTGCCTACGCTCTTTGCGCCACGCCTGCTCCCTATTTTCTCGATTCGGCCGAGCTAGCGGCGGCGACCTTTGGCCTGGGTGTGGCCCATCCGCCGGGCGAGGTAACAGCCCTTCTGTGGGGAAAGCTCTTTGATCTGTTGCCCCTGGGCGACGTCGCCTTTCGAGCTGCCCTCTCGCAAGGGGCCGCCGGGGCGCTGGCGGCCCTTTTCGTCTACGCCTTGAGCCTGGAGGTGGCCGACTGGCTCGATCCTGAAGAGAGGCTCGATCCAATCACGCGCGTGCTGGTGGCTGCTGCCACCGCCGTGATGTTTGCCTTTGCGCCCGGGGTGGTGATCGTCTGCAACCGGGCAGAGGTCTACGCCCTGCAGACAGCGCTGTCGCTGGCCGCATTGTGGCTGGCCCTCCGCGCAGCGCGGGACCGGGATGCGCGGCCCGCCCTGGTGGCCGCTGTGCTCATCGGCCTGGGGGTCGCGAATCATTCTCTGCTCGCGGGATTGGTCGGCCTGGGAGCCGTGGTGGCTGCCCTGCCCTTGCTGGCCGAAAAACCCGCGCGCCTCGCTGGGCTGGCGCTGCTGGCGTTCCTGGCGGGCATGGCGATCCACGCGTACTTGCCCCTACGAGCGGCTGCGCTTTTCGGCGCGCCTGATCACGGCGCAAGCAATGTGCTCTGGGGCGACGCGCGCTCGCTGGCCGGTCTGTGGTGGGTCGTCTCGGCGCACACATTCGCGGTCAAGCAAGCCGTGGTGCAGGGCCAGGCGACCCCCGAAGCGCTGCCCTTTCTTCCCATGGAGGAACTGGGTGTGCTCTTCGCGTTGCTCGCGCCCGCCGGCCTCTACTTCCTGCTCCGGCGTGCGCGGTCGCGCCTCCCAGGCCTGGCTCTGCTGGTGTCAGCGGGGGGCTCGATGGGGGCGGCCCTGATTGGCGGTCTGGCCCCGGCCAACCCGGATATCCGCGGCTACCTTGGGCCAGCCTTTGCGCTGGTGGCTGTCTTTTCCGCTGCCGCGATCTTGTTCGGTTTGACCGTATTTCGCTTCGCGCGTCTGCGCCCATTTCTGGGTGCTCTGCTGCTCATGGTCGCGCTCAGTCGCTTTCCCCAGCCGAACCAGTACCCGGGGCTGCGAGACTCGACCGCAGCAGATGCAGCGGCCGGACAGGTGTTGGCGCACCTGCCGCCGCGCGCGGCCCTGCTGACCAACCACTTCGAGACCGCCTTCCTGGTCGGCTACCAGCGCCTGGTTGAAGCGCGCCGCCCTGACGTGGCGTGGGCCCATCTGGCCTTCGTCGGTGGGCCCGGATACGCCGAGCGGGTGTCCCTGGCCGAGCCTGACCTGGCGCCTAGCCTGCAAGCCTATCGCAGGGGGGGCTTTTCCGTCGAGGTGTTGCGCGCCCTGGATGCGCGCCGGCCCGTGCGTATCGAGCCCGACATCGTGATCCCACCGGCCTTGCACACGCAACTTGTGCCCGCGGGCGATCTCTGGGCCCCGTCCTTGGCTGGTGACTCGATCCTGGATCTGGTCGCGTCGTGGATGCTGGCCGAAGCGAAGTCCGACCCGCAAGCGCGCGGCTACCTCGGCTGGCGCTCATACATCGACGCGGTCTGGGCCTGCGACAAGGAAGACCGCGACCGCGTGCGCCTGCGCTTCGCCGAGCTGGAGAGTCTCATGCCCTCAGACGTGCGCTTCAAGGAGCTCAAGGCGCGCTGTGCGCGATAGGTGGCCAGGCCGCTACTGGACTGTGAGCGTTGCTGGGTAGGTCCAACCGAGCGAAAGCTCGCCTGAGGCCAAGACCTCTCCGCTGGTGCCATCGATAAGATCGAGATGGATCCAGACCGGAATGGTCAGGTCCGACGGAGAGGTCACGTATTCCAAGTAGACGGTCGTGTCGCCCACCGTAAAATCGATGCCTTGGTCCATCACCCGGCCGGCCGTGGTGCTCCAGCTCCAGAGGGCGAAGGTACCGTAGTCGGTACGCCATCGGTAGAGGGGATTGGCCGGTACCGAGCCGCTCGCCAGCGGCTTGAAGGGGAACCCGGGCACTGATGACATCACCGGGGAGTAGCTCTTCAGCCCAGGCACGATCGCCACCGTGACAGGGGCTGTATCCTGCGGGGGATAGGGATAGATCTCGGATACGGGTATGCCGAGGTCCTGCGCGAGCTGGCTTCCGGCGTCAACCGCTATGCAGTTGGTAATAACGCACACCTCTGCGCAGTACTGGGTCCAGCAGTTGTGACAGAGTGTCTGGCCCGCGGGGCATGCAGCCGTCCCCCCCGTGCCACCCACGCCCGCTGTGCCGCCCGCACCTCCAGTGTTCCCGCCGCTGGCCCCGGTCCCACCGGTGTCCACGCGACCGCCCGTGCCGGTCGCGCCTCCCGCGCCGCCCGTGGTCGTAGTCGTGCTGCCGCCCGTGTCAGTCACGGCACTGCCGGTGCCGGTCGCGCCACCCCTGCCACCCGTTCCCAGGGGCGCATCAGGCAGACCAGCATCCCCACCTGTACCCACAGCACCGTCACTCAGGTCGCGCATGGTTCCCAGGGCGTGGTCAGAGCTGGAGCAGCCCAGGACCGACACGTAGAGTGCCAGGGCAATCCAAGTTCGGGATAGATTGCTTAGGCTGATCTTCATACCGAGCCAGTGACCTGACCACGTCGTTCGGGTCAAAAAACAAAGGCCATTCCCAGGGACGCGCCTGGGCGAAGGGCAAGCGGCGCCAGCACTCGCGTGCTCGCACCGCTGCTGCAAGACGTCTTCGACGTCGGTGGTGGCATGCCCGAGAACCTTGCGGACCGCCCGGAGCATCGCCGGTCCTACCTGCTCCACCAGCTTGTGGGTCGCGTGGCGATCCTGATCCCCGGCGCGACGCGCCAGCGCCAGAAGAGCATCTTGCGTCCCTTGACTGCTCGCGCTGTGGACCAGTCTCACCACACCTATGAGTAGCGCGACGTGACGAATGGGTCAATCCACGCGACCAGAAGGGTCTCCGACAATGGGCCAACTCTGCAGTAACCTGTCCCTGTGAAAAAACGCGAACCGCGCCAGAGGATCCTGCTCGCCGTGCTGCTGCTCCTGCCGTCGGCGGCTGCCTACGTCCTCCACTGGGCCATCTTTCGGAACGCCCATGACATCTTCTTCTATCTGCTCATGGACATCGCCTTCCTCTTCGTGCAGGCGGTGCTGGCCACCCTGGTTTTCGATCAGCTCCTCAACGCGCACGAGCGTCAAACAATTCGGAGGAAGCTGAATGTGGCCATGGGCGTCTTCTTCAATCAAGTCGGCACCCCGCTGCTGCGGCTCCTATCTGCTTTCGACGGCCGTGCGGAAGGCGCGCGTAAACACCTCAGGATCGACGGTGCTTGGACCGAGGCGCACTTCGCAAAAATGCAAGCCGTGCTGCGGAGCCACGAACCAGCGATCGACGCAGGCCGGGGCGATCTAGCGCTGTTGAAACTCACGCTTGAACAGCGGCGCGAGTTCCTGTTGCGCCTGCTGGAAAATCCTAACCTGCTCGAACACGAGACTCTGACCGAGATGCTTTGGTCGGTGTTCCATCTGGCTGACGAGCTAGCCCATCGGCCCAGCGTGGCCGGTTTGCCCGACGCGGATCTTAGGCACCTGGAAAACGACATACGACGCGCATATGACTGGCTGGTCAGGGAGTGGCTGCGACACATGCAGCATCTCAAGGCCACGTACCCCTACCTTTTCTCCCTCGCCGTGCGCACCAACCCCTTCAACCCGGACGCGAGGGTGGAGGTTTCGTAGCGGAATCCGCATGGAAGAAATTTGGTGCTATGTCGCTCTCGCATTATCCTACATCTATACACATGGCACGACATGACCTTACAGAGTCGTGTTTCGCAACAGCAGCCGAGAACCCGGCGCGTCCCAAGCGCGCCGGGCAGTCTCTCCTCCTTCGCCCCATGGCGCGCGCGCTGCGCATCGCCATGTTCGAACGCGAAGTACGCGAGCGCCTGTCGCGCGCTGCGCTCGACACCATCCTGGCCCACGCCGAGGTGATCTCCGAGGGCCAGCGAGCGGAACGCAACGGCCAGGATTCCTACCTCGGATCGACCATGGTGACCGTTGACCTGGAAAGCCTCGGCCCGATCTTGCGCGAGCCGGGCGACGCAGGCACGGCGCAACGCCTGGCCGCGCTCCTGCGTGCCGACTCGACCATCAAGGCGCGCATGGACGCCCTCGCCGCCCGTGAGGTCTTGCGCGTCGCCGGCGCGCGGCCCAAGGGCGTGCGCACCGAGATCCAGATTCGTGCGCAAGGGTCGCGCGTGTTCATCGACGCTGACGTGGAGGCGAGCTTCTGATGGCCAGCAGCACCGAGCAGGAATACAGCTTCGCGGCAGTGTCTCGCATTCTCGGCGTAGCCGAAGCCAAGCTACGCTACTGGTCGCAGTCAGGCTTCGTCGGCCCGTCGCGTCGGCGAGGCGGCCGACAGACGTTTACCTTCCAGGATCTGGTGGCGGTACGCGCGGCTAAGGAATTGGTTGAGCGCGGCTTCTCGCCCGCGCAGATCCGCAAGGCCCTGGATGCGGTCCGCGCCGCGCTTCCGGCCGTGAATCGGCCGCTCGAACGCCTGCGCGTGGCTTGGGACGGAAACACCCTGGCCCTGGTGACCGACGGCGCCGCTTTCGAGGTCAACGGCCAGCGCCTGTTTGACTTCGGCCTGGGCGATCTGGCGGCCCGCGCAGCCTCGGTGGCGGCGCTGCCCACCCCGCGACCCACGCTGACCAACCTCGACGGGATCGAGCGGTCGGCCTACCAATGGTTCACCTTGGCGCGGACGCAAGAAGCAGCGGGCAAGACTGACGAGGCGGGGGCGGCCTATCGCCAAGCGCTGGCAGCTGACCCAGGGCTGGCCGCGGCTCACACCAACCTGGGCACGCTGGCGTACCACTCCGGCGATGCCGGAGCGGCGCGCGCGTCATTTGAGGCAGCCCTGGCCCTGGATCCCGAGCAGAGCGAGGCGCGTTACAACCTGGCCCGCATCCTTCATGAACTGGGTGAAGTCGAGCTGGCGGCCTCTGAGCTGCGGCGGGTCGTGCAGACCGCCCCTGATTTCGCCGACGCGCACTTCAACCTGGCAACGGCCCTTGAACACCTGGGCAGCCAGCGCCAGGCCGTCGGTCACCTGCGGCGCTACATCGATTTGGCCGCCGACGGTGGCGAAGAGCTCACCCCCTGGGTGGAGGAGGCGCTGGCCCGGCTGGAGCGGCTCCAGGCTTGAGCGCTNNACGGGAATCGCCCGTGACGTGAACGCGCGCGTGGCCAAGCACAACCAGGGTCGCGGCGCGCGCTACACGCGAGGCCGGCGGCCAGTGGCGATCGTGCATGTTGAGCGCAAGCGATCCCAGGTCTTGGCCCTGCGGCGCGAGGCTGCTATCAAGGCGCTGCCCCGCAAGGCGAAACTGGCGCTGGGAATCGAGGCTGTCCTCGCGTGATGCGCGCCATGTTGCTAGTGTTGCTGTTTTCCACTGAGGGCAAACCTGAGCGCGTGCTCATTCCTGCCGGGTCCTTTCTGAAAGGATCGAATCGCGGCGCTGACGACGAACGGCCCGTCGCCAAGCGCAGCCTGCCCGCGTACAGGATCGACCGCACCGAGGTCACACGCGCCATGTACGCGCGCTGTGTGGCCAGCCGCCGCTGTCCGCAGCCGGCCATCGATCTGGGCCAGGA
>PMIX01000089.1 GCA_003158395.1 Myxococcales bacterium | reverse complement strand
GATCCCGCCTTCCCAGGTGGTCACAGGGGTGGCTCTCATTCTCACCTTGTTTGTCATGGCCCCCACGGGCATGCGCATGTTCCAGGCGGTGGAGCCGCTGCTTGGTCAGAGCGCAGGTGCCGATCTGCTGAGCGGACAGACCGCGGAGGCCTTGAGCGCAGCCACGGCCAAGGCCAAGGAACCTTTGCGCGAGTTTCTGCTCAAGAACGCCAGTGCGAGGGATCGGGCCGTCTTTCACAGCCTGGCCCTGCGCATGCGCACAGCGCAGGAACGGGCCGGGATCTCCGAGCAGGACTTCCTGGTCGTGGTGCCCGCGTTTCTGACCTCCGAGCTGCGTCGCGCGTTCGAGATTGGTTTCTTGCTCTTCGTGCCTTTCCTGGTCGTGGACATGGTGATTGCGAACCTGCTCTTGGCGCTGGGCATGCACATGCTGTCACCCACCACCGTGTCGCTGCCCTTCAAGCTTCTGCTCTTTGTGCTCGCTGACGGCTGGCAGCTCCTCCTCCGTGGCTTGGTGGAATCCTATGTCTAGTGCTTTGGGCAGCGAGTTGATCCTGCGGGCGGTGCGCGAGGGCTTGCTGCTGGTGATCCTGGTGTCTGCACCACCGCTCTTGGCCAGCCTGGCGGTTGGGTTCGTGGTGAGCATCCTGCAGGCCGCGACTCAGATTCACGAGCAGACGCTGGTCTTCGTGCCCAAGTTGGTGGCCGTGACACTGGTCTTGATGGCCATGGGTCCGCTCCTCGGCGCCCAACTTCTGCGTTTCACCCAGGCGCTGCTCTTGGCCATACCGACCATCCACTGATCCCCACCATGCTCGTGCTGCCGGACGACCTCGAACGCGCCCTGGTTATCTTCGGCCTGGGCGGCGCGCGTACGGTGCCCTTCGTTTGGCTGATTCCGGCCTTCGGAGGACCCAGCTTGCCTGCGCGGGTGAGGCTGGCTCTGGGCTTTGCGTTTTCGGCTCTGTGCTTCCCGCTGATTGCGGGCCGCGTCCCATCGGGAGGACCGGTCCTCTGGGTGCTGCTCTTGCTGCGCGAGATCGGGGTGGGGCTGGTCATGGGCTTCGTGGCCGCCTGCATGTTTCGCGCGGTGGAGGCGGCGGGCTGGCTGACAGACGTTGTGCGTGGGGCGAACCTCGCCGAGGTGATCGCGCCTGAGCAGGGGAGTCGCAGTAGCCCGCTGGGCGACCTGCTGCTGCTTCTGGCCGTGGTCATCTTCCTGGAAATGGGTGGTGGTGGCATACTTGCCACGGCGCTGGCCCGCAGCTACGAGGCGGTGCCTCTCGCGGCGCCATGGCCGGGCCCGGCCAGCCTGCATGCGGCGTCTTTTCTGGTCATCGCGGCCTCGGCCAAGTTGATCGAGGCTGCGATCGGGTTGGCGGCTCCTGTCTTGGTTTCTCTTCTCCTGGCCGACCTGGCTCTCGGTGCCCTGGGCCGCGCGGTGCCGCAGATCCCACTCTATTTCGTGGGCATGCCGGCCAAGGCCCTGCTGGGCGTGGGCGCGATGCTGGCAGGGCTGGCCACGCTGGATTCCGCGCTGACCGCGGGGTTCCGCGGCTTCTTGGCCTTGCTGGAGAGGGCGGCGCAACTCGGGCGCTGACCGTCGTTCCATGGCTGAACTTTCCGCCGCCAAAACCGAGGAACCGACGCAGAGGCGTCTGATTGAGGCTCGCCGTCGAGGCGAGATCGCCGTGAGCCGAGATCTATTGTCCGGGCTGACCGGGCTCGCCCTTTGCGCCGCCTTGGTTCTGGGCGGCCGGGCCTGGATAGGCGGGCTGGCCGCCTATCTTCGCCTAGCCCTGGGTGACGCCGCTTCTCACCCCAGCCTGGCGCTGGCCGGACGGGCAGCCCTCCGCGCGACCAGGGACGGGTTGCTCTTGCCACTCGGGGTTGCGGTGGTGGTAGCGCTCGCCGTCGGGCTCATGCAAACGGGGGGTCTATTCTCTACCTACCCACTCAGGTTCGATGTCAGGCGCGCGCTGCCATCGGCCCGCCGGCTGCTGGGGGCCGCAGCGTTTGAGGAGCTCTTGAAGAGCTTGCTCAAAGCCGCAGTAGTGGCTGTGCTGGCTTGGTGGACGCTGGCCCCAGCCCTGTCGGATGTGGCGCATCTGGCGGGCGCACGGGCAGGCGCGGCGCTCACGGCGTTTGGTCTCCTTGGCGCGAAGCTGGGCTTGCGTCTGGCGGCGGCCGCAGCGGTGTTGGGCGGCGCGGACTATCTGTGGCAACGCTACCGGCACGCGAAGTCGCTTCGCATGAGCCGCGAGGAATGGAAGCGCGAGCACAAGGAGACCGAGGGAGATCCCCTTCACAAGGCCGAGCGCCAGCGTCTGCATCGAGAGATCTTGGAGCAGCAGATGATCGACGAAGTGCGCCGGGCCAAGCTCGTGGTGGTCGACGATGACCGTCTTGCCGTGGCGCTTGGCTATGATCCTGATCGGTCAGGTGCCCCGGTGGTCGTGGCCAAGGGTGAGCGGCTGGTCGCCGTCCTGATCGGAACCGTGGCACGGGAAGCTGGGGTGCCCGTCGTGGGCAACGCGACTCTGGCCCAATCGCTGCGCGGGGTAGGGGAAAGCGACGAGATTGCCGAGTTGACTTTCGAGGCCGTGGCTCAGTTGCTGGCGCTGCCTCTCGAAAATCCGCCCATTCTTCGCCCCAATACGGTACGTTGAGGGGGGCAGACGCCAGGGCGACTGGTCTGTATCACCGGTGGTCCCGTGGCTGACGGGAGCAAATGCAGGAGAACACGATGCACAAAGCGATAGCCATGGTTTTCGCAGGTGGACGCGGCGAGGATCTGTCGGTCCTAACCGAGCGGCGCCCCAAGTCGGCGGTGATCTTTGGCGGAATCTATCGCTGCATCGATTTTGCCCTGACCAACCTGGCCAAGGCCGGGATCGGACAGGTGGGCATCCTAGCGCAGTATCGGCCGGCGTCGCTGATGGATCACGTTGGCACAGGCATGGCCTGGGACCTGGTGGGCGCAAGCCGCGGCGTTCGCTTTCTTCCCCCCTATCTCAAGCTTTCCGTCAGCGAATGGTATCGCGGGCCAGCCGATGCCCTCTATCAGAATCTCGACTTTGTCGAACGCGCCGACGCGTCTGACGTGCTGGTGGTCTCGGCCGACCACGTGTACTCCATGGACTACGGGCCCCTGCTCAATTTCCACCACGAACATGACGCGGATTTGACCATGGTGTTCGCGCCGCGCGATGCGGATGCCAGCCGGTTCGGCATCGGCGAGTTGAACGCCACCGGCCAGATCATGAACTTCATGGAGAAGCCTGAGTTTCCCCGAACCAACCTGGCGTCCATGTCAGTCTACGTCTTTCGACGAGAAGTACTGGTCGAGGAGCTGCGCCGGGCGGTGAGCGGAGAAGACCAGACAGTGACCTTCCAGATCCACGAAGTCCTGCGCCGGATGATCTCTCGCCGCCGCGCCTATGGGTTCGTCTATCGGGGCGCGTGGTCCTACTCGCGCACGCTGGACGAATACTACGCCTTCCACCAGGACCTGCTGGGTGCCGCGCCGGCGGTGGACATCGCGGCCTGGGACGTGCATTCCAACGTGATGGCCGGTCGCGCTTCGCCGCCGCCGCCGGCCCGCTGCCTGCCTGGGGCCCGCATCGCCAACTCGCTCATTTCAGCGGGTTGTGTGATCGAGGGGAGCGTGGAAAACAGCGTGCTGTCGCCGGGCGTCCGGGTGGGTCCACGGGCGCTGGTAAGGGACTCGGTGCTGTGGAACGACGTCGTGGTCGAGGCGGATGCATACGTGTCAGCCGCGGTCGCAGACAAGCGCGTGGTTTTCTCGCGTGGCTGTCAGGTCGGTGTGGGGGAGTCTGTGGCGAGCGAAGAGAGGCCTGCTTCACTCTCCTGTGGGGCCACGGTGCTGGCCATGAATGTGCGCCTACCGGTTGGCGCGTGCGTGGGTAAGAACTGTCTCATCCACGTCGAGGCCACTGAGAACGACATCGGGACCGAGGTGTCCTCAGGCAAGAGCGTGTGGCCGGCGGCCACAGCCAGGCCGGTGCGGCCATGAAGGTCACCTTCCTTGCGCGCGAGTTTCCTCCCCAGGTGTACGGAGGAGCCGGCGTACATCTCAAGAACCTCGCCCACGAGCTCGCACGCAGTATGGACGTGGAAGTACGGTGCATCGGCGATCAGGATGCGACCGATGGCCGATTGCGGGTGCGCGGGTATCAGGCCTGGCCACGCATGTGGGAGGGAGAGGACAAGCTCTTCAACAGCACGCTGGGGACGTTCTCGGCCAACCTGTCGCAGATTCGCGATCACATCGACGCCGACGTGGTCCACTCGCACACCTGGTACGGCGCCCTCGCCGGCTTCATGGCCAAGACTCTCTACAGCGTCCCCTATGTGGCCACCGTACACAGCCTAGAGCCGTTGCGGCCCTGGAAGGAAGAACAACTCGGCCGCTCGTACAACCTGACCTCGTGGATCGAGAAGGTGGCCCTGGAGAATGCGGACCGAATCGTGGCCGTGTCGACCGACGCGCGGCGGGAGATCCTTGGGCTGTTCAACGTCGATCCTACGCGGGTGGTGGTGATCCACAACGGCATCGAGCTTGATGTGTGGAAGCGGGTTGAGAGCCGCGCAACCTGCAAGGCCTACGGCATTGACGGCGACTACATCCTGTTCGTGGGCCGGACCACGCGACAGAAGGGGATGGTGCACCTCATCGAGGCCATGAAGCATGTGGCTACCGGCGTGCGCCTGGTGTGCTGCACCAGCGCGCCCGACACGCGGGCTGTCGAGGAAGAGATCGCGGCCAAGGTTGCGGAACAGCCGCGCTGCCTGTGGATCAATACCCTGCTACGCGAAGAGCAGTACATCGAGCTTTACAGCAACGCCGCGCTTTTTGCCTGCCCCTCGGTGTACGAACCTTTCGGCATCATCAACCTGGAGGCCATGGCTTGTGAGCGGGCGGTGGTGGCCAGCGAAGTGGGTGGCATCAAAGAGGTTGTGGTGCCGGAGACCACGGGGTTGCTGGTGCCCCCGGCCGACCCGCTGGCTTTGGCCGATGCCATCAACCGCGTTCTCTACAATCGAGACTGGGCGCGCCAGCTGGGTCTGGCCGGCCGCAAACGGGTGGAGGAACATTTTTCCTGGACGTCCATCGCCGAGAGGACCAAGGCGATGTATCGCGAGTTGCTGGGCGAACGCCTGCGGGCGCCGGGCTAGTCCGAACAACTCAGGGAACCTGGCTACCTATGGGGAGCTGCCGCGCGCGCAGGCAAGCGCTCACGCGTATCACGACTGGGCGTCAGGCGCCGGCCGTTCAGATGATCTCGAAGCCGTGCCCGTGTAGAAAGAAGAAGAGACCCTGAACGAGCATGAGCGCACCCAAGAGGATGGGGGCTAGGAGAGGCCTGCGCTCGAGCCATACGCCAATAGGAAGGAAGGCGGGCCAGCAACTTCCCGTGTACCGCCCGAGGCTGGCGCCACCGCTTGAAAAGCACACGAAAAGAAGGACCGCCGCTGACCAGGCCAGCTCGGCCCAACGCCGACGAAAAAAGAGCGCGACGGTGCCGGAGAGTGGGATGAGCGCAAAAACCACGTAGAAGAAGTACTCGGGGTGACGGTCGTAGGGCACCTGCTGAAGGACGTCGAGGATGCCCCAGTACGCTCGCCCCACGTGGCCCCACCAGGACGCCACGCGGGCGTCGTGGATAGCGGTCCATGTGTGAAAGAGGGCAAAAAGATAGACCACCCAAGCTCCGAGGAACAGAAACGGAAGCACCAGACCGGCAAGGTCGCGGCTAAGAAAAAAGCGTTTGGGATTGACGCCGCGCTCGCGGATCTGGGCAAGTAAGAGCGCGGCACCGGCAAATAGGGTGACGTGGCGGGCGAGCACGCCGAAGCCGAGCACCAGCCCGGCCCAAAGGTGGCGTCCTTCGAGGGCAAGCAGCACGGCCAGAGCGCTGGTGAGCACCATGAGCGACTCTGAGTAGCCGACGGCTTGGAAGAAGTGGAACGGAAAGGCCGTGAAAGCGGTCAACCCCCAGCGAGCCGCGCCTTCCGCCTCCAGGCGCAAGAACAGCCGAAAGAGCACAAAATACGAAGCCAGGCTTGCCAAGTTTGCGATGACAATCAGCCCAAATTCCTGCGGGATGCGAAGGACGGTCTTGAGCAGCCACGCCAAGATTGGCAACAGGGGGAAAACTTGGGCCGATTGGACGGTCCGGAAGCCTTCCGTGGCTGCCCGATTGAACCAACCACAATCCCAGCAACAAAAAGACTGCAACGCAGGATGAGGCCGCAGGGACATCAGACATCGCGACGAGCCGTCAAAGAAATGCGCCGTGAGCATCAACCCCATGTATGAGCAAGCCAAGAATGCAAGGCGGGTGATCACGAACAGGGCCAGTGGGAATGTCCAAGCTTCACCGGCCCGCGACCAGGCGGAACGGATGTTCACGGAAGGGGCCTCATCAGGGGTTCGGGCGCTGGTCTTCCTTAGGAAACCAAGGGGATTGACGGGGATTCTGAGAGTCACCAAACCATCCTCACCCGCGCTCGTATGATCATCAAGTTCCGAAAGGCAATCTTGGTGTACAAGAAACACATGCAGCAAGTGCGGATCGTGATCGAGAACGTGACGCCGAAGGTCGACTGTGGTCGTTTCGCCACCAAGGCCCGGGTGGGCGGCAAGGTGGAAATCGCCGCCGACATTTGGAAGGACGGGCACGAGCTGCTCAAGGCCGCGGTTCTGTGGCGCAAGCTATCGCCAGATGAGCTGACCTTCGGCGCCATGCCGGGGGCCCCAGACCGCAAGCGCCTCGATTGGCGCGAGTCAGCCCTGTCGACCGATCTGGCTTTCAACGATCGGTGGTTTGCGACCATCAGCCCGCATGAGGTGGGGCCGCACGCGTTCACGGTGGTGGCGTGGACCGACCGCTTCGGCTCCTTCGTCGCCGAGCTGAAGGAGAGGGTCGCGGCGGGGCAAGACGTGTCGAGCGAACTTCTGGAAGGCCTGCCCATCATCGACCGTTCCATCGATGCGGCCCACGGCAGGGACAGGGTCTCGCTGCGCGAGACACGGGACGCGATCGCTGCAGCCAAGACGACCGCCCGGCAGGTTGAACTGATTCTCGATCCTTTGTTGGCTGAGCTGATGGCGAGGTGCGATCCGCGCGACGACTTGCAGATTTGCCCCGCCGAGTTTCCCCTTTGGGTCGATCGTGAACGGGGTTGTTTTGGCGCCTGGTACGAGCTTTTCCCCCGCTCGCAAGGCAAGGACCCCGCCCGCGGCGCGACCCTTGCTGAGGCAGAAGGGCGCCTGCCCGAGATCGCCACCATGGGGTTTGACGTGCTCTATCTCGCGCCCATCCATCCCATCGGCCGCAGCCATCGCAAGGGGCCCAACAATTCGGAGGAGTGCCGGCCCAGTGATCCGGGCTCGCCCTGGGCAATCGGGGGCGAGGAAGGCGGCCACGACGCCATCCATCCCGAGCTGGGCACCCTGGCAGACTTCGATCATTTCGTGGCTGCGGCGCGTGGGCTGGGACTCGAAATCGCAATGGATTTTGCCGTGCAGTGTTCGCCCGACCACCCGTGGGTCAAGCAGCACCCCGACTGGTTCCGCAAGCGGCCTGACGGAACCATCAAGTACGCCGAGAATCCCCCCAAGAAGTATCAGGACATCGTTCCCATCAACTTCGAAACCGAAGACCGCGACGGCCTGTATCAAGCGCTGCTCGATGTCGTGTTGTTCTGGGTGAGGCGCGGGATCCGGATCTTCCGCGTCGACAACCCGCACACCAAGCCGGTGAGTTTTTGGGAGTGGCTGATAGCCCGCACGCACCGCGATCACCCCGACGTGCTTTTCTTGGCCGAAGCTTTCACCCGGCCCAAGCGCATGAAGCGGCTGGCCAAACTGGGGTTCACCCAGTCGTACAGCTACTTCACCTGGCGCAACTCACGCCAGGAGCTGGAGGAGTACGCGACCGAGCTATTCCTCACCGACACGGCGGACTGCCTGCGACCGAATTTCTTCGCCAATACGCCGGACATTCTGCACGACTATCTGCAGAAGGGGGGGCGTCCGGGCTTCATGGTTCGCCTGATTCTGGCCGCGACCCTCTCGCCGAACTATGGCATCTACAGCGGCTTCGAGCTGTGCGAGAACCGCGCGCTCGCGGAAGGCAGCGAGGAGTACCTGGACTCGGAGAAGTATCAACACAAGACCTGGGACTGGGACCGGTCCGGAAACATCAAGGAGTTGGTCGCCACGGTTAACAGGATCCGGCGCACCCATCCAGCGCTAGCGCTCAGCCGCAATCTCAGGTTCCTCGAATCGAGCAATTCCAACATCATCGCCTACGCCAAGCCGACGTCCAACCTGGCCGACGTCCTGGTGATGATCGTGAACTTGGACCCGCGCAACGTTCAGGACGGCACAGTGCGCCTTGTCCCCGAGCTGTTTCATAGGGCGGAGCGGGGCAAGCCCTTGGCAGGGGGAGTGCCGGCAAGCTATGAGCTGACCGACCTTCTGACCGAATCGAACTACACCTGGCGCGGCGAGTGGAACTACGTGCGTCTCGATCCGAATTGGATGCCGGCGCACATCCTCCACGTCAAGCCACCCAGGGCGTGACCGCAGCCTCGCGGTAGGCTACCCTCAAAGCCCATGCCGATCGTGAAGCCGGTTCGCAAAGCGGTGCTCCCGGTAGCGGGATTCGGGACCAGGTTCTTGCCGGTGACCAAGGCTGTTCCCAAGGAATTGCTGCCCATCGTGGATGTGCCTGCCATCCAGATCAATGTGGAAGAGTGCGTGGCCAGCGGGATTCGCGATCTCATCCTCATCACCAGCCGGGGCAAGGACGCCCTGATTGACTACTTTGACCGCGGGGCTGAGCTAGAGGAGCTGCTGGAACGCAAGGGCAAGCACGTGGAACTGGAGATGATACGCCGGCTGACCGATCTGGCGCACATCTCGGCCATTCGCCAGGCGGAGGCGCGCGGTTTGGGTCACGCGGTTCTGTGCGCCCGCGGCTTGGTCGTGGACGAGCCCTTCGTCGTCCTTTTGGGCGATGATCTGGTCGAGGGTGACCCGCCGGCCAGCAGGCAACTGCTTGACGTCTACGCGCAGTATGGCAAGGGCGTGGTGGGTCTGTGGGAGGTTCCCCCGGGTCAGGAGCACCTCTATGGAATCGTTGATGGCGAGTCCGTGGGTGGGGGCGTGTTTCGCCTTCATCACCTGGTGGAGAAGCCCGAGCCTGGCCAAGCGCCTTCGCGGCTGGCCATCGTCGGTCGCTATGTCTTGCCGCCCGAGATCTTCTCCATCCTGGCCAACACCAAGCCGGACCGAGGTGGTGAGATTCAACTGACGGACGCCCTGGCCACCCTGTGCGTCCACGACGGTCTTTACGGTGTGAAGTTGCGGGGCCAGCGTTTCGACGCTGGGGACAGGACAGGCTACGTGCTGGCCGTGCTGCGCTATGCGCTCCGCCGATCAGACATCGGCGCGGCGGTACGGGCGGGCGCGGAGAAACTCCTGCGCGAGACGTGACCGCGACACGGGGAACTTCGGCTGCCATCCCGGGCACCTTGTTGCAGGTGGCGGTGACCCTTCCGGTGGACGAGACGTTTACTTACCGCGATCCCAGGCCGGGCGTGTGCTTGCCGGTCGGCACGGAGGTGATCGTCCCGTTCGGCTCACGCCAGGTGACTGGCTTCGTGGTGGGGCATCCAGAAGCCGCGGCTGGCCCGGTGCGTGACATCACGGACGTGGCGGGTGACGGTCCCGCCATAGACGAACCGATTCTGGATCTCTGCCGCTGGGCGGCCGGGTACTACCTGGCCCCGCTGGGCGAAGTTCTGCGTTCGGCGCTTCCGCGCGGCGAGCGGGCCATTGCCTCACGCCGCATCCGTCTTACTGAAACGGGACGGCGCCTGGCCGACCTAGAGGCCAAAGGGCGTACGCACATGGCTGGGATCACGCTCGATGGGGAGGACCGAGCGCTGCTGGCCAGACTGCACTCGGCGGGCACGTTGAGCCCGACCGCACTGGCGCGGGCAAAGGCCGGTGCCACGGCTCGCGTGGCACATCTGGTGGAGCGCGGTCTGGCGGAGATCGTCGACCGAGTGGCCGGTCCGACCAAGAGCAGGCGGCATGGCGGGGCATCGGGTGCGTCCGTGCCTGCGGTCGAGTTGCCAGTCCTCAATCCGCATCAGTTGGCCGCATTCGAGGCGTGCAAGGCGGCGCTGGGCAAGGGATACAGCGGCTTCTTGCTCCACGGCATCACGGGATCGGGCAAGACTGAGGTCTACCTGCGCCTTATCGCTGAGGCGCGGGCGCAGGGCAAGGGGGCACTCGTGCTGGTGCCCGAGATCGCGCTGACCCCGCAACTGGCCGCGCGCTTTCGCGCTCGTTTCGGCGACGATGTGGCGGTCCTGCACAGTGCCCTGCCTCCCGGGGACCGTCTGGCTGCCTGGCGGCGTTTGCGCAGCGGTGATGTCGGCATTGCGGTTGGCGCACGCTCGGCCGTGTTCGCGCCCGTGCGCGCGCTGGCCGTCGTGGTGGTGGACGAAGAGCACGACGGATCCTTCAAACAGGAGGACGGCGTGCGCTACCACGGCCGCGATCTGGCTGTGATGCGGGCCCACCAGGCCAAGGCTGTCATCGTGCTGGGTTCAGCCACGCCGTCGCTGGAAAGCTTTCGCAACGTGCTGCTTGGGCGTCTTCATCGCCTGCATCTGCCCACGCGGGCCAATCCAGCCGCAGCCGCTCGGCCCTTGCCGCCGGTCGAAATCATCGATCTTCGGCGCCACCAGATGGGGCCGGACCAACTTCTGGCGCCGCCGCTGGCCCAGGCTGTGGCGACCGCCCTGTCCGCGGGCGAGCAGACCATTCTCTTCCTCAACCGGCGCGGGTTCTCCACCCTCATGCACTGCCAGGCTTGTGGTGCGGTCCTGCGCTGTCCGAGCTGTGATGTGTCCATGACCCTGCACCGCGGGCGCGAGAAGCTCATCTGCCACTACTGTGGTCGAGCGGAGGGCATCCCCGCTCGCTGTCCGACGTGCCAGCAGGCCGCGCTGGAAGGGCTGGGAACCGGTACCGAGCGGGTGGAGAGCGTGGTGCGGGCTCTCTTTCCCGCAGCCCGCGTGGCGCGGCTGGACCGGGATACCACCGACGGCCATCGCGACCGACTGGAAGAACTGCTCGCGCGCGTGCACGCGCGCGAGGTCGACATTCTGGTGGGGACCCAGATGGTCACCAAGGGTCACGACTTCGGCGGCGTCACCCTGGTAGGTGTGCTGCAGCCTGACCAGGGCATGCACCTGCCTGACTTTCGTGCGGCGGAGCGGACCTTCCAGCTGCTCGAGCAGGTCGCGGGTCGGGCCGGCCGTGGCGATCGGCCGGGCCGCATCGTGGTGCAGACCTTTTGCCCGGAGCACCCGGCCATCCAGTTTCTGCGCACTCACGACTACGAGGGCTTCGTGCGTGATGAGTTGGCGCGGCGAGAAAGCGCGAGCTATCCGCCGTTTTCGCGTATGATCGCTCTTCGCTTGGACGGTCGTCATGAAGCTTCGGTTCGCGCCGCCGCCATTTCTGCGGCTGGCCTCGCCCGCGCGCAGGCAGGCACCGCCGTTCTCGTGCTGGGGCCAGCCGAGGCACCCATTCGCAGATTGCGCGGCCGCAGTCGCTATCAGATTTGGTTGCGCGCGACCGATCGGGCCAGACTATTGACTGCGGCGCGGGCCGCTGCCCAGGTGACCCTGCCGCGTGACCTGCGGCTGGCTATCGACGTGGATCCACAAAGCGTATTGTGATGGCACCGGTGAACGACGATCTTTCGCAGCTAATGGGCCGGCTGGCCGCAGGGATTGACGATGTCATCGAGGCGGAGATGTCGACGGCGCTGGAGGCCGTGGGGGATGAGGGTCCCCCCTCGGCTGGCGAGCTAGTTGAGATCGGTTTGCCCATTCTGATGGGTCGCCTCTTCGGCGACGGAACGACCGGGCGTCTAAGGATCTGGCAGGAGCCGGTTGAAAAGAACATCTACTTCGAGGCCGGTCTGCCGGTCATGGCCGCGTCGAACGATGTCGCGGATCGCATGCTGGCCATGCTGGTTCGCGAACGGGTCGTGTCGGCGGACCAGCGGGAGGAAGTGGAGAAGATTGTCGCTGCCTCTGGCCGCAAGGTTGGGGGGATTCTGGTTGACCTAGGCCTTCTCCGCAGCGATGAGCTGCTGCCGGCGGTCCGCCGCCACTACGAAAGCATCATTCTCTCGCTATTTGGCTGGACCGCTGGCCTCTGGCAGATTGAGCCCGGGATGACTGCGGGACCAGAACGGACGCGTCTTCTGCGCCATCCCGCGGTTTTGGTCCGTGAGGGCCTCGCGAGTGGTTATTCGACCGAGAAGATTGCGGCTCATGTCGGCTCCGGCAAGAACCTATTTGCTCTCGACGCATCGGGCAGCTCGGCTGATGTTGTGAAGCAATTGCTGGCCGATCCGGCTGAGGCGCGCGTGCCTCTCTTGTTCGATGGGGTGCGCTCGTTGGACGAAGTCGCACGCTCCAGTGGTCTGCCTGATGCAACAGTCTGGCAGATCGCATTCGCCCTGCTGTGTTTCGGGGCGCTGCGGCCCGCAAGGTCTGGGGGCGGAGGCAACGAACGCTTGCGATTTGGAGTGCGCGATCTGCAGATCGCGCGCGAACGGGTGTTGGCTCGGCAGGCGCTGGCACAAGAAGGCGACTACTTCCAAGTCTTGGGCTTGGATCGACAGGCAGACGCAACCGAGGTGCGACGTGCCCACCAGCGTCTGTGTAGGGAGTGCTCGCCAGAGGTCCTGGGGCCGGAGCTGGCCCACGAGCTGAAACAAGCGCTCGAAACCATTCGCGACGTCTTGGACGAGGGGCTGCGCATCCTTTCGACGCCCACCTTGCGAGCGGCCTACCAGCTCAACCTGGCGCCAGAACCGGATGCGCAGGCATCGTCGTCGGAATCGAACGCTGAGCCTTCGCCCGAGGCGCCCAAGGGTTGATGGCATGCGCGTAGTTTTCTTTGGCTCTCCGGCCTTCGCACTGCCATCGCTGGAGGCGGTGGCTCGCGAACATCAGGTGTTGGCGGTGGTGAGCCAGCCGGACCGGCCGGCGGGGCGGGGCAAGCAATTGCAGCCGCCTCCGGTGAAGGTGTTGGCCATGCGGCTGGGGCTGCCAGTCGAACAGCCGACCAAGCTGCGGGACGGGGTACTGGCCAAGATCCTTACGGCTTTGCAGCCCGATGTCTTCGTGGTGGTGGCCTATGGCCGCATCCTGCCGCCAGACCTCTTGGCCGTGCCGAAGCTGGGCGCATGGAACCTGCATGCCTCTCTGTTGCCCAAGTACCGCGGCGCCGCCCCCATCCAATGGGCCGTGATCCGCGGCGAGAGCAAGACGGGCGTATGTGTGATGCGCATGGAAGAAGGCCTCGATACCGGGCCGGTGGCGGCCTCGCTGGAAGAGTCGATTCGGGATGACGACACGGCCGGGACGTTGGCTGACCGACTGGCGACGCGGGGCAGCCAGCTGCTTGCCGCGAGCTTGTTGCGCATCGCCGACGGTACCGTGACACCGCGAGTGCAGGACGAGGCAGGCGCTACCCTGGCGCCGCTGATGAAAAAGGAGGATGGCTATCTCGATCTTGGGGCTAACGCCCGGGTCGTGTCGGCACAGGCGCGCGGGGTGGACCCCTGGCCAGGCGCCACGGTCTTCCTTGGTGGCGAACCCGTGAAAGTCTTTGGCCCGCGTGTGATAGGGGGGCAGGGCGCCCCCGGAGAGATCCAGGGCCTTGCGCCCCAAGGATTGGCAGTCGCGTGTGGAGAGGGCGCCGTCGCCTTTGCCGAGCTTCAAATGCCGGGGCGTAGGCGCATGCCCGCCGCCGCCTTCCTCGCCGGCCACCCGATCCCGGCTGGTGAGCGCCTCAATAGGGCATCAGGTCGATAGCGAACCGCCCCCCGTAATGGGTTTCAGGCGAAACGATGGTGGTTGTCGGGGCGAGAGGATTTGAACCTCCGGCCTTTCGGTCCCGAACCGAACGCGCTACCAGACTGCGCCACGCCCCGATCTTCCGCTCGACCAGGAAGCCGGCCGGGCCGAAACCCAGGTCACCTTCCCCCGCCGCCAAGGGCGCGAAAATTAGCACGTCCCTCCGGCATCGCCACGAGAAAACGACCGCAGCCTCGGTCAGTGAGGCTCATCGCTTTTGTTGTCGCTCCGCGCTGCGCCTTGGTCCAGCTCCTCTTCCGAGATCGGCCGGCTGATGCGGTAGGCGCCATTCAGCCAACTCCCCAGGTCCGCCATCCTGCAGCGCCGCGAGCAAAATGGGCGGTCAGGCGCGTTGGCCGATTCGGGAAGGAGAGCTCGTTTGCAGACCGGACAGCGACCTTCGCCTGTCATGGTCATGAATCTATCACGCCGCACGTCCCCAAGCAGGCCCGTGACGTGCTACGTTTGCGGCGGTGAGGCTCGCTGTCCTCTCTTGCATCCTCCTGGTTGCCGCCGGCTGCAGTCACACAGGGCCAAGCGGCGTCGTGGAGGTGGCGCGACCAGAGGCTGCGGCCGGGAGAGAAAAACCCGTGATCTTTCGTCTCGACAATGGCCTGGAAGTGGTTCTGGAGGAAAACCACGCGGCGCCCGTTGTGGCATTTCAGGCCTGGGTCAAGATTGGCTCAGCCGACGAGCCGCCAGAACTGGCGGGCATCGCGCATGTGTTCGAACACATGTTGTTCAAGGGGACCAAGAGGCGCGGTGTGGGCCAGATCGCCCGGGAGGTGGAGGGCTCTGGCGGCGAGATCAACGCGTGGACCAGCCACGACGAAACCGTGTACCACCTCGTCCTTGCCAGTCGGTTCTTCGACGCTGGCCTCGACATCCTGGCCGACACCATTCAGAACGCCGGCTTCGATCCTGTCGAGTTTGATCGTGAGCGTCACGTCGTGCTCGAAGAAATCAAGCAGGGGCTCGACGACCCAGAACGGCAGGCGGGTCAGGGTCTGTTTGAGGCTGCCTTTGACCAACATCCCTACGGTCGCCCGATCATCGGGACCGAGGCCACCGTGCGCCGCCTTCGCCGGGAAGACCTCGTGGCCTTCTTTTCCAAGTACTACGTGGCCAGCAACCTGACACTGGTTGTGGTGGGTGACTTCGACGCGGAGAGCGCGCGCCAGAGAATTACCCAGGCCTTCTCCTCAATCCCCGCGGGAGTCCCGGTTGCCGCCCGGCCCCGGCAGGTTGAGCAATCTCAACTGCGCGTGGTCGCGGCTGCGCGTGACGTAAAGGAAACCCAGCTCCTCCTGGGTTTTCACACCCCTGCCATCAACCACCCCGATGTTCCCGCGCTCGACCTTCTGGCCGTAGCGCTCGGCCAGGGCGACAGCTCGCGGCTTAATCTCGAGGTGGTGCGCAATCGCCAGCTTGTGACCAACACATCAGCCTATCTGTTTTCTGCGCGCGATCCGGGGCTCGTGGTGGTAGCCGCCAGCCTTCCTCCTGGTCGTGTTGACGAGGCTGCCCGCGCCCTGCTCGACGAGATCTTGCGTTTTTCGCGCGAAGAGATGGCGCAAGAGGAGCTGGCCAAGGCGCGCACCATTCTGGAGAGCGACCGCGTCTACGACAAGGAGACCGTTCAAGGTCATGCCCGCAAACTGGGCTTCTTCACCGCCATCGCCGGCGACGTCAACTTCGAAGATCGCTATCTTGCCAGCCTGGAAAAACTGACTCCGGCTGACCTGAGGCGAGTGGCTGCGCAGTACCTACGGGTGTCGAACTTGACCGTTTTCGCGCAACTGCCCGAGCCCAAGACGGACAAGCAGCGGGCAAAGACGGAGAAGACCACGGCCTCGATCAGGAAGCTGGTCGAGGCGGCCGAGGCTAGAGCCGACGCGCGGTTTGCCCGCGCAACCGCCGCCGGCGAAGGGGACCGTGTCGTGACGCACGTCTTCCCTTCCGGGCTCAAGCTGCTGGTCTTGCGCGATGCCTCTGTGCCTATCGTGGCTGTGCGCGCGACCTGGGTGGGTGGGCTCCGCTACGAGGACGAGCGATCGAACGGCATCTCCCACATGCTGGCCGCCCTGCTCTCTCGCGGCACCAAGACTCGCAGCGCCGAGCAAGTCATGAACGAGGTTGAGGGCATGGCGGGCAGCATCTCGGGCTACTCGGGTCGGAACAGTCTGGGGCTGCAGGCCGAGTTCCTATCACGCTACCTTGAGCGCGGTTTCGATTTGGTGGCGGACTGTTTGCTCAACGCCACTTTCTCCGATGAGGAACTGGACAAGGAGAGGCGAATCGTTATCGACGACCTCCGCGCGCAGGAGGATAACCTGGGTCAGGTGACGTTCCGGCTCTTCCATTCCGGCATGTGGAGAGAGCACCCCTATCGCCTCGATCCTCTGGGTACGGCAGACTCCGTCGCGGGCTTCACCCGGCGCAAGCTGCTGCAACACTTCCGTCGCTTCTATGCGACCAAGAACCTTACTCTCGCGGTGGTGGGGGACGTGGAGCCCAACCGTGTGATTGCCAAAGTGAGTGCGCTCTTCGCCGCCGCATCCGAAGCAGGGGTCCAGCAGCCCAAGGTCGTAGTCGAGCCGCCTTCAGAAGGGCCAAGCCAAGTCTTCAAGTTTTTGGCCAAGGAGCAGGCGCATGTCGTGCTCGGCTTCCCGGGCGTGACGTTCGCGAATCCTGATCGCTTCACCCTGGAGGTGCTGGCACAGGTCCTGTCCGGCCAGGGGGGCCGCCTGTTCAGTGAGATTCGAGAGAAGCGAGCGCTCGCCTATCGGGTGAGCGCGTTCTCCCTCGAAGGGATGGATCCTGGCTATTTCGCGGTCTACGTGGCCACCAGCCCCGAAAAGGTGGAGGAAGCCGTGCACAGCATCCGGCAGGAGCTAAAGACCGTGGCGGAACATGGCGTCTCCGCGGACGAATTGGAACGAGCGCAGCGCTATCTCATCGGGACCCACGCGATCGGACTGCAGCGCAAGAGCGCTATCGCGGCTGCGCTGGCCTTCTATGAAGCCTACGGTCAGGGGTGGCGATCCTATCGCCTCTACGGCGACAACATCATGAAGGTCACGGTCCCCGATGTGGTACGGGTGGCGCGCAAGTACCTCGACCCGCGGCGTGAAGTGGCTGCCGTGGTCGAGCCGCCCGCGCAGACGCCCGGCGCGGCGCGCGCGGCGGCGCATTCGGGTGGCAGTGTGACCGGATCCCGCGGCGGCTCGGGCGAGGGTGTTCCCAGTTGGCAGCTGCGGCACGACCCGGGGGCGCGCCCAAATCCCAGGTAGACCGTCATGCCAGCGGCCGCGGACAACCCCAGAAACCTGCTGACGAGTCTCATCCTCGTCTTCCCGCTCTTTCTCATCTATCAGGTGGGGGTCCTGTTCACCCTGCCTATGCTGAATGGGGCAGACTTCGTCACAACCCTCCTCATCCGGACTTTCGGACTGACTCGGACCGGCTATCTGGGTTTTCTGGGAGGCGTTCTTGTTCTGTTCCTGATGACCGTCATGGCGCTTGGCCGGCGCCAGCGTTTCAACCGCTCGGTGGTGGTCCCGGTTCTGCTCGAAAGCGTGGTTTGGGCCCTCACCATGGGGTCGCTGATCGTATTCGTCATGACCAAGGTGCTGGGCATCTCGCCCCGGCTCGCGGGCGGGATCGAAGGACAGGGACTGCTAGCCCGCTTCGTGATGTCGCTGGGCGCAGGCGTCTACGAAGAAACCGTGTTTCGTCTAGGTTTGCTGAGTAGCCTGGCTTTTGTGCTGGAGAAGCTCGTACGCATCGCCCGATGGGCTGCGCTGCTCGGGGCCCTCTTGCTCTCGTCGGCTGTGTTCTCCGCGATGCACCATCTCCCACCCTACGGTGACCCTCTTGCGATCGGCCCCTTCGTCTTCAGGGTTCTGGCCGGCATCTTCTTCGGCCTTCTCTTCTGGCGGCGCGGGTTTGCCGTGGCCGTCTACACCCACGCCTTCTACGACATCTTCGTGCTCGTCATCAGGTAGGCTGCCGCTCTGCGCGGCTTCGGCCTACGTCCTATTTGTGCTTCTTGGAAGCCGGCTTCTTGGAAGCGACCTTCTTGGCTGGCTTCTTGGAAGCGACCTTCTTGGCTGGCTTCTTGGCGCCGGCCTTCTTGACTGGCCTGGCTGGCTTCTTGGCAGCCACCTTCTTAACTGGCTTGGTTGGCTTCTTGGCAGAAGCCTTTTGAGCAGGCTTCTTGGATATCGCGGCGGCGTCTTTTCGTGGTCCCTCTGCGGGAGCCTCTTGCGCGGGCTGCGCGGGCTTGGCAGGCGCCGAGGGCTTCTTTTCCTTGGACTTGGTCCCGGGCGCAGGCTTGTTGGCAAGAGAATCCGAAGGAAGTCCGTCATCCTCGGCAGCCAACGGCGACCCAGGGATGTCCTTGCGATTGTGGACCAAGATGCGGCGCGCGTCTGCGAAGGTGATCTCCACCTTGCTCTCCGAAACAGCTTCCGAGACGAAGCCCTTGCCGAACTTCGGATGGAAGACGATCTGGTTCTCGCGATAGCACTCTCGGAACTCGTACGGCTTGGCGTCCTTCTCGCCATGCTTCGCGAAAAACTCTTCCCAGGTGTATTTCTTCATCAAGGCGCGCTTACGCGCCGCAACAGGCTCTGGGACGTCGTCCTCTGCCTCACCACGGGGTTTCCTGAACGAGTGCACGTCGCCGCAAGGATTGCATTGGACGCGGCGAATCTCGTCTTCGTACTTGGAGATGACGACGTGAGTCGTGTCGGCCTTGCATTTCGGGCAAAAGGCCTCTACATCGGATCCGACCTCGTCGACCTCATCTTCGAACATGAAGTCCATTATCAAAGCCCTGAATTCACGACAACTTCGGCTAGTAACACAGCTGACTGCGACGTGCAACAAATCACACGGCGTAACGCCAAGCAAAACCAGGTATTTCTTGGCCAAATAGCGAGGGATGGAGAAGTATTTGCGAATGATTTCAAGTAGTTTTGCATCTAATCATCGATGAAACGTCAAGTCGAAGAAAACGCTGACCAATCAGGCTGCCGGGCGTGGTGCCGCCGGCTGCTGCTGTCGTAGAAGGAGATGCAGGCCGCAGATGCGCTACTTTGACGCCCGAGTTATTGAGAACCGCTCGCTCGGCGGTGGGTATTTCGTTCTTCGCCTTGGGGGTTGCGAATCCCTCACAGGAAGTCGACCCGGCCAGTTTGTGATGCTTCGTGGCGACTGGGGACGTGATCCTCTCTTGCCTCGGCCACTGTCGCTGCTGTCAGTGGCCCACGAGGGGCGCGCGGACCTGCTCGTGAAGGTAGTTGGCAAGGGCACCGCGTTGATGGAGCGGTCGCCTCCTGGGTCGCGAGTCTCTGTCCTGGGACCCCTGGGCAACGGCTTTCCAGTGCCCTCGGCGGACGTGGCCGACCTGCTTGTGGCCGGGGGTGTCGGTTTGCCGCCCCTCTTCATGCAGGCCGAGTCGGCCGGGCGGCTCGGCATGGCCAACGGTTCCGAGATGCTCTACGGTGCCCGGACTTCACGCGACCTGGTGCTCCTGGGCGAGATACGCGCCTTGGGAATCGCCCTCCGCCTGGCCACCGAGGACGGCTCGCTGGGCCGCCGGGGACGGGTGACAGACGAGCTGGAAGCCCGCCTCGATCACTGGCGCGCAGCGGCTTCGCCCCGGCGCCTGCGCATCATGGCCTGCGGCCCGCGCGAGATGCTCTGGGCCGTCGGACGCATCGCCCAGAGCTGTGACATCGAGTGCTATCTCTCCATGGAAGAGCAGATGGCCTGCGGCATCGGCGTCTGCCTAGGCTGCGCGGTGGCCGCGCGGACGCGCCCGTATCTATACGTGTGCAAGCACGGTCCGGTCTTTCCTGCTGCCGAGGTGATGGCCTATGCGCCAGCCGCATCGACCAGCCAGAGTGAAGGGGGCGCGCAATGACATCCAGCCTCGACACGCGGGAAGAAGAAGCGCCAGCGCTGCATACGACCTGCGGCGGAATCGAGTTTCGCAATCCCGTGCTGACCGCCTCGGGCACTTTTGGCTATGGGGAGGAATTCGATGCGCTGCTCTCCCTGCGCAGCCTGGGAGGGCTGGTTACCAAGGGGATCTCGCCCCAGCCCCGCTTGGGCAACCCCCCCCCGCGCATCTGCGAGACGGCGGCCGGGATGCTGAACTCCATCGGCCTGGAGAACGTCGGCGTCGAGGCCTTTGCTCGCGAAAAGCTGCCGTTCCTGCGTTCCTGCGGGACCCGCGTGTTGGTCAACTTCTTCGGTACGACGTTCGACGAGTATGTGGACTGTGGCGCCCGGCTGGCTGCGCTTGACGGGGTTGACGGCCTGGAGATGAACGTGTCTTGCCCCAACATCAAGCAAGGAGGTATCGAGTTTGGCCGTGACCCGACCGTGCTGGGTGACCTGGTGAAGGCCTGCCGCGCCGTGGTCCGCAAGCCCTTGTGGGTGAAGTTGACGCCCAACACGTCGGACATCGTCTCCCTGGCGCGCGCCTGTGCTGACAACGGGGCTGACGCGGTATCCATCATCAACACAATTACCGGGATGGCCATCGACGTGCGCACCCGCCGGCCGAAGATTGCGACGGTGTTCGGGGGCTTGTCCGGTCCGGCGATCAAGCCGATCGCCCTGCGCATGGTCCATCAGGTGCGCCGGGAAAAGATCCCCATTCCCATCTGTGGGATAGGCGGAATCCAGGACGGCATTGACGCGATCGAGTTCTTACTCGCGGGAGCCAGCTGCGTACAAGTTGGCACGCAGAGCTTCGTTGACCCAGCCTCAGCGGAACGGATTGTCCGCGAGATTGAAGAGCACTGCCGTGCTCAGGGCGTGTCTGATGTGGGCGAACTCATCGGTGCTTTGGAGACCGGCAAGTAACCGAGGCGGGCCGCGGGAGGGGACGGGGCGCGCATGCCGCGCATCCGCCAACGCACTCCTTCTGGCGGTGATGTGCACGGCCCACCGGGTTACGCCGAATTAGCCGACAGGAAATACGCCGGAAACTTTGGATCGTTATTCTTCTTTTCGGATGGTTCACGAAGAGGATTGAAGCCAAAGCCAAGCCCCTCTAGTCTTTGCGCCCGGTGACCCATGAAAAAGATCGAAGCAATCATCAAGCCGTTTAAGCTCGACGACGTAAAAGACAGACTGCGCGAGATCGGAGTCCAGGGCATGACGGTCTCGGAGGTAAAGGGGTTCGGGCGAACGGGGGGCAGGAAAGAGGTGTATCGCGGCTCCGCCTACGTTGTGGACTTCGTGCCCAAGGTCCGCATCCAGATCGTCGTCAAGGACGACATGGTCAAGGACGTGGTGGAAGCCGTCATGTCAGTGGCCCGCACGGGCCACATCGGGGACGGGAAGATCTTCGTGTTGCCTGTGGAGGAAGTCATTCGCATACGTACCGGCGAGCGTGGCGAGGACGCCCTCTAGCCAGAGGGATTGAGTGGTTCGCCCAAGGACAAATTTGCGCATCGAACGCGCAGGAGGAGCGTAGCAATGTCACCAGCCGAGGTTTTGAAACTGATCAAGGAACGTGGACTCAAGCTCGTTGACTACAAATTCGTCGATCTTCTGGGTCAGTGGCAGCACACCACGATGCCGATCCACCGGCTCAAAGAAGAATCGTTCACCGAGGGCTTCGGCTTCGACGGCAGTTCCATCCGCGGTTGGAAGGCCATCCATGAGTCCGACATGATCTTCGTGCCCGACGCCAGCACGGCGTGCGTCGATCCGTTCTTCAAGGAGCCGACGCTCTCCCTCATCTGTGACATCGTCGATGCCGTCACCCAGCAGCCGTACAGCCGTGATCCGCGCTACGTCGCTAAGAAAGCCGAGGCGTACATCAAGCAGACCGGCCTGGGCGACTCTGTGTACTTTGGTCCGGAGCCGGAGTTCTTCATCTTCGACGAGATTCGTTTCGGCGAAGGCCCAAACCAATCCTTCTACAAGATCGACTCCGCTGAAGGCCGCTGGAACAGTGGGCGCGAGGAAGAGGGCGGGAACCTTGGCTACAAGCCGGACTACAAACGCGGCTACTTCCCGGTGTCACCGAACGACACCCAGTACGATATACGCGCTGAGATGGCGTTGACGCTGCAGGGGGTCGGGATTCCCATCGAGGTTTTCCACCACGAGGTGGCGACCGCGGGACAGGCCGAACTATCCATGCTCTTCGACAAGCTCACGGTCATGGCTGACCGAACCATGTGGTACAAACACGTGGTCAAGAATGTCGCGCGTCGCAACGGCAAGACCGCGACTTTCATGCCCAAACCGCTCTTCGGGGACAACGGCTCGGGGATGCACTGTCACCAGTCCATCTGGAAAGGTGAGAAGAATGTCTTCGCCGGCGACAAGTACGCCGGTTTGTCCGAGACGGCGCTTTACTACATTGGCGGTCTCATCAAGCACGCGCCGGCCATCCTGGCCATCACCAACCCAGGGCTCAACAGCTATCGCCGCCTGGTACCCGGCTTTGAAGCGCCGGTCAACCTGGCCTACTCGTCGCGCAATCGCTCGGCCGCCATCCGTGTGCCGGTGGCAGCCTCCGCCAAAGCCAAGCGCATCGAGTTCCGCTGCCCAGACCCGACCACGAACCCATACCTGGCTTTTGCCGCCATGCTGATGGCGGGCGTCGACGGCGTCGAGAACAAGATCAAGCCCGGCAATCCGTTGGACAAAGACATCTACGCCCTGTCGCCTGAGGAGGCGAAAGACGTCCCGAAGGCACCTGGCTCGCTCGAGCACGCTATCGAGGCTCTGAAAAAGGACCACGCCTTCTTGCTGAAGGGCGACGTCTTCACCAAGGATGTCGTCGACACATGGATCGAGTGGAAGGAGGAGAACGAGATCAAGCCGTCTCGCCTCCGCCCGACCCAACTCGAGTTTGCCCTCTACTTCGACGCATAGCGCCCAAACGCGCCAGGCAGCCGCGGGAGCGTTGTCGCAGCCGTGCATGGCAGGAATGCCTATTCGCGGATGCGTCATCGCTTCCTGGCGGCGTTTGGAACGAGGCATTCCTCGCGGGGGCCTGCATCGAAAGCGGTTGGACAGAAAGCAAGACCTAGCCTAGAGTTTTCTGTGTGATTTTGCTTTCTTGCGGTTGGTTGAACCGGAATGTCCACGCTGTCTTTCGGTGAGCAGATCGTCCGGTCTGCGTGGCGGCTTGCGCCGCAAAGAACTCTATCCGGGGTCGTCGGATGGGGCGCGAGGCGCACGCTGCCCAGGCCTTTTCGCACTCTGCTGCTCAAGTCCTTTGCCCGTAAGTACGAGATCGATCTGGCGGAGGCCGAATGGCCCCTTGACCAGTACACGAGCCTGCACGAGTTTTTCACGCGCGCGCTGCGACCCGGAGCGCGGTCGGTGGCTCCGGAGCCCGATGCAGTCGTGGCGCCTTCCGATGGCGTGGTGTGCGATTCGGGCGTGGTGTTGGCGGGCAAGCTGTTGGAGGCGAAGGGCTCAGTCTTCACCCTGTCCGACTTGCTCGCGGACGGCGAGTTGGCGGCCCGGCTGGAGGGGGGGCCATATCTGGTGACCTACCTTTCGCCGCGCGACTACCACCGCGTTCACGCGCCCGTGAGCGGCAAGATCGCCGGGTGGACGCATATTCCGGGCCGACTGTTTCCAGTAGGAAGCCGCAGCGTTGCCCGCGAGACAGGGCTGTTCGCGCGTAACGAGCGCTTCGTGACCGTCATTGATGGCGCCGCCGGCCTCTCTGTCGTGGTCATGGTGGCTGCTGTGGGCGTGGGTCACATCACGGCCAGCTACGACCCAGAGGTCGCCACCCATGCCCGGGGATTTTCAACAGGTGGCGTGCGTAGGAAGAGATTCGCCGATCCGCCTCGCGTCATACGTGGCGACGAGCTAGGGGTCTTCAACCTCGGGTCCACTACAATTGCCGTGTTCGAACCTGGGCATGTGGTTCTCGAAGAGCTGGCCGTCGGGAGCACCGTGCGCATGGGATCGGCTGTGGGAAGGCTTGTCCCTTCGTCGTCCGCCGCAGCGTCATGAACAAGAACAATGCCGCCGCTGGTCCGCCTTCGGCTTCCCCGCCGGAGACCGTTCCGCTCCCCAGGAGGAGGAACACGGGGTCCTTGGCGGAGACCCCAACGGACCGTGATCCGACACTCAAGTGGTGCATTCCGGATCCGCGTGGCAATCGCGAACCAACCTTGCCGTCCGCGAACCGGTCCTCAGCCAGTGATCCTGCTGTCCACGGGGGAAATGCGGTGATGCCCTGGGCATCTAGCCTGTCCGATCCTCTTGCCGAAGGCAGGATCAAGGGGGCCCTGCCCGAGGCCATCCACGACTCCACGCTCGACACGACTCCGCAGCAAGGTGAGAGCTTCGAGATCCTTGTTGCTGACGGCTTGGCGGAGGCTAGTGAATCTCAGCCCCCTGGCATCCGGGAAGGAATGGAGGCGGCGACTCCACCACCGATACCAGCAGCTCTGGCGGTGACTCCGCCGCCGATACGAGAGATGGAGGCGGCGACCCCCCAGCCGGTACGAGAGATGGAGGCGGCGACCCCCCAGCCGATACGAGCAGCTCTGGCGGCGACTCCGCCGCCGATACGAGAAGCAGTGGCGGCGACTCCGCCGCCGATACGAGAGATGGCAGCGGCGACCCCGCCGCCGATACGAGAAGCAGTGGCGGTGACTCCGCCGCCGATAAGAGAGATGGCAGCGGCGACCCCGCCGCCGATACGAGAAGCGGTGGCGGCGACTCCACCGCCGATACGAGAAGCGGTGGCGGCGACTCCGCCGCCGATACGAGAGACGGAGGTGGCGACTCCGCCGCCGATACGAGAAGCGCCGACGGCGACTCCGCCGGTGCGACGAGAGATGGAGGCGGTGACTCCCCCGCCCAAACAAGAAACAGTCACGGCGATTCCATCGCCCAAGGCTGTCACGGCAGCTCGACTGCCCGAGCCAGCCCCGGCGACATCACCTCGCCCGGTGGCGGAGACTGGGGCGGTGGCAGAAGGCCCCGGCGAAGGCGTCCCTACGCCGGCATCGCAGGCAAGCGCCACGACAGGCGCAGTACCACAGGCCCCGATAAGGATGGCCGAAACCGCCGAGGTTGGGGAGGGCGAATTCGAGGTCATGGAGTCAGGTGACACGCCGTCGCGTCCGACGCCTGCGGTCCTTACGCCGCCGCCGGTACCGGGCATCGCGGGGGCGCCGACGTCTGTGTCGCGGTCGCCGGGGGAGTCTCCCTCCAAGGCAGGCGGATCGGTCGCGGGTGGAATCGCGGCGGTTCCGGTGAGAGAGGCTTTGCCTCTACCTGAAGCCCTGTCCCGCCGACCTCTCAAGAAGAGCCTCAAGCCTTGGTTCGAGGAAGTCTTCGATGAGGACTATCTGCGGACCCTGCCGTTCATGACCGCCCAACAGACGCTACGAGAGACGGCCTTCATCAAGGAGGCGCTGTCTCCGCCGGCCGAGGGCGAAGTGCTGGACATCGCGTGCGGCTACGGCCGACATGCTATCGAGTTCGGCCAACGTGGATTCCGGGTGACCGGGCTTGATCTCTCTTTGCCGCTTCTCATCCGTGCGGCCGACGAAGCCCAGCGTCGAGGGCTGTCGGTCAATTTCGTGCATGCGGACATGCGCGAGATGACGTACGACAGCCAGTTCGACGCCGCGTACTGCGTCCTCACATCATTCGGTTACTTTGACGAAGAGACCAACCTGCGCGTCGCCACGTCGATCTGTCGCGCGCTCAAGCCGGGCGGACGTTTTTTGGTCGACGCCATCAACCGGGACTACATCGTGTCCGATCTCCCGAGTCGAGTCTGGTGGGAAGGCGACGGCTGCGTGGTGCTGGAGGAAGTGGATTTCGATTTTCACACGAGCAGGGTTTCGATTCGGCGTTCAATCGTTTTCGGGGACGGACGCCAGGGCGAGAACGAGATTTCGATTCGCGCATACAGTTTGCACGAGATGGGCAGGATCTTTCGGCGAGCCGGGTTCCAAGTTCTTGAAGTGTCGGGAAGTCTGGCAAACAAGGAGCCCTTCTTGGGAGCTGCATCGCGGCATGTTGTCCTGGTCTGTGAGCGCCCGTTGACGTAGAAAGACGCACGAACGCGTCATTTTGCAGATTTCTACACCGCAACGGCACAATTCGGCGTCCTGAGGGCACTAACGTCCTGGAAACATAGGCGTTGGTTCGGAACGCGTACAGGCGCCAGCTCTGCGCCGACTGCGTTCTTCCTGCCACCTACGATTGACGCTAATGAAACCGATGCCAGAAACCGAACATCAAAGTGTACAAGAGAGAGTGAACGTTACCAGGAATATTCTGGCGCCCCGGACCGTATACGTGTAGTAGGAAGCCCTCCAAGATATTACCTAGCGAGAATCAGCAATGGACCGTACAGCAGCGAGAATGAAAGCAGTTCGCAGACAGCGACCGACAAACGGAAGTAACCGCGTCAAGGCCGGCCGCCGCGTTGGGCGAAACGTTTCTGAGAATCCCGATCCATTGCCGCGTCCAGCCAACGACGTTGGCATCGAACTGGGGTTGCCCGAGCCGCCAATGGTCGAGGCTGTTTTCGCAGCCGTCGTGGATGACCTGCCCGCGGAACTGGAGCCCATCGGAACCGCGGTGGTTGCCGTCCCAGAAGAGGATCTGGAGGTCGACCTTGCGCCAGTTCCCGAAGAGGAAGGGGATGACGACTCGGAAGCGGAAGAGGAAGAGATAGAGGTGGTCGAGCGCCCCGCTGGAACTGAAGCCGAGGCCAAGAAGTCCGAGGAACCGCAGAGTTTCTTGTCGATGTACTTTCGTGACATGGCGGAGCTGGAAGTGCTGCGGCCCGAACAGGAGTTTGAGACCGCGCGTCGCATAGAGGAGCTTGAGCTGGATCTGTGGCGGGTCATCCTGAGCTTCGCGCCTGGGGCCGCGCACGCCACCGCGACTATCGAGGCCGCCATCGGCAAGCCCCTGCCTGAGTTCAGAGCCTACCGAACGCTAGCCGAGCGGGCTGGTCGCCGCGTCGGTGCTGCGAAGAACAAGAAACTTGAGAGAGTGGTGGATGACCTTGCCAACAAGCTGAAGGAGCTGGATATCGACCGGGTTTTCGTTGATGCAGCCATGTCGGAAATCCATCGTTTGAATGGGGCGGCCAGGTTGGGGCGTCCCATCGAGGGTGTTGGCTTCCTGACCAACAACAAGGCGTTCCGCCAGTTCGTGGAGAGCGTGTCCTCGAAGGCGTCAGTGGTCAAGCGCGCCAAGAACGAGTTCGTGAAGGCCAACCTGCGCTTGGTCGTGTCCATCGCGCGGCGTTTTAATCATGGCCGTCTGCCCCTGCCTGATCTCATCCAGGAGGGCAACATCGGNNTCGGCCTGATGAAGGCGGTCGAGCGCTACGACTATCGGCGCGGGTTCCGCTTTTCCACCTACGCGAGCTGGTGGATCCGTCACGCCATCAGCCGGGCTCTGGCCGACAAGGGCCGGGCGGTGCGTCTGCCCGTGCACATGATCGACGCCTATCATCGCATCGCAAAGTCCGAACGCGAGCTGCAGTCCAAGCTGGAACGCCCTGCCACTACCGAGGAGATTGCCTCGGTGACCGGGATCGAGGCCGAGAAATTGGAGAAGATGCGCACTTTCTTGGCCGACAACCCGGTGTCGCTCGATCGTTCGCTCTCGGACGACGATGGTCGGCGGCTCATCGATGTCCTGGTCGACCCCAACGAGGCGCCGGCTCCTCCCGACCAGATGATGAGCAGCGAAACCCAGCGTGAGATGCTCAAGCTGCTGAGCGTGCTCAAGCCGATCGAGGCAGACATCCTGCGCAAGCGTTTCGGGTTGGTCAACGACCGTGAACGCACCTTGAAGGAGATCGGGGACGAATATCGTCTGTCGCGCGAGAGGGTACGTCAGCTTCAAGAGCAGGCCCTGGGCAAGATGCGCAAGGCAATGGCCAAGCGCGAAATGCTGTAAATACGGCCTTTCGGGGAATTCCGAGCCGCCCAGAAGGGAGGCTCGCGGTTCGCGGGTAGCGTGGGCGAGAGCGAGTTCGTGGGCGGTCCGCGGGAGGCGAAGAACGAGCGGCAGGCTCCGTCGTCCACGCAGCCCGCTGTCCACTGCCGCGCACGCTCGCCGACCCGCGCGGGCCCGGAAGGCCGATCGTTCAGCGGAAGCAGCACAGGTGGTCAACGCCCTGGCGGCTGGCCCGAGGCGGATACGCCCGTCAGGACGCAACTTGGGGCCAAGTCGGACGAAAATCCGACATGGTCCTCGCCCTATGGGTCTGCGCGTTCGCCTGCGGGATCGCGGTTGCGATCCTCGGGCAGTACCATGTCGCGGCAGGGCTCGGTCTGGCGGCGCTCGGGCTGGCGGTCTGGCGGCTGAGTCGGCACTCGTGGGTCACCGCGGTGGCGGCAGGCGCGCTGGCAGCGGGCGCCGGGCTTGGCATCCGCGCGGTTCATGAGTGCCAAGCCCCTCCTGCCGTGCCCGAAGACACGCTGCTTCGTGTGTTGGGTCAGGTAGTCAGGGGGCCGGAGGCGGGTGCAGGGCAGGGCGAGAGCAAGAAGACGCGGTTCTTGCTGGCGGTTCACTCGGTCGACGCATCTCCCCTGGAACTCACAGCTCTGGTGACTGTGGGGGAGGGCATACCTGACCTGGCACCGGGGGACGAGGTGGCGCTTTCTGCGCGGCTCTTCGTGCCGCGCGGCTTTGCCAATCCGGGCCTGCCCGACGCGCGCCTCCTCTCCCAGGCCCAGGGAGTGGAGCTGCTCGCCAGCGCGCGAACCGCCGCGGACATCCAACTCGTGTCCGGGCTCGAAGGCTCGAGCTGGCAGCCGCGGCGTCTCGCCTTCCGCCTGCGTTCGGCGATGGCACGGGTGATCAATCAGCGCCTCGCTGGTCCTGCGGCGGCATTCGTGCGCACCATGGTGCTAGGTGAACGCACGGAGGTATCACCCGAGGTCGAAGAGGGGTTTCGTGCGGCCGGGGCCACGCATGTGCTGTCCGTCTCGGGCCTGCACCTGGCTGTGGTGGCAGCGCTGGTCTTCGGGCTGCTGCGCCGAGTGGCCTTGTTGGTCCCTGGTTGGACCTTGCGCGTGAATGCGACGGCGTTGGCCGCTGCACTGTCACTGCCCGCGGTGGTGCTGTACACGTTGCTCACCGGCGAGGCAATCGCGACCCTGCGCTCGGCCTTCATGGCTGCCGTGGCGTTGGGCGCCATGTTGGTCAATCGACCATTCTCTCTCTCGGCCAGCATCGCCTTCGCCGCTCTGGTCTTGCTGGTGCAATCGCCGCTCGCGCTGCTGGACATCTCGTTTCAGCTTTCGTTTGCATCGGTGATTGCGCTTGGCTTCTTTGCACAGCGGTTTTCTCCGGCAGCGCCTCCCAAGGGCGCAAGCCGGTTGCGGCGGGCACTGGGATGGCTTGTCCGATGTCTGGCCGCAAGCTCCGTCGCGAGCCTGAGCACGATGCCTCTGGTGGCGCACCATTTTGGCGAAGTAACGCCTGTGGCCCCTCTCGGCAATCTGGTGCTGGTGCCGCTGGTGGAGCTGGCCGTTCTGCCTTGCGGGCTGGTGGGGGCGCTCTTAGCCCTTTTTGATCCGCTGCTCGGGGCTGTACCGCTGTGGATCGCTGGTCTGGCGTCGAGAGCGGCGCTCTACGGGGCCGAGGGATTTCGGCGTCTGGCGCCCATCATCCTGGTTCGCTATCCCAACCTGCTCGAAAGCGCGGCCTTGGTGGCCGGCGCGGGTTTTCTTTTCTACGGGCTGTCGCGGGGCACGGGTCCGCGAGCGCGATGGCTGCTGTCGGCCTTCTTGGCTGGCTCGCTGGCCGCGGGCAGCCTGGTGGTGCGCGACCTGCGCCGCAAGACGGCCGATGAGATGCGCGTGACTTTCATCGACGTGGGCCAAGGTGATTCGGCCCTTCTGGAGGGACCGGGCGGGTTCGTGATGTTGGTCGACGGCGGCGGCCGCTACGATGATTCCTTCGACACCGGGGCCCGCGTGGTGGAGCCCGTGTTGCGTGCGCGCGGTATCGGCCGCCTGGACCTGGTCGTGCTTTCCCACCCGCATCCCGACCATCTCAACGGCCTTCTGCGCGTGCTGGCGCGCTTTGAGGTGGGCGCGCTGTGGACCAGCGGCGACGATGGGCATAATCCGAAATACCGCGAGCTGCTGGCGCTGGCGCATCAGCGTGGCGTGGCCACCCCTCTGCCCGCCGCGTTCGAAAGACACGGCATACGCGTCGAGCCGCTCGGGCCTTGGGTTGGTGACGTCGTGGGCCCGCCGCCGGGATTGGACGCGAACAACGCCTCGCTGGTGGTTCGGGCGAGCTATGCGGGACACGCGGTGCTGTTCACGGGAGACATCGGGATCGACGGCGAGGCCGAGCTGGTGGCGCGGGGNNGGCGGTGGTCTCGGTGGGTAAACACAACACCTTCCATCTGCCCAGTTCTGCGACCTTGGCCCGATACACGGCACGGGGCGTACGCATGCAACGCACGGACCTGGATGGAGCGGTCACGGTATCCGTCGATGCGCAAGGGCACCTGTCGGTGAACTGTGTGCGGGGTTGCCGATGAGCCCGAGAGGTGATCGGCAATAGGACGGCGACGGCTACTCGTCGAACATAATGTCGTCGGACACGTCCGGAAGCTCTTGTCGGGCGCCTGTGAGGTCGGCTGTGGTCTTGCGCAGGCGCTGCGCCAGCACCTGCACGAAACTCCACAGCAACTTGACCGAAAGCCGCGCCTCGTTGCGGATGATGTCGTTGAAATCCTGGCGGCGAAGCACCAGGGCGCGGGTGCGGTCCTCGGCCGAGGCGCTGACCGAACGCGGCCGTTTGTCGACCAGCGCCATCTCGCCGAAATGCGCGCCCGGTCCGAGGTAGGTGACGAGGGCCCCGTCCTTGTGCAGCCGAACCTTGCCTTTGAGCAGGATGAACATGTCGTCGCCCGGCTCACCCTCGTGCAGGATATCGTCGCCGGTGTTGAAATCGACCACCTGGGTGACGGAGAGAACGCGCAGGATTTCCTTGTAGCTGAGGTGGTGGAAGAGCGGCATCTGCCGCAAGACCTCGACCTTGCGATTGAGCTCCTGGGCACGCGTCTGCCCCGCATCCGTCGAGTCGGGTTGAAGACGCAGAATGACAGCGGTGATGTTGTCCTGGCCGCCGCCCTTGTTGGCGTGGTCAACCAACTTCTGCGCAATGACGGTCACATGGTCGCTGGCGAGGAAGCTGATGACGTCGGTGTCCTTCAGGTGGGCGTGCAGTCCGTCCGAACAAAGCAGGAACTGGTCGCCCGGGAGGACTTCCAAGTCAATCGTGTCGACCTGCGCCGTCTCGTACACACCGAGGGCGCGCGTGACGGCATTCTTGTACGAGGCGTAGGGAGAGGCAGCCAGCGACTCGCGCGTGACCTTGCCGTGGCGGATCAGCTCGTTGACCAGCGAGTGGTCCTCAGTCAGCTGCACGGTCTGGTTCTGCCGTACCATATAGACCCGGCTGTCGCCGACATGGGCGATGAAGGCGCGCTCGCCCAGCAGCAAGAGGGCTGTCAGGGTGGTGCCCATGCCGCGCTTCTCGCGCTCTTTTTGCCCGCGTTGGAAGATAGTGACCCCAGTCAGTTGCGCGGCGTTTTCCAGCACCGCGAGGACGTCGTGCGCTGTGACGCCATTTTCGTGGCGTACGTACGCATCCAGCAGGTCCTTGCGCGCCTCCACCGCGTTGCGAAAATTTGTGACCGCGATCTGCGAGGCGATCTCGCCCGAGGCATGGCCACCCATCCCGTCGGCGACAGCGAACAGCGACAACTTCTTGTCGATGAGAAAGTTGTCCTCGTTGCTTTGTCGCCTCCGACCAACGTCGGTCGCAGCCCAGAAACTCAGCTCCATAGTGTGTCCTGCAAGGTACCCGGTCCGCCGAAATCGAGCCTGAATAGCATCTATCCTGGGGACCAGCAAGAACTGGCGCGGCAAGACAGCCGCCGGTCTTGACACGCCCAGCGTGGCTGCTACAACTTTCCTTCCCGCCGCGGGCCGCCTCGGCGTGGAGCACTCGGGGATCGTCTAATGGCAGGACGCCAGACTCTGGATCTGGCTATCAAGGTTCGAATCCTTGTCCCCGAACACAATCCAGCGTGAGAGAATTGAAAGTTACGACTGGCCCCATGGTCTAGCGGTTAGGACGGCGCCCTCTCACGGCGTAATCTCGGGTTCAAGTCCCGATGGGGTCACAACGCACAATTGCTCTACGTGCCGTGGGCTGGAAGCCACGCCTGCAGGATCTCGCGAAAGCGCAGGAAGCTGCGGTCCTGACAGCGGTCGAGGCTGACCTTCCTGGCCGCCTCGCCGAAGATCGAAGCGGACGGTTTCACCCGGGTTTCGCGCAGCACCGCGAGCAGGGCTTCCTTGGGACGGACAGGCTTGAAGGCGCCGGCTGAAAGGAAGCTTTGCCGGAAGAGCCATTGGCGCAGATCGGCTTCACCCGCGGTCCATCCGAGCACTGCGGCTACGTGGGGCGAGTCCGACCATAGCCAGATTTCTGTCTCCGGGTCGATCACGACGACATGCGCACGCCCGTTCCAGCCAGAGTCGTCCAGCCGTCCCTCCAGGTCAGCCTCGATTTCAGCTGCCGTCTTGTCCTCGGCTCCCGAACCCTCGCGGTCCAGAACGACCAGGGCGTGTTCAGTCTGGGCCTGCATTGTCCGGAGCAACACCGGGGCATGCCGAAAACAGCCGCCATCGTGTTGCGGATGCTTTCTCGCCTCGAATCGGCATTCCCGGATCCCAAGGCTGGCTGTTCTGTGTTCGAGCAAGGCTCGAACCGCTTGCTCCTGGTCCAGGTCCGCCACCAGGACATAGAGATCGAGCGGAAAAGGCATCACCCAAGGAGTCCCGCTGCAAAGATAGTGCCCAAGTCCGTATCGCGCTTCCATTGCGCGAGCCGCGGGTGCTGGTCGCCGGACACAATATCCGTCGCGCCATCGTCGGTACGCGCGAAGCACAGAATCTGCTTGGGGACAGCTAGGGACAAAAAGACTGGCGAGTGCGTCGCGCATAGGATCTGACAATCGCCCGTGTTCGAGAGCGCCTGGAACACCGTCTCGACCGCCTGAGGGTGGATGCCATTCTCGGGCTCCTCGATTAGGAAGATGCGATCCGGGATGTCGAGATAGGGGACCAACGTCAGCGCGAGAAGGCGAAGCGTCCCATCCGACACGGTCCACGAAGGCGCCTGCAGGCTCGTGCGGTAGCTGAGTCGCAAGTACCGGTGACGATCTTCCTCGCGCTCCACGGTGTCGATGTCGCTTAGGTCTGGCAGCGCCGTCTGGACATGGGCCAGCCAACGGATAAACGCATCGGGTTGGCCGGATCGGAATCTTTCAACGACCCACGGAAGGTTGGAGCCATCGGGCAGAAACTCGGTCGAGGTTCCGGGGCGTGCCGGCCGGCGCAGGGCTTCGCTCGACAGTTCGAGACGTTGGATCCCTCTCGTGAGCAAGCGCCGAAACCAGACCGCTACCGGGAATCGGGCCTCATCCTCAGGAAGGTTTGCTAGTGCCAATCGATTGTGGCCGAAACTGAACGGCGCTCGCCAGCCGGACGTCTCGGAGTAGAAGTAGTCGTTGTTTGATGTCTTCGTGACGACTTTTGTCCATCCCTTCGGGCTGCGAGCTCCTTCCGGAAGGACAAGGTAGGGAGGCGCAGCCGGCGGATCGGGAAAGAGGGTTCTCTGGGCCGGCACGTCGCCTCCCGCGGGCCGAAGCCACAGGTTTTCCCCAAGCACGCCCACCACGCCTCCTCGTTCTATTTCACCCAGCGAAACTTCATACCGCACCAACTCGGGCCCGTTTCGCTCGCCCTTGCCGTTGTCCTTACGCAAATGGTCGGGAATTCGAGCCTCGACCGCGAGATCAAAGCGCCCGCCGGCCCGCATGAAGGTCAGATCACGGAAATTCGGGGACAACCGCGCCATGGGCTCGGTGATGTCGTCCCGCCAGTCGGCCAGCTTGCCCATGAGGTCGACGATGCCGAGGAAGGTGGATTTGCCGCTCGCATTGGGCCCCACGAGGATCTGGAACCTATCCAGCGGTTGCCGCGTGTGGCGAATCGCGCGAAAGCTGAGTGCCTCGACAAGGGAAATCATCGGCGTGTCCTGTTTCCCCTGGATGATACCCGGCCAGCAGCGCGGCGTCCCGTCCGACCTTGGGATGCGTCTTGGGATCCGTTGGCAGCGCGTCGGGCACGGATGCGGGCGAGGAGGGCGGAGGCGGGTTCGTAGTCGCGGCCGCCATCCTTGCATTGGCGGGCCAGCTCGGCCTCGGTGGGGACGAGTTCGCCGCGGAATGCTTTGGCGAGAGACAGGCGACGATGGCCTGGGTCAGCTTTTCGGCTCAGCAGCCTTCTGCCAAACCGCGAAGTGCCTCGCGTGTGTCCTTCTCCAGACGCTTGAAGGCAGCCAGGTCGCGAAGCTTCTCTTTCTGCTGCATGACCTGGGCAACGCGCTGCACGTGTTGTCCCATGTCTCGCCTGAACTGCTCCAACCTGCGCCCGGTTCGCCCTGATGCGACCTCCAGCGCGCCACGAAGCGCCAGCTTGGGGGACGGGAGGGTTTCCAGGCGCGAGAGCGGGGGTAGATTGAGTGGAACCGTCCCGGATGGATTGGCAGCGGCGAGCCGAATCGCACGCTCGTCCACGAGCAGCCACGCCTCGGTCATGCGCACAGGCACGACGGGCACCCAGTGACCACCGGTCGCGGCGGCGTCGACCGCCCGTCGAATCTCGGCGATTCGGTCATCGGCTGGCAGAGACTCGGCATCTCGGTGCACGAACAGAAGATCACAAGGATAGAGATCAACCGCCGCGCGGATGCGCGCGTCCAGCGTCTTGGGCGGCTCACGGACCAACCCGAGATCCGCGAAGGCGGACTCGATCTGGACGTCGCGCGCGGCCCCACCCACCAACCAGCGCAACAGAACCAGCAAGCAAGCATCACTGCGTCCGTCCGCCAGCAGGGTCAGGCGCAAGGTCGAGGTCATGGCTCGTCTGCGGCCCGGAAGCGAAACTCCATCTGTTCCCAGGCCTGGGTCCGGCCGGGCTGCACCGAAAGGTGCACCGGGTTGTCCAGATTTCCGCGCCAGGTCCCGGCTGGCACCCGGACAGCGACCGCGCTCCCCCGGATCTTCTCCCGAACGATATCCACCGACTCAAGAAAGACCCGGTCCTGGGGGCGGACCTGCCTGTATACCAGCGGCGAGTGCGTATTGACCAACACCTGTCGCAAGGGGTTGTCCGGCCCCACCGCCGCTTGCGGATCCACGGCCAGATCGTCGAGGAGCGTCGTCATGTCCGCGATCCGATCCGGGTGAATGCCGTTCTCCGGCTCCTCGATGCACAGGGTGCCGGTTGCCTCTGGATCCACGGCCAACGCCGCCAGCACCAAGAAGCGCAACGTCCCGTCCGAGAGCGCGCGTGCTGGGCGGAACGTGCCATCCGCGCCCCGAATCTCGGCCGTGTAGGTTTCCGTCCGCTCGTCGGTGGCCACACGCAACTCTTCCATCTCGGGCACCAAACGCGAAACCCGCTCCGCGATGTCGGCCCAGGTATCGGCCCCCCGCCGTTTTGCCAGTCGTTGAAGGGCCGCCGCCAAGTAGGCCCCGCGCTCGTCGATCTGCTTCGGATCGTTGAACAAGGACGGCGCTCGCATGGACGACGGCTCCAATTGCAGCGTCCGCCACGATTCCATCTCGCGTTTGGCCGCCAGGGCCGTGGGGAAGTCAGCGTTGGCGCTCGAGAGCACCGTTCGCGACGATCCCGCCGAGGGTACCTTGCGGCCGCCGTGGCCGTCCTGGTGCAGTTGGATCCGCCCAGCCGTGGTGCTGATGAAGTCCTTCCCTCGGCGTGCCCCAAATAGCACGGAGTCCGAAAAGGCCGGCTTGGCCCAAGGGCTGAGGTTCTTCCTGGCTTGGCCCAGTGTGATGGGGGCAAGGTGTTCCTCTTTCAGCACCAGGCGATCCTCTGCCCCGTCCAGCTCGAACGCGATCTCGTAGCGGAGCGAGGTGATCGAGGCCTTGGCTTCGACGCCGAAATCGTCGATCGCCGTGGGCTTGACTACCATCTCGACGGCAATGCGGATTTCATCGGCCGCGCGTTTTCCACCGAAGCCCGTGAACAAGTCGGCGGGCCGGGCTGGCCGTCCGCGCGACTCGCGGATGTTGCTCACCGCCTCGGGAATGGGGCGGCTGGCCAGCAAGTGCAGGAAGCGAATCGCATCGAACAGATTGGACTTGCCTACCGCATTCTCGCCGACCAGGCAGGTGAACGGCCCAAGGCACAGGTCGACATCGAGCAGGTTCTTGAAGCCCTGGACGGTGAGACGGGTCAGCACGAGGATGCCAGTCTACCGGCTTCGAGCGATCTGGTCACGCTTCGGCTTGGGGCGAGGGCTTGCGTGCGTGGCGCGGATGCGGGCCAGGAGAACGGAGGCGGGTTCGTAGTCGCGGCCTTCTTGGCGGGCCAGCTCGGCCTCGGTGGGGACGAGTTCGCCGCGGAAGGCTTTGGCGAGGATCGCCTGGGTGATCTTTTCGGCGCGGGCGGTGGCCGCGGCCACGCGCGCCTCGATGGCGTCGGCGAGCTTGAATAGGGCGTCCACGCGGCGGACGATATGGTGCTGCTCGGGCAATGGGGGGAGTGGAACGCGTAGCGCGCGAAAAATGTCGAGGTTCATCCTTGGTCGGGTAGCACCGTAGGCAACGCCGAATGCGCGTTGCCTTGCTGGCTCGGAATTCAGGTAGTACATCAGGTACTGCGGGCATGCGCCCCGCTCATCGACGGACATCTTGATCACATCGGGTGTGACCATCGCGGGGCCGATGCCCTTCGGATAGATCGCACAGCATCCCGGTGGATCACCGAGCTTGGCGACAAGAAGCTCGCCACCCCAAACCGAGTACGGCCTGAAAATGTCCTCCCACTTCTTGCGATCCATGAATCCCGGCTTAGCTGTTCTGTATTCTCCTGGGGCTACGTGCCTCAGGAAGATGATCGGCACACCCTCGTCGCGAAAGTCATGCGCTTTGAAGATCGTGCCGAATGGTCCGGCACAAATCGCCGATGATTCTGGAAGGGCCAGTGTTTCGAGTTCGCGCCACTGCCATCCTTCGGGGATTTCCTCTTCCTGAATGGACGCGTTGGCGACCGTATCCACATCCCATCCGGCCGAAAGCCGCCCCGAGCAGGCGGCGGAGAGGATGGATTGGCGGAAGCGTTTCAGGATGGTGGGGACTTTGGCGAGGCGGGCGCGGGCGGCGTTGACCTGGGCCAGCAGCGCCTCGACCTTCTCGACGATCCGCCGTTGCTCGGCGAGAGGCGGGACGCGGATCGGAAGCGCTCTCACGGCACGGTCTGATGTGGCCGGGTAATGCGTTCCCGTTTCGTGCGGTGAGATCAGTTCCAGGAATTCCTCCGTCAGGACCCACCGAAACAGGTACTCGGGTTCGATGACGCCGTTTGATCGCAGGACCGTAAATCCGGTCGAACAAAGATCGGCTGGGACGCCGGCTTCTACGAGGGCAATGTTGCGCAGGTATGTGCGGATGTTCGAGTAGAGCACGTCCGCAGGTCGCACCGGTCGCCGGGCTCGTGATGGTGCGTCGCGACCGCGGAATTCCTTGACCTCATCGCTTGTGATCGCGAAGCGTCGATTGTCTATCGCCGAGATGTCGATGTACGCGAACACTCTGTCGGGGTCACGAGCGGGATCTTCGCTGGGGACATCAGCGGTCACATCGGACATCAGGGCCTCGTCCCAGCCCTCCGGCAGTTCCACCTCGCTCATCGCGCCGACTTCCCCGCGGCCTTGCCGTTCCCGTTTCCATTCTCCAGCAGCGCCAGCACTTTGCCGAGATCGGCGACGGCGCCTTGCAATTCCTCGATGGCATCGCCGGTCAGATCTTCGGGTTCGGGCAGGTCGTCGGCATCGTCGAGGGAGTCCTCTTTCAGCCACTTGAAGCCGTCGAGCTTGAACTGGCGATCCTTCACCTCGCTGATGGGGAAGCTGTGCCAGCGATCCTCCTTCGAGTCGGAGGGCTTGCGCTTGGCGGTGCCGTTGGGGTCGGAGCCGAAGCACTTGTCGAACTCGGCGAAGTGGGCGGGAACGAGCGGGCGATCCTTTTTGGTGATGCCGGGCACGTTGGTGCGGGCGTCGTAGATCCAGACGGTCTCGGTGGGGCGGCCCTTGGTGAAGAAGACCACGTTTGCCTTCACACCCTGGCTGTAAGGGGTGAAGGTGCCGCGGGGCAGGCGCAGGACGGTGTGCAGGTCGGCGTCCTCGGTCAGGATCTTGAACACCTCGCCGGCCTGGTCGGCGAACAGGCAGTTGTCGGGCAGGACCACGGCGGCGCGGCCACCGGGCTTGAGGATGGTCAGCACGTGCTGGACGAAATTGAGCTGCTTGTTCGAGGTGGCGACGGTGAAGTCTTCGCGCACGGGATTCTGGTTGGCGCCCTTGGTGCCGAAGGGCGGATTGGTCAGGATCACGTCGAAGCGGTCGCTTGACGGCGGCTGATCGATGGAATCTCCCAGATGAATGGTGGGCTCGATGCCGTGCAGGTACAGGTTCATCAGGGCCATGCGACGCGGGCGCGGGACGAGTTCTTGCCCGTGGTAGGTCGACCGCTTCACCCGCTTGGCCACGTCGCGGTCGAGGGCTCCCCCCTTGCTTTCGGCGGCCAGCCATTCGTAGGCAGAGACCAGAAAGCCTCCCGTGCCGCAGGCCGGATCGCAGACCGTGAAGTCGCGCGCCTTGCGCGGGTCGGGCTTCATGCAGCGGACGATCGATTGGATCAGCACGCGCGGGGTGAAGTACTGGCCCGCGCCTTTCTTGCCCTCGCTGGCGGCCTTTTCCAGCAAGCCCTCGTAGGCGGCGGCCTTCACGTCCACGCCCAGCTCGGTCCATTCGGTTTCGTCGATGAGGCCGACCAGGCGCTTGAGGTTGACGGGATTGTTGAAGCGCGACTGCGCACCCGCGTAGATGTCGCCCAGCATGCCGGGCTGTGCGCCCAAGGCTCGCAGCGTATCCACATACTGGTTCACGAGGTCGTTGCCTGACTGGGAGACCAAGTTTGCCCACGAGCAGTCCACTACCTCGACCTTCTTCTGACGCTCGACCTTCAGCTTGGTGAAATCGAGGCCCTTCTCGTCGGTCATCTTCAGGAACAGCAGATAGGTGATCTGCTCGATGTAGTCGCCATAGTCGATGCCGTCGTGGCGCAGGGTATGGCAGAAGCCCCAGAGTTTCTGGACAACGTCGGTCATTTCGGCGGCGATTGTACGCTGCCGGACCCCTCATCCCAACCTTCTCAGTCCAGGGCACTTCGGGTCCGCCACGCCCTACACCAGCCCCCGCGGCTTCGCCGCGCCCTCGTCCGGCGGACCGAATGGGGGCGGATCATTGGCAACAAAGCCATGTCTGGATCGCCCTTGACGTCCGTAGCGTATAAGATACGCTGATCGCATGCGTGACGGAGGCGCCAAGCGCGTCAAAACCTCGTTCGACTTGGAACTCGATGAACAACTTCGGGATCCGAAGTTCGCGCGTCAATTTCACGCCGCACGCACCGAGATCGCGTCCGTCGACAGGGCGACCAACGCGTTTCTGCACGGACTGGACAAGGCGCGAATACGGCGCGGGCTGAGCAAGGCCGAACTGGCGCGACGAATCGGGGCTGAGCCGGCTGTAATGCGCAGACTTCTCTCGGCCGACGGCCAGAATCCAACGCTCACGACCCTGCTGAAGATTGCGACCGCCCTCGACATGGCGATGGAGCTTCATGACGTAGAGCCCGCGCGGTACCACAAGGCCGGGTAGCGCAGGCGCCTAGCCCCGCTCCACGCTCCTCGGGACTCGCCGCCTGAATTCGTCGCCGAGTGCGCGAACCTTCTTGTAGTCTTCGTCGGACAGCTCGGTCAGGAAGGGTTTGGACTTGCCCGTGATGATCACGATGCTGGGACCATCCAGCCCCACGGTGCCTCCGTGGCGTTCGAGCAGGCAGAACAGGCGAAAATGGCGGCGTTGCGGTCCATCGACCCGGACCTCGTAGAACCCTCCCATGTCACCGTGCATGGCCTCCCATTTGCCGCCACCACTGAACGCGGGTGGCGGCGCGGCAGCGACGGCCATCAATACCGCCTTCATTGTGGCCTGAACCTTGGTCGGACAATCAGCCAGAAACTCTCGGCCCGGAACGGAACACGAGGCATCGTCGTCGCGGTGCCTTTGGAAGTAGTAGATGAACCACGGTGCTACAAAGGATGATCGACCCACGCCGCCCTCCAAACTATGCCGCCACTGCGCCGTTCAGGTCACGGATCAAGTCGTCGAAATTCTTGCCGAAGGCGCGGCGGGCAGCGGCGAGGCCGCCGGCGCGGTCGAGAATGGGCAGGATGCCGAAGTCATCCGGTTCGAGCGAAAGATTCTCGCGCAGGGCTTGGCCGATGCGATCCAGCCAGGCTTGCTGGTCGGGCGTGAAGGTCTGGCCGGCGGTCAGGCGGGCGAGGGCGCGCGTCACGCGCTCGTCGGCGGTCAAGAGCGGCTGGCCCTCGTCGGCGGCGTGCTTGACCATCGAGATCACGTCCACCAACGCCCGCTGGTAGCGGATGCGATGGGCTTCCTGGAGCTGCTTCTCGTTGAATCGCTGGCTTTGCGTCAGTAGCGTGCGCAGCTCGCGCAGGGCGTTCACGTTCCAATCCGCCGGGCGGTCGAGCAGGATGCGGATCGCCTCGATCTGCGCGCGGTTGTCGCGCACGAAGCGGGCGAAGCCTTCCAGGTAGTCTTCAGGGCGTTCGGCATCCCGCAGCATGGGCCGCGAGGAAACCTGGTCCTCGACCCCGTCGGCGACCAAGAAGGTCCGATGCGCGCGCGGGTAGGATTCGAGCAGGTTCTGGAAATTGGGATCGCGCAGGCGCTGCATGGTGCCGGTGAAGTCCTGGCGCAAGGATGCGGGCAGGCCGCTGGCGAAGCGGCAGAGATCGCCGTCGGGCACGAAGGCTGCGAACTGCTCGCGCGCGTCGGCTGACATTTGCTTGTCGATACGCTGGAGGCGCTTGACCAGGCAGCGCGTGTTGTATTCGCGATCCCGGTTCTGCCAGACGTCCTCGACGATTTCGGCGAGGTCGCGCGTGGGTGGGGCAGGGTAGTCGCTGGTTTCGTCGGAGGTCTGGCGGAAATAGGCGAACAGGGTGCCGTCGAAGCAGTCGAAGACGGTGAAGTGCGACTTGTCGGGATGGCGCTCGCCCTTGCGCGTGCCGCGGCCGAGCATCTGCGTGAACAGGATGCGCGACTTCACCGGGCGCAGGAAGATCAGGAACTCAAGATCGGGGATGTCCACGCCGGTGGTCAGCAGGTCCACCGTCACCGCGATGCACGGATTGGGGCGGTTGCGGAATTCGCGGATGCGCTGAAGCGGCCGATCTACGGTGCCGGTGATCTTCTCGACGAAGGCGTCGCCGCGGCCGAAGGCGTCGCGGCAGAGTTGCACGATCTGCTGCGCGTGCGACGTGTGGGGCAGGTCATTGGCCGCAAAAATCAGGGTCTTGGGAAAGCGTCCGAATTCCTGCTCGTGGGCCAGGGCGTACTTCTTGACCTCGTCGACGATCTTCCGGTTCGAGTCGGGCGCGGTGATCTTGCGCTCGATCTCGGTGGGGTCGAACTGGCGCTCGTCCTCCAGCAGGTCGAGCTGGCGCGCGCCGGTCTCGGTATCCACGCGCTCGACCTGCTCGCCTTCCTTCAAGAAGACGCCGGTCATGCGCACGTCAGAGCGGATCGAGATCAGGTCGTAGTCGACAAGGTGGCCCTCGCTTACCGCCTGCTCGTAGCTGTAGTGGAACACCGGCGCGCCGAAGTAGCCGGTNNTCGAAGGCGTGGATGGGGATGTCGAGGCGATCCACATCGGTATCGAAGGCCTCGTCGCCCACGCCGAAGATGGCGTCGCGGCCGAGCACGTTGATCGCCATGCGCTGAATGGTGCAGACGTAGACGAAGGCATGCCCTACGTTTGGCGCGGTCAGGTACTCGTTGGGCATCAAGGTGAAGTCGAACTTTTCGTCTTCGTCGAAGTCCTCGCGCTGGAAGCGGTTGCTGTAGACCTCATAGACCTGATTGAACTTCTGCCCCGGTTCGGCGTCGAAGCTGGAAAACGTGCGCACCGCCTGCGCCGCCAAGGCGCGCCGGTCGACCAGGAAAAGCACCCGCTTGGCCACGCCAGTCTTCATCAGGCGGTAGACTTGATTCACGACCGTGAACGTCTTGCCCGTGCCGGTGGCCATGGCCAGCAGCAGGCTGCGCTTGCGCTCGGCGATGGCCCGCTCGGTGGCAGTGTTGGCCTGCCTTTGGTACGGCCGCAACCGTTCGCCAGCGTTGGGCAGTTCGAGCAGGCGCCTGCACGCCACGTCGAAGTCCCGCGACAGCATCTCGCCCAGTGCCTCTGGCGTGTGGAAGTCAGCCACGCGCCGGGATCGGCTTTCCGGCTTGCGCGCGTCCCTGAACCAAATCTGCTCGCCGTTGGTCGAGTACAGGAACGGCACGCGGATCCCGTCGAAGTCGTAAGGGCTATCAGCGAGCCCGCGCGCGTACCGCTCCGCCTGGGTGAGGACATTCTGCGGATCCACCGCCGTCTTCTTCGCCTCGACGACAGCCACCGGCTTGCCGTTGAGGAAAAGCGCATAGTCCGCCGGCCCGTGCGCTGTGGGGTGCTCCTCGATCCGGCACGCACCGGTGGGCGAGGGCGCCTTCACACACCGCCACCCGCGCGCATCGAGTTTGGGATCGATGCGGGTCTTGCGGGTGAAGAGTTCGGGAGAGGGGGGCATGGCAGCGCGTCCAGCGATGGGCAGCGGACATCATAGCGCTTCTAGCCAAAGCCCGCCTGGGTGTGCGCAAGTCGGAGAGGGCTGACTAGACGCCCGAAAGAGGCGCGAAAACAAGACCTACGCCAGCGAGCCTGGCAGAACCTCAAACCCGAAGATGCTGAAGTGATGGTCGAATGTGAAGATTCTGTAGATGCCTAGACGAAGCATCACCGCAGCACAGAGCGCGTCGTGATAGCTGATGGGATGCTCTGCGTATCGGCGCAAAAGGCTCTCGGCCGCCCGTTCATCGTCAGGCACGAATTCGAGTAGCCGGATCATCGGACAGCGCATGAAGTCGTAATGTTCCATGGCTGCCTCAAACGAGGCCCTGTATCGGACATGGGTATAGCATTCATGCGTAGTCACATTAACCGCCCCCCAGGCCAGGCCGGATTCGACGCTGAAGAAGTGACGTGCAGCAACGTGGAACTGATCGTTAGGATCGTGCAACGCAACTACAGCGGAGGTATCGACGAGCGCCAGTTGCTGGTAGGCGGACCGGATCATCCACGCGGGTCAGGGCTGCGATGATAGGGAAGCCCAGGTGGCAGGCCGGGAACTAGCCGAAACAAGGCGCCGTCTATGACGCGGTAGGTTCCCGGTGCGAGTGGGCAGTCACCATTCGTTGGCTGAACGGGCCCTTGATCCCCGCAGAAATAGTTTCGGGCGTCCTCCGCCGTGGACAAGGAGATTTGCATCTCGACGAAACAAGAGGTGTTCCTCATGTGGTAACTCCCTGTGGCTCCAAGTTGTGGCTCCAGCCCTGCGCGGTCACTTCTACTTCGATCTCCCTGGGCAAGCCAGTGATCAGAGGCATCGGCTGACCGAGCGGAATCTGAACCTGGACATTGGGCGGCAGCTTTGAGTGGACGCGCACGGTCGCCTTCGTCTCATTCAAGTACGACCATGCCTGGCTTTCCACGGCGCCGCCAACAAATCGGACGTCTGTCTCAGCCTTTCCCTTCATGAACGAGTGCAGCACGAAGGGTTTCCGGAGCATGAACGAGTCCTCATAGGACCGAAGCAGTTCATCGAGTACCGTTGCCAATTCCAGGTCGGCGAACACGACCCTGTCGCCCAGGATTTCTCGCGCCTCGTGTCGGTTTATCATATGCAGGTGGGAATAGAAGCGTGTCGTAAGCGCTTTCACTATGCTCGCCACGTCTTCTTGATCACCGCGTGAATTCAGTGCTAGCAGGTTGGTCGCTAGCTGCTCGATCTGCTGTAGCACTCGGTGAACGTTTCCAAGAGCCAATGGATGGACCTGTGAGACCAAACGATCCAAGAACTGGGCGAGCCTCTCCGCGGCTTCCTTGGACAACCCACCTTCACCATCGGCACGCAACCCAAACTGATCCTGAACGAAGGTCCGATAGGCACGGACATCTTCCACTGCAATGGCTAGCCGCCGATCAGGGCCCGTCGGGTCAATGGGATTGAACTGGTTCCCCGTCGTTGGATCGATGGGGCTCAGTTCAGAGAGCGGGCCGAGCACGACACGATTTGCACCCAGAGCCAACAGCGTTCCGCTGCTGTGGCACCTGTAGGGTACGAGGACCTCGAAGGCTGGGTCAAACTCCCTAAGGAGACTAACCAGTGGCCAGACCGAGTTCGTATCGCCGCCGCGAGTATGCACATATAGATCAACGCCCTTCTTGGGGTCTGACTCCTTGAGCACCCTAAACAACGGCTCCTTCACGTCGGCATAGAACTGCGTGGCCATCCCTGGGACGGGAGGGATGCTGTCCCGATCAAAATTCAGGAAGCACACGAGAGTTCTGCCCCCGCGCAGTTCTTCAATTCGCTTGAAGAGAATCTGTCGCTCTTGACGTGCCATGAGGTGCCTCGCTGACCGCTAGGTCATCACATGTCCGACAGATCGACAAGGGCCTTTCGCGCCAGCAGGATCTCGTCGGGGATGGTGATCACTTCGCCCTGTCGCGCCAGTAGAACGGTGCCCGGCTCTGGTGAGCAACGGCGATCACGGCGATGGCGTCGCCGGTCACCTGAAACGCCAGGCAGTGCGGAAAGCGGGTCAGCTTGAACCGGCGAACCTCGACGCCCACGCCGGGCCAGCGCGGCCTTCAGTTTGGAAGTCTTAGCCGAGCGCTGGGCGGCGCTCCTCATACCACTCTGCCGCGGCCGACAACTCGGCGCGCGCATCGGGGTGGTAACGGACCTTCACCGGCCGGTCCGCGCGCGAAGACGTTGGGCGATTTCGGCGTGGACTTCGTCCGAGTCGATCAAGGTGACCTTGCCGTCCGATGCCTCGCGCGCCCTGCGCTCAATCTCGGCGGCCCAGAGGGTGTCAGCGCGCGGGTCCTGGTCTTCGGCGTCCAGGCTGGCGATGAGGTCGTGCGCCAGCGCCGCACGCTCCGGGGCGGGCAGGT
>PMIX01000302.1 GCA_003158395.1 Myxococcales bacterium | reverse complement strand
GGCGGGCGTCCGTCCCGAAGTCCCGGACGCTGGCGAGGGCGTGCGCCAAGCGGGCGGGCCGGGCGGGGGTGTCGGTCCCGAAGCCCTCGCAGGGGGAGCCGGCGTGCTGGCCGCACAACCCCGGCTCCCGGTCGCAGGGAATTCTGCCCGCGAGGCCAAGCTGCTGCGCGCACTGGAAAGGGCGCCCTATCGCTTCGACTTCTTTGATGCTCTGCGGCGTCTTGAGTGCACCCGTCCGGCGAGCACGCGCCTGGGCCGAGCCACCCGCCCTGGCGACGACCCGATCCGCCTGGGGCAGGAACCGTTTCTTGGATTCGCCCCCTCGACCCTGGCGTCCTTTGCGCGATCGGCTGGCGGCAGGCCGCCGCGTCTTTCGGTTCACTTCCTCGGCGTGCTCGGGCCCAACGGACCCTTGCCCATCCACTTGACCGACTACGCGCGGGACCGTACGCGCAACGCGGGCGACTTCGCGCTGGTCCGCTTCCTCGACATCTTTCACCACCGAATGCTCGCCCTCTTTTATCGCGCCTGGGCTGACGCTCAGCCCACGGTCAGCCTCGACCGACCCGCTGAGGACCGCTTTGTCACCTACCTCGGCTCGCTGCTCGGTTTGGGGATGCCATCGGTTCGCAATCGCGACCGATTTCCGGATCGGGCCAAGCTGTACTTCGCCGGTCGCTTTGCCGCGCAACCGCGCAATTGTGAGGGATTGACCGCCATCGTGGGTGCATTCTTCGGCTTGCCGGTCAAGATCGAGGAGTTCTCGGGCGAATGGTTGGCGCTGCCCCCGGAAGCGCGTTGGCGGCTGGGTCGTTCGTTCCGCGCCGGCGTTCTGGGCCAGAGCACGGTAGTCGGCGCCCGAACCTGGCAACGCCAAAGCAAGTTTCGCATCGTCTTCGGGCCCCTGCACGAAGACGACTTCCATAGCCTGCTGCCCGGAGGCGCGAGGTTGCGGCGCCTAGTCGCCCTGGTGCGCAACTACACCGGCGACTCGCTGAACTGGGATGTGCGCCTTCATCTTGAACGCCGAGTGAAGAAACCTTTCCGGCTTGGGCGATCGTCGTGGGTGGGCTGGACCTCATGGCTCGGGCGATGCCCGGAGGGCCAGCGCAGGCAAGACGTGATCCTGACGCCCCTGAAGCGAAGATTCGTAGCCGAGTCCGGGCCCGTGAATTCGGTTTTCAAGCACGAAACCTGACGAGTAGGAGGACGACCGAGGATGTCTGAAATCACGCGCGTTTCTCTCTTTGGCAAGCTCAACAGCCTGGCCTACAAAGCCATCGAAAGCGCCACGGTCTTTTGCAAGCTGCGTGGCAATCCCTATGTCGAGTTGGTCCACTGGTTCAATCAGATCCTGCAGGTGCCCGATTCGGACGTGCAACACATCGTGCGTGAGTTTGGCATCGAGCCCTCCCGCCTGGCGCGCGACATGACGGCGGCCCTGGACCAGCTTCCGCGCGGGGCCACATCGATCTCCGATCTGTCACCCCGCATGGAGGAAGCCGTCGAACGCGGCTGGGTCTACGGCACCCTACTTTTCGGTGAGTCGCAGGTGCGANNACGAAGGGTTCGCCCGAGGAAACCATGAGCGCCAACGACGGGTTCCAGGTGGGCGGGGGCGTCGCGCCCGGGGAATCCAGCGGGGCGATGCCTCCGGCTGCGATGGGCAAGCAGGAAGCCCTGCGCAAGTTCTCGGTCGACCTGACTGAGCGTGCGCGAAGTGGAGAGATGGATCCCATCGTGGGGCGCGACGAGGAGATTCGGCAGATCGTCGACATCCTCATGCGCCGGCGGCAGAACAANNCGCGGTGGTCGAGGGATTCGCCCAGCGCATAGCCAGCGGCGACGTGCCGCCTCCCTTGAAGGGCGTGTCGCTTCGGGTACTAGACATAGGGCTTCTGCAGGCTGGCGCCAGCATGAAAGGTGAGTTCGAGAACCGCCTGCGCCAGGTCATCGACGAGGTTCAATCATCTCCGCAACCCATCATCCTGTTCATCGACGAGGCCCACACCTTGATTGGCGCGGGAGGCGCAGCGGGCACAGGGGACGCGGCCAACCTGCTCAAGCCGGCCCTGGCCCGGGGCAAGTTGCGCACCATCGCAGCCACCACCTGGGCCGAGTACAAGAAACACATCGAGAAGGATCCGGCGCTCACCCGGCGATTCCAGGTGGTGCAGGTGGGCGAACCCGACGAGACCAAGGCGCTGCTCATGATGCGAGGGACGGCATCCGCGCTGGAGAAACACCATCGGGTTCTCGTGCTGGACGAGGCGCTTGAGGCGGCGGTCAAGCTGTCCCACCGCTACATTCCAGCCCGCCAGTTGCCTGACAAGGCCGTCAGTCTGCTCGACACCTCCTGTGCCCGGGTCGCCATCAGCCAGCACGCGGTGCCGCCCGAGGTCGATGACAGCCGCCGTTGCATCCAGGCGCTCGACACCGAGCTGGGGATCATCGGTCGCGAGGCGGCCCTCGGGATCCACGACGCCGCCGGCCGAGAGAAAAACGCTCAGGAAAGACTACAGGCGGAAAGGCAGCGATTGGCCGGCCTGGAAGAGCGTTGGGCAGCGGAAAAGAAGCTGGTCGATGAGATTCTCGAACTACGGGGCAAGCTGCGTGGACAAGCTGCGAAGGTCGAAGGTGTAGACGACGCGGCGAAGGCCGGAGCGTCCGAGAAGAAGCCGGAAGCGCCTGCCCCGACCAAGGCGAGCACTGACCCGGCCGATCGATCCACCTGGCTGGACAAGCTGCGGGCGGCACAGGACACGCTTGCCAGGCTGCAAGGCGAGCAACCCCTCATTCTGCCCACCGTCGATCAGCAGGCAGTGGCTTCCGTGGTGGGCGATTGGACCGGCATCCCGGTGGGCCGCATGGTGAAGAATGAAATCGAAACCGTGTTGAAGCTGGCCGACACGCTTGGCCAGCGGGTGATTGGTCAGGGCCACGCCCTGGAGATGATCGCCAGCCGGATCAAGACCTCGCGCGCCGGGCTCGAAAACCCCAGCAAGCCCATCGGCGTGTTCATGCTGGCCGGGCCTTCAGGCGTCGGGAAAACCGAAACCGCACTGGCTTTGGCCGAGACACTGTACGGCGGTGAACAGAACGCCATCACCATCAACATGAGCGAATTTCAGGAAGCGCACACCGTGTCCACGCTCAAGGGCTCGCCTCCTGGCTACGTGGGCTACGGCGAAGGCGGCGTGCTGACCGAGGCGGTTCGGCGGCGTCCCTACAGCGTGGTGCTGCTCGACGAGGTCGAAAAAGCCCATCCCGACGTGCACGAGATCTTCTTCCAGGTCTTCGACAAGGGCTGGATGGAAGACGGCGAAGGCCGGGTCATCGACTTCAAGAACACCCTGATCTTCCTCACCACCAACGTGGGCAGCGATCTGATAATGAATGTGTGCAAGGATCCCGAAACGCAGCCCTCTTCCGATGACATCGCCAAGGCGCTGCGCGCGCCGTTGCTGAAGACCTTCCCGGCGGCCTTGCTGGGCCGCATGGTCACCATCCCCTACTACCCGCTTGACGACCAGATGATCGGCAACATCGCGCGCTTGCAGCTTCGTCGCGTGGCCAAGCGCGTGCAGGAGAGCCACCGCATTCCGTTCACCTTCGACGACAAAGTCGTCAAGCTGATCGTCAGCCGTTGTACCGAGTTGGAGAGCGGCGCGCGCATGATCGACTCGATCTTGACCAACACCCTGCTGCCGCGGATCAGCCAGGAGTTGCTGACCCGTATGATGGAAGGCAAGGCCGTCACCCGCGTCGCGACCACAGCGACAAACGGCGAATTCCAGTACGCGTTTGATGAACCGACTGAGCCATCCGCATCACCGCCCGATGCGCAGCCTTCCGCGCCTTCCAAGCCTCCCGCGACCGGGGATCGGCCCACCTGACGGGGTCCCAGGCTGTGAGTCTGAGCGGTGGAAACTCTCATACCTGCGCTGTGATCGTTGGTGGTGCGGTCTACTGCTGGGGTCTGAATGACCTCGGGCAGCTCGGGAATGGCAGTAGCGGAGCCAGCACAGTGCCGGTGCGGGTAAGGGGATTCTGAAGTTACGATCGGCTGATTTGCGCCTAGCGCGACCGATCCCAGGCCGAGAGAATTTTCTCGACGGCGGCGTTGCTGTCCAGGCGCTGCGCTTCGGGATGGGTGTCGAGCCAGGCGACGGCGCGGCGGATGCCCTCGTGCAAGGGTACCGTGCAGCGGAACTCGGGCACGAAGCGTTTGATTTTGCTATTGTCGAAAACGAGTGAGTGCGCCTTGTCGCCCAAGAGTCCGGCGCCGATGGTTGGATCCACCTTCGCGATGAAGTCCGAGGGGATGTGGACCAGCCGGGGCTGCGTGCCGGTCGCAGCGGCGATGCATTCATAGACCTGGTTCCAGGTCAGGACCTCGTCGGAGGTGATGTGAAATGCCTCGCCCACGGCTTCGCGCCTGCCACAGAGGCCGAGCAAACCCTTGGCAAAATCGCTGGCGTGGGTCATCACCCACAGAGAGGTGCCGTCGCCGTGGACCACCAGCGGAAGCCCGCGACGCAGCCTATGCAAGGAAGTGAAATCGACACCAAAAGCCGTAGGAACCCAGGTGTCGCCGTAGGTGAACGAGGGCCGCACGATGGTGACAGGGAATCCGTGCCGTCGGTGTGCCTCCATGAAGAACTGCTCGGTGGCAATCTTCTTTTGCGCGTACTCCCAAAAAGGGTTGGCGAGCGGCGTTTCCTCGTGGACGATGTAGTGCTGCGGCGGCTTCTGGTAGACCGTGGCCGTGCTGATGAACACGTACTGCCCGACCTTGCCGGCGAACATCTCCACATCGGCGGCCGCCTCTGCCGGGTCGAACACGATCCAGTTGACCACCACGTCGAACGCTTCGGAAGCCAGCGCTTGCGCCATGGCGCGCCGGTCGTGGAGGTCGCCGTGGATGGTGCGCACGCTGGGCGGCAAGTCGACCCGGCGCAGGCCCCGGTTGAAATGCACCAGCTCGATGCCGCGCTCTGCGGCAAGGCGTGAGCACGCGGTGGAGATGTTCCCCGAACCACCGACAAAAAGAATTTTCATCGTCATGCCCGGATTTCACCATGGCCGACGGCCCACGCACAGAAGATAGTGACGAAGACAGGCTCGGACGACGGCGCCCGTCGACCGACAGGACCGGCCCTTCGCCGTCCTACGGGCAGCAGAAGACGCCGCCGACGGTCACTGGGCCCATGCCTACGCACCGGTCAACCAGCACGCTGGAGTCGTCCGAAGGCACGCCGTCCTGACCCCCAAAGAGAACAGTTGACTTTATAGTTAACCAAGGTTTACTATCTACCGATGTCAACCAAGCAGGCACCTCGCGTTCACGCCGCCATCGCCTGCTTGCAGCGTCTGACCGATCTGTTTGCCGAGCGGCGCCAGCAGCTCGCCCGCTCCGTGGGGTTGAGCGACCAGCAGTGGGCCGCACTGGAGGAGATCTCCAGCGAGCACTTCATGCCCAGCCTTTTTGCCAAGCAGCGCGAAAGCTCGGCAGCGGCGGTCTCCAAGATCCTGCGCCAGCTCCTGCACAAGGATCTGGTTTCGGTGCGGCTGGGCGCCCGTGACGGCCGGCAACGCCGATACGAGCTGACCGCCAAGGGAAAGCGCTGCATCGAGGGTTTGCGCCGGGAGCGGGAGGCTGCCATCCGGTGCGTGTGGAATCGGTTCGACAGCGCTGGGTTGGACGCCTTCACCCGCTTCGGGACCCGCCTGGCGCAGAGTCTTACGCATTACGCGGAATCGGTCAAAGAAAGGAGATAGAGCCAATGGGCCAGACACTGTACGAGAAGGTCTTCGACAGCCACACCGTGGGTCGCCTGCCATCGGGACAGGTCCAGCTCTTCATGGGGCTGCATCTGATCCACGAGGTGACCTCGCCGCAGGCCTTTAGCATGCTCGAGGAGCGCAAACTCAAGGTGCTGTTCCCCGAGCGCACCTTTGCCACGGTGGATCACATTATTCCCACCGCAAGCCAACTGCGTCCCTATCAGGATTCCCTGGCCGAGGACATGCTGCGCGCCTTGGAAGCGAGCGTGAAGAAACACGGCATCCGCTACTTCGCGCCGGAAAATGGCGAGCAGGGCATCGTGCACGTGGTCGGCCCGGAGAACGGCCTCACCCAGCC
>PMIX01000369.1 GCA_003158395.1 Myxococcales bacterium | reverse complement strand
GAAGTTGTAGCCGGGCAGGAAGCCCTCAGTGGCCAGATAGCGGTAGGTATAGAAATCGCTGGAAAGGCTGCTGGTCCCCTTCTGGAGCAGGTCGAGTTGCTCCATGGCCTGGGCATGGCGGCTCTTGGAGGCGCGCTTCTCTTTCTGTGGAGCGGCGTAGTCGTCCATCGTGCGCCGAGCAGCGTCGCGCTGTTGCTCGGCCGCAGAGAACAGGTCACGCCACCGATCGAACGATTCCTCGAAGCGGGCCAATGCTCCGTCGGCAACCGCCGCAGCGTACTCGTCACGTCCTGAGAACCAGGGTGCGAAGACTGGGGTCAGATCATCGGCCAGAAGATCCAGCACGCGCTTGATGCGCTCCTTCGCCTCGTGGGCCACACGTGGCTCGGCCAGCGGCCCACGCACGTCCGGACGAAGCGGCCGCGTCGGATTCTGCAGGACCAACAATTCGGAAATCGACGCCGCAAGGGGATTTTCGCAACATGCGAGCCACACGGCCTGCAGGTGGCTCTCCACCAGGTCACGATTCGCCAGATCCAGCAACGGCGGACGAACCTCGCCGTGAACCATCTCCTTCGGATCGCGGAAGAAGTACTGGTCGTGCGGGCCCTGGGCAGAGCAGTAGGTCAGCGCCAGGGCACCTTGCCCACTGCGTCCCGCCCGGCCGCTGCGCTGGGCGTAGTTGGCCGGCGTGGGGGGAACGTTCCGCATGTACACGGCATTGAGAGCCGAAATGTCGACGCCCAACTCCATGGTTGGCGAGCAGAAAAGCACGGGCAAGAATCGGTTCGCTTCGCCCAGATCGCGCAGCAGCTTTTCGTCCGCCGCAAGTTCCCTCTGCTCTTTCTCCCCGTAGCGAAAACGCTTCTCCCGGATTTTGCGCTTGTCACCATCGACCTGGGCGGTGTGCTCTCGCGCTTCAAAACCGAACAGCGGATGGCCCGGCTGCCGAAGCAGTTCGGCCAAGTTGGCGTAGAGATCGCGGAAGTAAGCATTCTGGTTCGGATGCGCAGGATCGATCTTGGGCGTGCCTGCTCGAAAGCGCACACATGCATCGTTCAGCTTCCAGCCAATCTGGTTGTCGAACGGCGTGACCTCGTCGGAGACCAGGCCGTGTTTCGACGCGGCTGCCAGGAGCGCATTCACAAGAGCATCGAAATCTCCAGCCTTCAGGTCACGGACACCCCTATCGTCGCCCCAAAGTTTGGAAGATCGGAGCATCCTTCCAAGCGCGCTGCGCGAGCCTCCACGAACGATCAGATCCTCGTCGCGAAGACTGGTATCCCGCCGCGAGGGTGGATCGACCATCAACCAGCGCGCTCGCGGCGGCCTCTCGTCAAGACCGAAACCCCAGGGTGCGCGCAATCGGCTGTGCGACTTGGCCAGCAATTGCTCGATCGTGGTGGCCTCAAGCACCTGGCTGCGGACGGCCATACCCTTCCGCAAGTGGTCCAAGAGTTCTCGGTAGACCCGGACACGCACCTCCGGGGAGGCGCGCCGAAGGACTTCTGGACAGTCTGCGAACAACTCCTGGTCAGCCGCCAGCGCCTCGATGCCCTCGTAGTCGACCTTGACCAAGCCGAGCTGCTCGAGATTGGGGTTGGTGAACCGCCAACCTCGGCGCTGGTCGAACCAGACTCGATAGGCGAGCACCTGCCGCAGCGTGGCCTCGGCGTCCTGAAGGTTGAAACCTCGGAGGGTCGGCTCCTGCAACCATTCCCCGCGAATCTCGGGACTCGGGCGGTCAAACCCCAGCGCGCGTTGCTGGGCCAGGCCCAGTTGGTCGCTGGACAGTCCACCTGGCCCGGCTGCACCGAGGGCGCCCAGGAACCCGGCCCGGATCAGGCTGACGAACAGAAAGTCGTTGAAGTGGCCAGACTGCAACGCTGCGTCCTGGCGGTTGTCCAAGAAGCCCAGAATCTTGCGTTTGAACTCGTCCAGCCCCGAGTCCTCGCCGTGCATCCAGCGGAGGACGCTGGCAACCAGCACCGTCGTCGCAGAGCTTCGGCCTTCGGCAGAGAGCGATGCAAGTCGGTTCCGGTCCTTGCCCGCCCGTCCCTGAGTATCGCCACAGCGTAGACAGAAACGGAATTTTCCCGGAAGGAACCACGCGCGAATGCCGGTACCCGCCTTGCCCGTGGGCTCGACGAATACCTCGCGTGCCCTGGCAGCGCGATAGTGCGACTTGATCCGAGGACGGCCGGCGGCATCGTAGTCGAGCCAGGTTTCCGGGTAGTCCTCTTCCCGATCGCCAAACGTGAACTCCGCGTCCGAGCTGTGAGGAGTGAGAAGACCGAAGATGTCACGGTCGTCGTGTTCTTCTTCCACATCCGCGTCGTCCCCGTCGGGGCGCCGGGGCGGCGCATCGTCTATGTCGCGTGGGAGGAAGAGTCGTTCACCGGCGACGCCCGTGAGGCGCACGGGATGGTACTCCTGGCCGCAGTGGCGACAGAAGTGCGTCGGATACAACCTCTTGTCCTGATCGCCAGGCAAAAACTGTTGGCCGTCCACCGTCACGACACGGCGCCCCGGCGCTTCCAGGGTCGAGAAGGCGTGGCCAGCGCCCGAAATGAACTGATGTAGCTTGAAGGCGAAGAAACCTCGCCCGTTTGCATCTGGGGATCCCGTCCGCTCAATCTCGGGCAAGGAGGAAACCAGGAGCAGATCCCGGAGCGCCTGCCGGCAAGCCGACTCGTCCCGAGACGCAGCGTTGGCCAGCGCCTTGACGGCCTCAGTGACCGTGAGAGGGCGGGCGCGTATCCAGCGCTGGTCCTCTGGTGACCACTTGACCCCCAGCTCTGTCTCGACCCAGATCGCGAGCGGGTGCGAACGGAGATCAGCGTCCGTGATGTTCTGCGGAATACCCGCGTCGACCGCGCGCCCAAGCGCTGGACGAACCGACTCCGAGGTCTGGGCCGAGTCGGTCACCCGTTCGAGGGTCTCGACGATCACGTTGCTCTCAGGAATCGCGACGGCAAAAAGCTTAGAGGCAACGTCTGCGACAAGACGGTTCTTGCCCTCGATCGATCCCTCGCTGGCCATCGTTGCCGAGGTGCCCACACATTGCAGCCTCTCCGGCGCCAGCCGCTCGCGCACCCGGCGAACCAAAAGCGCGACATCCGCGCCCTGTCGGCCTCGATAGGTATGCAGCTCGTCGAGAACAAGAAAACGAAGACCCGCGCAATTCCCCATCACGCGGCGGTCGAGTTCATCCTGACGGGTCATCAGGAGTTCGAGCATCATGAAGTTCGTGAGGAGAATGTCCGGGGGGTTCTGGGAGATCCTTTGCCGCTCTTCGCTGTCCTCCTGGCCGGTGTAGCGGGCGAAAGTGACCGGGGCGCGCCCGGAAACATTCCCGACGAATTTTTCCAGCTCCTCCTCCTGGCTGTTCGCCAGCGCGTTCATCGGATAGATGATGATCGCTCGGGTGCGCGGACGCGGGTCGTGGCGCTTCTCCGCGAGAACCGCGTTCACGATGGGGATGAAGAAGCACAGGGATTTTCCGGACCCGGTGCCGGTCGTCACAACGAAGCTCTCGCCCTGCGACGCGAGGGCGATGGCCTGCTCCTGGTGCTTGTAGAGAGACAGCGATTCGCCGGCCGGGCTTCCGGTCGGCCGTGTCCGAAAGATTTCGGCGCAGAGGGGCTCGAGCGCGCCCGAGGCAACCAGCTTGTCGACGGTCGTAGACCGCCGGTAGTTAGGGTTGACCTGGATCAGCGGCTCCGGCCAGTAGCGGTCGCCCGCATAGATCGCCTCGACCTGCCGCCGGATATCCTCGGCGTGGATGGTCGTGAAGGAAGTGGCGAATTTCTTGTACTCGCCGACGACCGAGTCGCGCAGCGAGAATATGTCCATACTCTTGGCGCTCATGTGCCGACTCCGGTTGCCTGCCTATCGTTCGCCAAGACACATCTCGGCTGTGAGCTTGTGATGTCTGTCAGGGAAAGGAGATAGGGCATCCTCGACCGCTTGGCTGCACGCGCAGCCTCGCTGACGCGAACGTCAGCGAGGCTAACGGTAACACGAGGCTCTGACACGCAGAAGCGGAACCGGGATGGCTGCTCGGTGGCCCCGGCGAGCGAGGCCCACGACTAGCGCATGGGGATCAGGGGGCCGACGACCGCCTCCACCTCGAGCCAGGTGAGCGTCGTTCGGGACAACAGTTCATCGGCAAGTCTTGCTATCGGCGCGCGCAACCGGAGTACAAGGCCACGGGCTTTGTTCTGAAGGCGGCCCAGGAACTCCCAGTGCTGAGCATCCCCGACGAAAGACAAGTGTCGCGGTTGAACGCGGTAGGTCCGGGAGAGTTGGAATGCATTCCTCTCGTCGCTGGCGCCGTGGCAGTCGGGCGCATCTGGATCGACCAGACGCTCGGCCGCCATGCCCGCATAGGCCATGAGGATCAGCTGACGGGCCACTATTCGTCGTTCGCGTTTGCTGTCGCAGCCTTGGTAGCCAAGCGGCGATGGATGTGTGATGTGCCCGTTGCTGTCCGAAAACTGATCGCCGAGACTCATGCGGCCTCCCGATAGTAGTGGTTCAGCATCCCGCCGAGGCGCGA
>PMIX01000056.1:249-10238 GCA_003158395.1 Myxococcales bacterium | reverse complement strand
TGCGTGCATGATCTACCTCGCCAGCCTCGGCGACACGGCCGCTCAGGTCCGAGCGCACCCCGGTCTCTTCCACCTGAGCCTAGGCTCGTGTGTCGTACTGACTCTCCTACAGATTCCCATCCTCCTGGCCCTGGTGGCGACCGCCTTCCAGCGAGCGCCAGCAAGCCAGCCTGATTGGCGGCGTGGTCTACGCGCTCTACGTCCCTTTGAACCTGATCGGATACTTTTCCTTCGGCCGCTTGGCGCCACTGGTCCACACAGCGGAAACGTAGCAGCCGACGGGCATCGCCGTTTTCGGTCAACTGATCGAGATCGGCGGACCCATGGCGCTCACGGGGATGCTTCCGGTGCTGGGTTACGGCGTGCTTGGGTTGGCGTGGTGTCTCTTGACGCCGCCACTCTGGCGGCAAGGCCGCTTGTGGCGAGCGGCGTCCGTCCTGCTATTCACTTCGGGTGTGCTCTCGATCGCAGGCGCTGCCGGAGCATTCGTCGCCGTTCCCTGGCTCTCAGCCGGAAGCATGCTGGGCGGGGTGGTGTCGCTGCCAGCCCTAGCTGTGTTGGCCCTGGCCTTTAGGGACTGAGTCTTCGACCAGAAACGCGGCGGAGGCCAGGTCGGGTTGGCCGACGTCGCGCTCCAGCCCACCACGTGGCCGATTCGCTCGACAACCGTGAGGGCCAACTCAAAGCAGGGTCTGGCGCCCGTGCAAATCCACGCGCCTCTACTCATCGAGCAACCCCATGATGGCGAGCAGCACCCTGCGCAGATCGCGCGGTTCATGTTGTTCGGCCCAAGCGCGCCAGGCCTCCGCGAGCCCTTCGGCCACCGGATCGGCGGCCTCAGAATTCTGGCTGTGCACAGCCAGAATGTGACGTTTCGGGACGCTTTCTGACGTTTCCTGACGTTCTAACCCCGCGAAATCGTTGGAATCAGGAGGGTCGTTCCGGGTTGAGGTGCTAGCGGTTAACAGCCATGGGGGTTCAAGTCCCCCTCCTCGCACAGAGAGAAACCCTGAATCATCCCAAGTGGTTCGGGGTTTCTTCATGTCCGGATCAGGATGCGGATTGTGAGCCATTGCAAGGTAGAGCCAAAAGACTGCGATTGTGCACAGCCTGAAGCCGCGGTTCGCCTTGACACGCATCGAACCCGGCAGAAGAGTGGCGTTCAAGAATGGAGGCTGCGATGCGCTGGTACCACTACGTCGCATACTTTTTCGGGGGCGCCTTTCTCGCGAACACCCTGCCCCATCTGGGCAATGGGATCTCAGGGCATCCCTTCCAGAGTCCGTTCGCATCTCCGCCAGGGGAAGGCCTGTCCTCCCCGACGGTCAACGTGCTCTGGGGCCTGTTCAACCTGGCCGTCGGCTACTTGCTCGTTTGTCGCGTGGGGAAATTCGATCTGCGCAGGACCCGCCACGTGCTCGTCCTCGGGGCGGGTGTTGTGTTCGTGTCGGTCATGCTTGCCCGCGCCTTCGGTCGGTTCCACGGCGGGCTGTGACCGATCCTACGACGAATGCCCATTCGTTCCGTCCGCCAGCCTGGCTGCGGACAGCATTGATTGGCCGCAGACCCAAGCGCATGCTCGCGCGGATCGTAGTGCTGGTGGTTGCCGTCTTTCTCGCGCGCGCCTATGTGGTGCTTCCCATCCATTTGAGAGGGACAAGCATGCTCCCCACGTACCAGGATGGGGGTGTCAACTTCGTGAACCGTCTCGCCTACGCTCGCTCCGAGCCGAAGCGCGGCGATGTCGTGGCCATCCGCCTGGCCGGGCAAAGCGTGATGTACCTGAAGCGCATCGTCGGTCTTCCCGGCGATACCGTCGCATTTCACAAGGGACACCTGCTCATCAACGGCGCAGTCGTCGAAGAACCCTACCTGAATTCCGGCTGTGACTGGGAGATACCACCAGAAACGCTCGCGCCGAACCTGTACTATGTTGTCGGCGACAATCGCTCGATGCCGGAAAAGCTGCACGAAAAGGGCAAAACTCCAAGACAACGGATCGTCGGAAGGGTTCTCTGGTGAAGAAGCCCGTTCGCCTCATCCTCGCGGTGGCGGTGATCGGCCTTGCAATCTGGGGCTGGCGCGTGTGGTTTCCCGGTCCTCAAAACGCCATCCGCGCGCGCTTGCTCAAGCTGGCCCGCACAGTTTCGGTCGAGCCCGGCGAAGGAGCCATTCCCAGGGGCCTCAAAGCTCAAAGCCTCGGGGACTACTTCACGGCCGACGTGGTGATCAACCTGGAAGCCCGCGGCTTTGACACGCGCGAGTTGCAAGGGCGCGACGAGCTGATGCAAGCAGTGATGGGAGCCATGCAGCACGTCCGCGGGCTCAAGGTCGAGTTTCTGGACATCAACGTCACTCTCGATGCCGGCGACCAGAGTGCGGTGGCCAACCTGACGGGCAAAGCCACCGTTGAGGGTGAACGCGATTTCGAGGTGCAGGAATTCAACTTCAAGTTAAAGCTGGTTGATCGCACCTGGCTCATCTATCGAATCGACACCGTCAAGACGTTGTCGCAAACCACAGCACTTCGCCCCAGCCAGGTTCCCGTGGGCCTTTAGGCCACAAGCTCGATCCGGTTTCCTTCTGGATCTTCAACCGCTGCTTCGTAGTACCCATCACCCGTCACGCGGGGACGACTCAAAACAACGCCGCCCTGAGTTTCAAGATGAATGACCATCTCCTCCACGGCCGCCTGCGAGCCAAGGCGAAGCGCGACGTGTGCGTAGCCGAAGGCGGACGGCTCGGATCTCCCTTCGGTCTGGCCTACCGGGCGGCTCATTAGTTCGATCCGAGCACCGTTGCCGAACGAGATGAAGTAGGAACGAAAATCTGTTCGAGGGTTCTCGTATCGCTCACTGCTCCTCGCGCCGAGGCTGGCCAGATAGAACTGGCGCATGCGTTCAAGATCTCGAACCCAAATCCCAACGTGCTCTATCTGAACGGCATCCATGGTTCTTGAGAGACGGACTTTGGTTACACAAGCAATCATGCGATGATTATTCGCCGCTACTCGAATCGCAAGCTGTACGACACCGTCGACAGCCACTATGTACCCGACTTGGTTCACCAGCAAGACGGTCATCAACAGACTTGGTCAGCTCCACACCCTGACGATGGCTTTCGAGTTAGCTTACCTTCCCCCGAATTGTTGCCGGCACCGCTAATCTGGGCCACACGTATCCGGGGGTGGGTATGTTGATGATCCTGCTGGTGCTTCACAGGAAACAAAGAGGAATCGTGCAATCCGTCCGGCAAAGAACGCAGGGCCCGTAGCCATCCACAGGCACGCCGTTCTGGTTGCCCAAGTCACACTGCTCGCCGAGATTTGTGTCGACAATGCCATCACCACAATAGTGAGGCTTCGTGCATCCGAACGTGCATCCGCTAGGGCTGAGGTCCGAGCCATTCATCTTGCCGAGGTCGCATTGTTCCGAGGGGCTCTGTACTATGCTATCGCCGCAGAAGGGCCCCTCTGCGCATTGCGTCGTACAGCCGCCGTAGGTGCTGTCGTTGTTCGGCCCCGGGCAGGTCGCGGGAACTGGAACGGTTCCATCACCGCAATCACACTCCTCTCCGGTTTCGACAATGCCATCACCGCAACGACCACCCTGGCTACTGCCCGCGTCGCAGGTCACACTACCGTCGAGCTGGTTACCACAAATCGGGGTGCAGGGCTTTCCTGGCACGCGACACCGCCACCCGGGTTCAATCGTCTGGCAGTCTCCCGAGCAGCCGTCACCGCTGACCGTGTTCCCGTCGTCACAGACCTCGTTAGATGTCAACACTCCGTTCCCGCAGGCCATCAGGTCAAGACAGTACTGTCCCGGACTTGGACACAGCCAGTTTGCTTCAAGCTGACATAGGGCATTGCACCCATCGCCATTCATCCTATTGCCGTCATCGCATTGCTCACCCGGATCTATCACGCCGTTCCCGCAGTTCTTGAGGTTGGGCGAGACTATCGTTTCGCCACCGGTTCCTCCGATCGGACTGATACAAAGAATATTGCACCCCGTAGTGCCGCCATTATTGTTGCCGCTATTCCCCCCTCGCCCACCCACGATACCCGAAAAGCCTCCCGAAGCTCCGCCTGCGGCTATTCCACCAGAACGAGCGATACCCCCGCTGCCTACTGCACCACCGGTCCCGCCCGTACCCCCGCCTGCACCAATCGTACCACCCGATCCGCTGGTGGTTCCTTTGCCGGTGGTACCGCCGATGCCGGTGATGGTCGTTCCGCCTTGTCCCCGGCTGGCGCTGCCCCCTGTGTTCGAGAAGCTTTGACCGCCAGTGCCGCTTCCGCCCGGACCAGTGGTGGTCTGACCGCCGTTGCCGCCGGCGTTCGATCCTACCTGCCCACCCTTGGCGGTGCCCCCGCGAGTCTTCAGCCCGGTGTCGCTACACGCCAGTCCCACTAAGACAGCCAAGAAAAGGGCTGTCACAGCCGTTGACATCTTGAGGAAGCTCTCGATTCGCTGCGTCACATCGTGTCCCTTCATGGCCCAAGATGATGGTACCGCTTTTTCAGGAAAACTCGGTCTTGTTCGTGACACCGGAGAACCCGTAGGGGTATGCACCCCCTTTTCTTCTCCCAAGTGCCTTATCAAGGTAGCCACGGAATCCACTGGCAGTACGGGGTGCATTCGCCCAAGCCGCTCTGGAACACGCCGTTCTGTGAGCCCAGGTCACATTGCTCGCCATAATTCATTTGAACCACGCCATCACCACAGCGGGGCCCCCAGGTGCATCCTGTCGTACATCCGCCGTACCTGTCTTCTTCGTTTGGGGCTGGGCAGTTCAAAGGGACTACTACCGTTCCATCCCCGCAATCACACTCCTCTCCCGTTTCGACAATGCCATCACCACAGTAGCCGACCGGTCCTGCATCACAAGCATTGGTGCCACAGGCTATGCACGCCTGTCCTGGGATTGGACACTGCCAGCCTGCTTCGATCTGACAGATGGCATTGCACCCATCACCATTGTTGGTGTTGCCGTCATCGCATTTCTCACCCTGATTCGGTTCGAGAATACCATTGCCACAGGAGCGCATCGTTCTCCCATCTAGACCCGTATCTGGGGCAGCTGCATCCACACGTGCGTCTGAAGCGCCTGCATCTACACCGGCATCTGCCCCATGTCTGCACATAATGAAATATGCGCACAAATTGAGTTGGTAACAGGAATGTAGGTCCGCACAGCCTATCCAGCCTTGGTCCCCAAACGTTGCCTGTGTGTCGCCAGGATTGCACAAGAGAGGATCATCACAATGCACACCCACTGGCAACACACATGTAGTCGTGTTGTACTGGCCTGAACCACAACTCACGCTCAAGGTATAGCACTCGCGCTCCGCTGGGCAGTCCATGCCCACCTGCTGGTCACCTGGGTTGCACATACGGTACGACGCACAGATGGGACCTTGGCCACCTGTGCCACCAGTTCCAGAGCCGCCAGCAGTTCCACCACTTCCGTTTGATCCACCGGAACCAATCGTGCCACCAGTACTACCCATGCTGGCACCTCCAGCTCCACCTGGACGAATCGTTCCACCCAATCCTCCGCTGGTTCCGCTGCTGATGGTTCTGCCTGCCTGGCCCCCGCTTGCGGTTCCTGCATCATGGGCATTGGTCTTCAGACCGGAATTGCTACATGCGAGCCCGGCGAGGATGAGAGCTGCGACGGCTGTTGAGATCTTGAACATCGAAACGAACATGGGTCACGTGTACTGGGTGGGGTGGGGTATGTTGCTGTCCCTGCCGGTGGTTCAGCAAGTTCAAATAGGCATCGTGCAATTCTGGGAACAATAGATAGAGCACCCTCCCTTTGTTGGGTTCCCTTGGGAGTCCAAGCACTTGCCGTTCAGGGGACCGAGGTCGCACATCTCGCCATAGTGGTAGTCGACAATGCCATCGCCACAGCAGGGTATCCTTCCCGCATCACTGCTATCAGCGGATGCATCTGGGGGCTCAAGAATACCTGCATCTGACCAGGTGCCACTGCAGATACCCCCATACGGAGATAGTCTGCATCTGATGGATTGCGCACACAGTTTGTTTGTGTAGCAAAAGTCTCGGACCCCACAATCCTGGTTCCCCAACGTTGTTGGTGTATCGCCGGGGTCGCATGACAGCAGATCGCTGCAGTGCACACCTTCAGGTAGGACGCAGAGTGTGGAGCCACAGGTATTCACCAGGGAATAGCACTCGCGCTCTGGTGGGCAGTCCCCAGAGTAGTCCAATCCCGGTCCCGAGGTTACCTGCTGGTCGTATGGGTTGCAGTTAGGGAAGCAAGCCACTATTTGACCGTCTGTGCCACCTTGGCCGATGGTAGCAGAACCTCCGGTGCCACCCTGGCTACTGGTCGCAGAGCCGGCTTGGCCACCTTGGATGGGCACAAAACCTCCCGTGCCGCCTTGGCTGCCAATGCATCCACTGAGTGCAGGGCTCAGAAATATCGATACTGGAATCACCACCTCCCGTGCTGTCCTCTTCAGGAAGCTCTCGAGGCGCTGCCGGACATCCTGTGCCTTCATGACCCAGAAACATGGTACCGCTTTTCAAGTGTGCAGGATGCAGGAAGGCTGGAAGCTGAGCAAAAGCCGGATCGTAGGTGGCTGACAGGATGAACCTCCTTCAGCCCAGCAGTTACCCAGAATAGTCGAATGAAATCGAGGCGATGCACACGGCGGGGTAGCTGCCTGATGCTCCCTGTTGTTTGTAACTATCTGTATTGCTTGGAGATTATGCTAGGTGCAGTAAGTTTGAGGTGCTAGCTGTTAGCAGCCATGGGGGTTCAAGTCCCCCTCCTCGCACAACGGAACCCCAAGGAGATACATTGTGAAACACATCTCATCGAGCGCCTCGGGTCTGGGCTTTCTCACTCTCTTTCTCCTCTCGCCTTTGGTCCGAGGACAAGACGCGATCACCCCTCCGACCTCCGCATCTGCCCCTGCGGCGACGGACCGCACCTCTTCGTGGCAGGGCACGGCTGCATATTCCAGCCTGGTCAACTCCCCCGCGCGGTTCGGCCTCGGCCTCAACGTGGGCAACCTCGTGACCGGCGTAACGGCGAAGCTACGGGTGTCCTCGGCGGTTGCGGTCCAGGCGACAGTTGGTGAAGGACCCGAGGGCAACAACTTTCGAGGGCACATCGACCTGCTGTTCAGTCCCGGTACTTGGACTTCCCCCGATGGCCAATACGTCTTGCCGATGTATCTGGGGATCGGCGGCGTTCTCGACCACCAATTCGCTGCTGGCCAAAGCGTGAGCTATTCCGCAGGAGGGTTCCGCGTGCCCGTCGGGATGTCCGTTCTCGTGCGGGGAAATCCGGTCGAGCTGTTTCTGGAAATCGCTCCGGAGTTTGTGGTTCGCGGTAATTCCACCTTGCAGGGCAAATACGTGATGAACGCCGACGGGAGTATCGGAGTCCGCTATTTCTTCTAGCCAAGTGTCACCCACGAGCCGGTCCCCTGGGGCTCCTTGGCCAGTATCCGGTGGGGCCCCCATGGTTCATCCAAGCACCGGCCGTTCTACACGCACACCGGGTAGCACACGTGAGAGTTGAACGGGGGTGTGCCGCTGGGGACTGCCGCACCGATATTCGTGGGAATGGTGCCATTGGCGCCCGAACACGGTATGCCGGTGCCAGCATCCACGTCGATGCAGGACGGCGGATTGGGTGGGTTCGGACACATAGCGGTGCAGCAGGCCGGGTATAGGCACACCTGCACGGCCGAGCAGAATGCGTCGCCACACCGGTAGCTTCCCCCATCCGAGGTATCGCCGGCATCCGAGGCACCGACATCCACACCGGCGTCTGAAGCACCTGCACCCACACCGGCATCTGCCCCATATTTGCACCAAATCGATTGCCCACATAGCTGCTTGGTGTAGCAGACAGCTGGGTGGTCCAAACAGTCTTCGTCGTCCCACGTTGTCTGTGTATCGCCAGAATTGCACGCCAGATCGCTGCAGCGCACACCTTCAGGCAGCATGCACACGGTTGTTGCGTCGAAACAATACTGTTGAAAGGAATAGCACTCCCGCTCTGCTGGGCACGGGCCGTCTACCTGCTGGGCGTTGTCGCACATCATGATCGACGTGCACCAAGGCGAAGAGCCGGTCCGGCCACCTTGGCTAGGCGGAGAACCGGCAGTGCCCCCTTGGCCACCAGTTCCGCCAGTTCCGAAGCTGCCGGCAATTCCACCGCCCCCGTTCGACCCGCCGGAACCAATGGTGCCGCCAGTGCCTCCTGTGCTGACACCCCCGGCTGCGTCGGGACGAATCGTTCCGCCCGAGCCTCCGGTGGTTCCGCCGCTGACGGTGCTGCCTGCCTGGCCTCCTCTCTCCGCTCCCGCATCACCTGCACTCCTCTTCAGACTAGAGTTGCTACATGCCAGGCCCAGCAGACCAGCTACGATGATGGCTGCAGCCCTAGGCATCTTCATGAAGCTCTCCATGCGCTGCCTGACCTCGGTTTCCTTCATGTCCTAGGAAGATAGTACGGCTTTTCGGGTGCACGGGATGCAGGAAGGTTGGATCGCCGTTTCTGAGCATCCAAGAAAGGTGTTCATACCTGTGCGGCCGGAGGCGTATCGTCATTCGGCCGCTCTGCCGGAGGTTCGCATGCGCCTACGCCCGTTCGTTCTCGTGTCAGCCCTTGCCGCGTTCTGCCCGCTTCTTGCCCAGGCCGCTGATAGTGACGTCAAGGTCAGCTCCATCGGCTACTTGCCCGGCCGGACAAAACGAGCGTCCATCACGTCTGCAGCTACTTCCTTCACGGTCAAACGCGACGCCGACGGTTCCGTCGCCTACACCGGCACTGCCGGCGCGGCGAAAACCGATCCCGACACCAGCCAGAGCATTGCCGTCGCTGACTTCACCCAGCTCAGCGAAACCGGCAAGTTCTACGTCGACGTTGCGGGCGTGGGCCGATCGGTGACGTTTCCCATCGGCAAGGACGTGTACGGCGAGGCCTTTGTCGCCACCATGCTCGGTTTCTATGGCTGGCGCTGCAACACGGCGGTCTCGTTCAGCTTTGCCGGGCAGACCTACGCCCACGGCGCCTGCCACATGGACGACGCCCATCTCGACTACATTGGCACCGCCGGCGGCGAGCGCGACGGCCAGAAGGGCTGGCATGACGCCGGCGACTACGGCAAGTATGTCGTGAACGCGGGCATCACCGTGGGGTCGCTCCTCGCGGCCTGGGAAGAGTATTCCTCGGTGATTTCCACGTATTCTTGGCCCATACCAGAAACTGGCGGTGCCACTCCCGATTTTCTCGACGAGGTTCGCTGGGAGCTCGAATGGGTGCTGAAGATGCAGTACTCGGCCAGCGACGGACGCGTCTCTCACAAGATGACCTCCCTGACCTTCGATCAGCCCACCGATGCCGGTGGAACGGATATCGATCACTGGGTCATGCCCGAGAAGGATCTTCAAACCCGTTACTTCGTGCCCTGGGGTTCGGCCGCGACCGCCGACTTCGTGGCCATGCTGGCCAAGNNAGCCGCGGCCAAGGTGTCCTACGCTTACTTGCAAGCCAACACAGCCGACCAGACCGTGACCGACCCAACGACGACCGGTGCCTATAGCACCACGGATTCTGACGACCGGCTGTGGGCCGCGGCGGAAATGTGGGAGACGACCGGCGACGCCGCGGCGCTGACTGACTTCGAGACTCGCGCCGCGAAGTTCAATACGGGGACCACGACCTACGTTGATGCGGACTTCGACTGGGGAAACGTCAAGAACCTGGGCATGTTCGTTTACCTCCAATCCCAGCGCACGGGCCGCAACGCGACCACCGTGTCGGCCATCAAGACCAGCTTGACCACCGCGGCGGACACATTGGTCACCAACCGCAACAACAGCGGCTACGGGCGCGCCTTGTCTGGCAAGGCCGGTCAGTACTACTGGGGATCGAATGGTTCCGTGGCGCGCACCTGCATGTTGCTCCAGGTGGCGAACCGGCTCTCGCCCAAG
>PMIX01000056.1:0-160 GCA_003158395.1 Myxococcales bacterium | reverse complement strand
GCCATCAACTGGAACGCGCCGCTGACCTACGCGCTCGCGAGCTTTCTCGACGCCTACACGGGACCCACCACCACTTCTGACGCCGCGATTGCTCCCGCCGACGCAAGCGGTGGCGCGGGCGGCAGCGCGGGGAGCAGCGGCAGCGCAAGCGGCGGATCGG
>PMIX01000078.1 GCA_003158395.1 Myxococcales bacterium | reverse complement strand
CTGGCGAGGTAGATCATGCACGCAAGCCACACGCCGTTGAGCACACAGGCAAGAGCCGCTGCGGCGCTTCCCCACCGCCGCAACTGGGCAGGTAGAGCAGCGAGTCGGGTTTGAGTTTGCGAGCTTGCGTCCACGGGCATTCTCCTTTGATCGATCAGTTCGCGCGAAGGCGTTCTACGATGTCAGCCTGGCCCGGGCTATCTAGGTTCGACTTTCCGGTGCTCGGCATGTGCCGGTTCTTGGATGCCCTTGACGCCCGCGTTCCTGCGGTGTATTCGATTGTTCGATGGCTATCAAACAATCGACTGACCGGCGGATCATCCGTCGGGCAGTGAACATCTTCAAGGTTCTGGCCGATGAGAGCCGGCTGGCGCTGCTGCTCATGCTCAACCAGGACTGTGGCTGCGCCCACGGGTGCGAGGTGGGCGGTGAGCAGGCTCAGCGAACGCTGGCAGATGCTGGACGCAGGCTCGGGATCTCCATGCCCACGGTCTCGCACCACCTCAAGCAGCTTCGGCGGGCAGGACTGATCACGTGTGTCCGTTCCGGCCGCAGGGTCCTATGCACGATCGATCTGGAGCCGCTACAGGAGACACTGGCGGCGATCGGCGTACGGTGTTCAGCCACCGAGGCCAAGAAATGAAGACGGTTGCTCGAACACTGGCGCCTATGCTACTGATTCTGCTTGCTGCAGCACTTCTCGGGGGTTGCTGTTCGCACGCGGGGCGGCCGGCGTTGCCGGCTGCCTGCGGTGCGCGTTCTCGCGCAAGGATTCTCAGCCAAGCTGTCCGGCTGGAGCTGGCCGTTCAGCGGGTTTGCGCGTGACGGACTGGCCGAAGCCGGCCACCTGCCACCACAGGACAAGCTGGCCCAGTTGCGCGCGTTGGGCGCAAAGATCTATGCCTGCGGCCCTTCCTTGGATCACTTCGGGGTCAAGCGCAGTCAGCTGGCCTACCCCGAAATCATCATCGGGGAATACGCGGTGTTTTTGGGCGCCATGGCGGGATCGGACATCACGATCGTCTTGTAGTCACGTGCGGAGCCCGCTGGCTGTGCGGGCGCGAGCTTGGCCAAACGCGCCCATTGACATCTATATGTCGGGAGCATATAGTGACGCGCGATAAGATCGCCATGTGCGCCGAACGCAAACAAGAATGTGGTTGCCGCTGCGGCTGCGAGGTGCGTGGTTTCATCCAACCGCGACTGCTGCTGCTCCTGGCAAAGAAGGATAGCCACGGCTACGAGTTGATGGAGGCTCTTCGCGCTATTCCTGGCGCTGAGAACTTGGCTGACCCGGGAATGTTGTACCGGACCCTGCGGCAGCTCGAAGAAGCCGAAGTCGTGCAGTCCGCCTGGGAGACCGGCGGGCACGGGCCGGCCAGGCGCATTTACGAACTCACCAAGATCGGTCGCGAGCACCTCGATACCTGGGCGGCCGAAATAGAGAAGACCAGGACACACCTGGGCGAGTTTCTTGCCGAGTACGAATCCATTGCGGAGCGCCGCTCCGCCAAACCACGAAAGAGAGGATGATCATGTGCCACAGCGAGACAGGCGGACAACACCACCGTCAACATCATGGCCAGGGCTGCGAATGCCAATCGGAGAGCGAATGCGGCTGCCAGTGCAGCTGCTGCGCCGAACGCGGCGGGTGCTGCTGTGACAGTGGGTGCTGCTGTGACAGGGCACGCGGCAGCTGCTCCTGCGACAGCGGAAAGGGCAATTGCTGCTGTGATGGTGGACGGGGCGGGTTCCGCCGCCGCTTCAAGAGCAAGGCCGAGGTGATCGCCGAGCTTGAATCCTACCTGACCGAACTCAAGGCCGAGGCCCAGGGTGTGGAAGAGCGAATCAAGGAACTTCGCGCCTGACGATATTGCTCGTACGCGCTTTTTCGATCGCGGCCACGGAGCAGCGAGGGTGACTGCCGTGCCCGTCGCCGTTGCCAGGATAGCTGGGCGCGCTGCTAGAAATGAATAGACCACAACATGAAGACCACTCGCCATCCTATTGCGCTGGCTTGTGCCGTTGTCGCTGTCGCGTGCTCAAACAAGGGTAGAGACGGCGCCGCGGTGCGTTTGCCGCAGCAACCGCAAGACCTGCCCCAAGTGCTGGCGGAGCGGCTATCTTGAGCGGACAACTGGTGGCAGCGCACGATCCAGCTCACCCGCCCATTGACTGTCCGCTGCGCAAGCAGGGCCTCGACCCGGCCCAGCTGCGGCCATTCGATGACACCGCCAAGTACATCGCCTTTCTCGAACGACCAGACCGGGATGCGTGGCAGAAACCCGACGCAGTAGTGCACGCGCTGAGGCTGACCGGCAAGGAGATCATCGTCGACATCGGGGCGGGCTCTGGCTATTTCTCCTTCCGACTCGCGCGTGCCGTGCCGGAAGGTAAGGTGATTGCGCTGGACGTGGAACCGGAGATGATCCGCCACATCCACCACAAGGCGATGAACGAGGGTGTGCGCAACCTGCACGCGGCCTTCGCCAAGCCCGACGATCCCGGCGTCCCCGCCGAGGCTGACTTGGTCTTCATGTGCGACGTCCTTCACCACATCCAGGACCGCCCGGCCTGGCTGGCCAGGCTGGCTCGACAGATGCATAAGGGCGCCCGGCTGGCGCTGGTCGAGTTCAAGGAAGGCAAGTTACCCGAAGGTCCGCCGGAGGCTATGAAACTGTCCCGGGCGCAAGTCGTGACGCTGGCAACCGGAGCTGGCCTCGCCCTCGATGGCGAGAAGCCGGATCTGCTCCCCTATCAGACCTTCCTGGTCTTCCGCAAAGCGCGCTGACCGCGCAAGACACGCCAGCCCGTTCTGCCGGCTCACAACGAACGCAACATATGGTCTTGCGGGGACACGTATATGCGGCTATACGAGTATATAGGTGACGCATGAAAGACGCGGCCCAGTTTTTCAAGGTTCTCGCCGACGAGGCCCGGCTCAAGATCATTTGGTTGCTCTTTCACCACGAGGAGCTGTGTGTGTGCGATGTCATGGCTGCTCTGGGCATCACGCAGTCCAAAGCCTCGCGGCACCTGGCCACGCTCAAACACGCTGCTCTGGTGACCGACCGGAAGGATGGACTTTGGTCGTACTACACGCTTCGTCCGGCGGATGACGGGCTGGCCAAGACGCATCTCGCGCTTCTGCGGCGCAGCCTGGCCGACAGACCTGATGCGGCTGCGCTGCTCAAGACGTTGCGCGGCTGGCTCAACGGCAAGAATCGCAGCGTGGCCTGCGCCAGAGGTGCCGCCTGTGCAGCCAATGCCACCGCGAAGAAGACCACGACACGGCAGAGAGACACGGTTAGATGACTCGGGAGACGACAACAACTGAGGGCGTGGCCAAGCGCCTGTCCTTCCTCGACCGCTACCTCACCCTTTGGATCTTCATTGCCATGGCGGCTGGAGTCGGGGCTGGCTACCTATTCCCCGGCATCGTCCCTCTGGTCAATCAATTCAACGTCGGGACGACGAACATCCCCATCGCCATCGGTCTCATCCTGATGATGTACCCGCCGCTGGCCAAGGTCCGCTACGAGGAGATGGGGCCGGTGTTCCGCAACACCAAGGTTCTTGGGCTGTCGCTCGTGCAGAACTGGGTCATTGGCCCGATCCTGATGTTCGGCCTGGCGATGGTCTTCCTGCACGACAAGCCCGAGTACATGGTCGGCCTGATCATGATCGGCCTTGCCCGTTGTATCGCCATGGTCATCGTCTGGAA
>PMIX01000370.1 GCA_003158395.1 Myxococcales bacterium | reverse complement strand
AGGTACTTCGAGTTGGGGAAGCGGTCGATGAGACTGTTGATTTCGCGCAGAGCATCCAGCACCGCGGACTGGTCCTTCTCGTAGGACGACGGGATGAGAAACCAGTCGTCGGGCATTTCCTTCACGTAGGCTTCAGCGATCCGGAATGAGACGTAACCTTCTGCGACCTTCTCGTGCTTCGGGTGGAGGCGCAGGAAGCTCTTGTATCCGTCGATGGCCTCCTGGTAGCTGCCGCGTCCGAACTCGGTGTCGGCCGCCGCCAACTCGGCCAGGGCTGCGTACTTCGAGAAGGGGAACTTCTGCTTGACGTAGGTGAAGTACCGCAACGCTTCGGGATAGTTCTCGTTCTTCAGCTCAGCCAGGCCTCTTTCGTAGTTCTGCTTGGCTGTGAGCGAGAAATTGATGGGCTTGCCCTCATCGCTCGTTGCACAAGCGGGGAGCAGCAGGCAGGAGAGGAGCAAGATCTTGTAGGCAATGCGAGGCACGGGCGTAGTATCCTACGTGCGCAATGCGTTTGCGTCCATGGGCACTCACGATGGCTCCCCTGCTTGGGGCGGTATGCGCGCACGGATCGTGGGACAGCGGCGTCGAGACAGCGCGGCACGTCGACTACGCAGCTCCGGTGCAAGCCCTCGCGCTGGCCGGGGCGCGCTGCCAGGGTGGACGGTGCCGCTGCCGCAGGCCTGGCGACGACGCTGAAACCGCGCCGCCGGCCCCGGCCCAGAAGCGTTTCGAGATCCGCATGTCCGTGGATACTGGGGAGATTCTGCTCACCTCCCCAACGCTGGGGCGGTTGCGCCACGACGGCAAACAGGAAGAATGCTACTACGTCGACCTGCCCGCAGACAGCAGCCACGAGTTCATCATCGAGAGCCGCGAGGCGCACAAGGGCCAGGGTATGACACCCTCCGTGCGCATAGCCGAGTATGGTCCCAAGGGCCCTTGGTGGTACGACGTCCTTGCCGTTGGGTGCGGTCGCAGCGACCATCCCTGCGATCGCCTGGCTGCCAAAGACTGGGAGCAGGCTTGGCTCACCCAGCGCAAACGCGGCCGTCTCGATGCCTGCGGCTCGACCGTAGTGTCCGCGCTCAAGTGGGATACCTCAGGTGGTCAGCCCATGATGGACGGCGGATTTCTGCGCGATTTCCGCGTCCAGTTCGTGCTTGTCGTCAAGGCCTTCGCGACCGAGTTGGCCCCGCGGGATCCCCGGTGTGTGCCCCAGTAGAGTCGACAGTTGACAGGCGGCGGTTGACGTTAGATAGAGGGCCGATCTTGTCCTGCTTGCCGGATTCCGCCAGATTCTCCGCTGTTGACGGCTGAAGTCTATGAAACTGCACCTGATTGGCATCGCCGGAACGGGTATGGGTTCCCTGGCTGGGCTTCTGCGCGCCGCTGGCCACGAGGTGCGTGGTTCCGACGAGCATGTGTATCCACCCATGTCGACCCAGCTCGGCGAGCAGAACATCACAGTGATGGAAGGTTTCCGGCCCGCGAATCTCGACTGGGCCCCCGAACGCGTGGTGGTGGGCAACGTGTGCCGGCGCGACCATGTGGAGGTGCTGGCCGCCACAGAGCGCCACATCCCGCTGGTCTCGTTTCCCGCCCTTCTGTCCGAGCTGTTCCTCACTTCCCGTCGTTCGATCGTGGTAGCGGGAACCCATGGCAAGACCACCACCTCCGCGCTGATGTCCTTCGTGCTCGCCCAGGCCGGCCGGGATCCCTCGTTTCTGATCGGCGGCGTGCCGGTGAACTTTCGCCGGTCCTGGCACCTGGGCACGGGCTCGGAGTTCGTGGTCGAAGGGGACGAATACGACACTGCGTTTTTCGACAAGAAGTCAAAGTTCCTGCACTACCGACCGCAGGTTGTGATTCTGACCTCTGTCGAGTTCGACCACGCCGACATCTTTGCCGACGAGGCCGCGGTCAAGGATGCCTTCCGCGAGTTCGTCGCGCTCATCCCACCCGAGGGACATCTGGTGGTTTGCGCGGCCTCGCCTGGCGCGATGGAGGTGGCAAGCGCCGCGCGCTGTGGGGTCACGACCTACGGTCGCCCTGGCGCCGACGCTGACTGGACCTTTGAAATCACTGGCAGGAAGCTGGGGGGACGGACGATCCTGCGGCTGGCGCGCACAGGCAAAGTCATGGGCACCCTGGACGTGGGCATGGCCGGTATCTTCAACCTCGAAAACCTGACCGGTGTCATCGGGGCCGCCCAAGTCTTGGGCGTCGAACAGCCGGCCATCACTCAGGCTGTGCGGCACTTCCTCGGCGTGAGACGGCGCCAGGAGATCGCGGGCGTGGCTGCGGGCGTGACCGTGGTTGACGATTTCGCCCACCACCCGACGGCGATTCGCGAGACCCTGGGTGCGCTCAAGGGCCGCTACGGACCGGGCAAGATGATCGTGGCGTTTGAACCGCGTTCGGCGACCAGCCGGCGCTCGGTCTTCCAACACGATTTTGTCGACGCCTTGGCGGTGGCCGATGAGGTCGTGCTGGCCCCGCTTTACGCCCCAGAAAAGGTGCCGGCCGAAGAAAGACTGGACGTGGAGCGCCTTGCCGCCGATCTGCGCAGCCACGAGGTACCGGCCCGACTCGTCTCTGGCGTGCCCGCAACCGTCGAGCACCTAGCCGGTCGTGCGGCGCCCGGGGACACGGTCGTCATCATGAGCTCGGGCGACTACGGGGGCCTACACGACAAGCTCTTGCAACGTCTGGGCGATCCCGTGCGCAACGCGCGGGCCGAGGACCAGAGGGCGATCGGCCACCTGCTCAACCGGGTCGGAATCACCCACGCTGACCTGGACCGCACCTGGCCGAGCTTCTTGGTCATCCCTGCGGCCGGCGAAGAGATCGACGGTGTTGCCGCGTGCGTGGCCATCGACCACGCGGGGGACGATGCCTTGCTGCAGCTCCTCGCGGTCGCCCCGGAACGACGGGGGGAAGGCCTCGGCTACCTTCTGGTGGAAAATGCTATGCGCAAGGCGCGCGCCGAGGGTGCGTTGCAGCTGTATCTTGTAACCGACGGGGCGCAGGGCCTGGTTGGTGAGAAGCTCGGGTTCGATGTCATCGATCGCAAGGACGTGACCCCGGCCATAGCCGGCAGCAACGAATATCAGATGGCACGATCAAAGACCGCGATCTGGATGCGCAAGGAACTCTAAAAAGGCGTGGCCTCAACCCATTGAGGCGACGACGGCCGACGATCCGGCCCGCTGGCGGCGTCGGGCCTGCGCTTCCGGTCCTCAAGTACATCAGTACATTCCGGTCCGGTTCTCGGCCCTCCTTGCCAGCTGCCCGGCTTGTCGGCCGGATGCTAAGGGACATCGCGGATCGGCGTTCTTGTCCAGTAGGCTAGCCGACGACAATCCGGCGCAGGTGCTTCTTGCCGGCATGAAGAAGCGTGCCTTCGGCCGCGATCTCGTCGGGGCGGATCACGTCGTCAACTGACGTCACCTTGCGCTCTCCCAGTCTGACTCCGCCCTGCTCAATCAGACGACGGGCGGCGCTCTTCGAGGCAGCCAGGCCCGCGGCGTGCAAGAGATCGACGATCTTGAGACCGTCCGCCACGGCCGCGAGTGCAATGGAATAGGTGGGCACGAGGTCGCCGTCGCCGCCGCCGCCGAAGGCCGCCCGCGCCGCTCTCTGCCCCTTCTCAGCTTCTTCCTTGCCATGTACGAGCTCAGTCACCGCCGCGGCCAACGCCTGTTTGGCCGCGCTCAGTTCCGCACCCTCGAGCGCCGCGAAACGCTGGATTTCGTCGAGAGGAATGAACGTCAGCAGTTTGAGGAAGCGGATCACGTCGCGATCGTCGACGTTCACGAAGTACTGGTAGAAATCGAAAGGGCTGGTCCGCTGTGCCGAAAGCCAAACCACGCCGGCGACGGTCTTGCCCATTTTCGCGCCCGATGCCGTCGTGATGAGGGGGAAGGTGAGGGCGTAGGTTTCCGCCTGGTGAACGCGGCGGACCAGATCGGTACCGGCCAGGATGTTTCCCCACTGGTCGTCGCCACCGACCTGCAGCATGCATCCGTAACGGCGAAAGAGCACCAAGTAGTCGTAGGCCTGCAGAAGCTGGTAGTTGAATTCGATGAAGGAGAGCCCTTTTTCCAGGCGCAGGCGATAAGCCTCAGCGGCCAGCATGCGATTGACGCTGAAGTGCCGCCCAATGTCGCGCAGGAAATCCAGAAGCTTGAGGGGAGCCAGCCACTCTGCGTTGTCCAACACCAGGGCGTGCTCGCCGGCGGCGCCCAAAAAACGGCGGACCTGCGGTTCGATCTGGTCGCGGTTTTCTTTGATCGTTTCGACGGTGAGCATCTGTCGAAGCTCGGTCTTGCCGCTGGGATCGCCCACCATGGCGGTTCCGCCCCCCAATACGGCGATCGGGCGATGCCCGGCGTGCGCCAGGTGGGCCAACGCCATGAGCGGGATCAGGCTGCCCACATGCAGGCTGGAGGCAGTGGGATCGAACCCGCAGTAGTAACAGACAGGGGCCTTGCGCAGAAGCGCGTCCAGGCCAGATTCATCGCTCACCTGCTGAACGAAACCGCGCTCGCGTAGGGTGTGAAAGATGTCAGACATAGGCACCGGCATAGCGGCCTAGTCTAGTATAGTGGCAGCCGGCCCCCTGGCGATCTTGCAGTTATCCGGTACTCTGGAGCGCATGCCGGCCCCGCGCCCGCCCAAGCCCGATTGTCCCTGCGCAGAACGCCCAGATTGGTTTCGACTCGAAGATGACAGCGTCATGCGCTGGCCAGTGCTTGAGGTGGCCGAGTGGGAGGAGCTGCGCCAGTGTCCCGGATGCGGCGCGCCGTGGGTTGCTGTGTGGCCCGAGGAGATCGAGGCGCCTCCAATCCTGTGCCGGCCCCATCCTGCTGACGCGCGTAGGCTCAGGGACCTCGACCGCGCCTCCACCATGCGCGCCTACTGCCTGGCTCGGCTGGCCGAGCACCTGGGCGAGCTGAAGGAAGGCAAGCAGCAGTGCCGCAAAGTTCACTGCGAACGGCGCCGCTTGCACGGCTCCGACTACTGTTTGGAGCACCTCATCGCCCAGCACTTCGGTCGCGAACTGGCTCGACTACGAAGCGCGGGCAACCGGCGAGAAGCATAGCCGGGAAAAAGAAAAGGCAGGAAGGGGATACCTTCCTGCCATCGCCGCGTGGGGAGCCGGCCGGCTGTGCCGGCCGCGCACCATCGCGGGAGGGTATGGGAACCCCTTGAGGGTTCCCATTTCAGAGAAAATAATCCCGGCGGCGACCTACTCTCCCACAGAGTTTCCCCTGCAGTACCATCGGCCCTGGAGGACTTAACTTCCGAGTTCGAGATGGGATCGGGTGTGGCCCCTCCGGAATGACCGCCGGAAACCTTTTGGTGTCTTGAGCCACGAGCTCGTTAGTAGAATCCGAGTCGTGCTCGTTC
>PMIX01000234.1 GCA_003158395.1 Myxococcales bacterium | reverse complement strand
GCTGCCATCAAGGGCCAGCTCGCCGACAAACAGCGCGTTGTCGAAGCTTTCGGGAGCCAGAAGTCCCGCGCCTGAAAGAATGCCCATGGCAATGGGAACATCGAAGGCCGCCCCGTCCTTGCGCAGATCGGCGGGCGCCAGGTTGACCGTGATCCGGCGCAGAGGGAACTTGAACCCGCTGTTTTCCAGCGCGCCGCGGATGCGCACGCTGCCTTCCTTCACGCCCGCGTCAGGCAGGCCCACGATGTTGCAGCCGGGCAGGCCTTGCGACACGTCCACCTCGACATTGATAGGCGCGGCTTCAATGCCGATGACAGTTGCGGAAAGTACACGAGCCAGCACGCCGCTTGCCCAAAGCGAGAACGGTGCCACCTTTGCAGCCCAGGCTTTCCGGGACCTTGCGCCGGGAGCGCCCAGGGATGCAGCACGCACCTGAGCGAATCTCGGCCGCCCGACTGTCCTGCCCGCCGGTCAATGTCCGACAAGACGACCGGAGGCACTGCCATGGGAACCCTGAAAGGGTTCGCTGCGCCCTTCGGCCCCCCACCTGCCACCACCCCCGCTCGCTTCGCTCGGCCTCGCCATGCCCTCCCACGATGGTGCGCCGCCGGCGAGGGTGCGCGCGAAGCGCGCAGGGGGCGGGGTGGCGGGCCGTCCCGAAGTCCCCGAAGGGGGCAAAGCCGGCAGGCTCCCCGCGCGACTACTCCTCGACCGACAGCCGATACTCGCGGAAGAAGCAAAACGGGATGGGCCGGCCGTGGTCGAGATAGGGCCTGAACCTGAAAAGGCGAATCTTCTCAACTATCGCCGGGTCAACTGCTGGATCCGAGGGACGCATCACGGACACGTCGCCCACCGAGCCGTCCTTTCTGACGCACAACTTCACCAGGGGCGCGAACCTGGCCCCAGGCTTGCGCAGTGGCGGAGGAATCACCGGCTGATAGCGTGCCTCGTTCGGATCGATAGCTAGCTGACCGTTGCCCTCGGCAGGGGGCAGGATTCTGGGTGCGGCGCTTGCCTCGGGCCCGCGCGCCTCAGGTGCCACACCCCCACCTGGACCCGCGCTGTTTCCGGTCGATACGCCCGCCGTCTGGATAACCAGGTCGCCCTGCAGGCCGGCCGGCTCCACGGCTGCAGCTGGCAAGAGTTCGTCTACTGATGGAGACGTCAGCGGCCGAGGTGCCACCCGATTGGCCGCACGATCCGATCGCGGCCGGCCTGCCGGCTTACCGGAGCGCCCAGGTGCGGCCGCCGGCATGGTTGCCGCACCCGCTGTTGCTGGCGCAGGTGGCAGCAAAGGCGCCGCTTCCCCTGGCAGGATCGTGACCACAACCGGCGTGGCCGCGGGCTGGTTGCGCCGCGCACTCGAAGCGGTCACCGCGTAGACGACAGCGGCGATGTGTAGAGACAACGAAAACGCCAACGCCGTATGCCACCGTCGCGTGTCTCTGTTTCTCACGACCGTGTCGAACGCCATAGGCCAGCTCCAGCTCTAGCCACGAATCCCGCGGGTGAGGGTCACAGCATCAGAAGTCCTTGCAACAAAGAACACCACCTAGAGACGAGTCGGGCTTGTAGACTACGTCGGCCTCGAGCAGGCTCTGATCCGCGGTCCCGCACCACCACACGCCTGTCGCAGCGCAGTCGGCGAAACTCATGCGTCGATTGAGAGGAGGACAGCCACTCGACTCCGGCTGTCCGATGGACCCGGACCCGCAGCCGTGGAGATCGTTTTCCGCTGACGGATCGGGGTAGCACACACCTTCGGGCGAGGCGCCCGCCATGACCACGAAGAAGGCTTCATCGCCGGGCGAGACAATGCCTTCGCAGCCGCCCGTAGGCGAATGGCTCGCCACGTCCGGGCCGTGAAGACAAGCGTGCCAGGTTGGGGCGCACAGGTCTGCGGCAGAGCAAAGTGTACCGTCTGCGAGAAGCCCTCCTGGATTGCGGCTGTCGTTCCCTGCCACGCGGAGGCAGCGGGGGATGCGCGTGGATGGGTCAAGCAACCCGCGCCATTGCCAGCCGCCCGCGCAGCCAGCGATGTATGGCCAGTTCGTGCGATCGCGAAACCCCTCGCGCGTCCCGTCCGAACATCCGACGGTCAGAGGGTCGCCGATCAGGGGCGTCAGTTCCACGGGTACTCCCACTTCGCCCCCGGATTCATTCGTGTCGATTGCCGCCCCGGCCAACCCGTCGACGGGTGAGCCGTCACCTTGGCCGCCGGCATCCGAATGACTCATGCGAGCGGAGTCGTCAGTGGCAAGGCCAACAGAGAAGACACGGCAGCCAAGCACGGTTGTGGCCAGTGCCAGCAGGAGCCCGAGAAAGATCTTGGCAAGCCAGGCTGAGATCCCGCTGCAGGTCGCTGCACCCGCCGGCCCGTTGTCGGCTAGCGCGCCGACTGTCGGGGGCGAGGCTGTCGACACCCAGCTCATCGGCCAAGATTACATCTGCCGTGCCGCGGCTACCACATAGATGGTGCCCGTGAAACGTGCGAGGCGGCGTCTCTCCTCGACCGCCTGTGCGCTATGCTTACTCCAGTTAGGCTTGAACGCCCCCTTGGTTCAACGCGCCGCCAGCTCCGTCGCTTTGCGGGGAAGCGCCGGGCTCGGCGCGGCGCTCTCGCTGTCGTTGACTCGCGCGGCCAGCAACTTCTCGCGTGCGAAAGTGTAGCCCGCGCAACGACCAGCGCCGGCTTGCCACCGACCTTGATCTTCAATTTCGCTTCGCGTTTCCACGACCGTGCGATCCGAGAAAAGCTCGACCTTGATCCGGTCGCGCAGGCCTGAAGCGCCGGTCGGATTGTTGTAGGCGACGACGGTCAAGCGCTCGGGATCAGCCAGGACCACGTTCCAATGCTCGCGCTTGGCCACACTGTCGAGCGTCCGCCAGCGAGCCGCAGCCGACAGCGCGGTTTTCTGTTCAAAGGGAACGTAAACTTGCGGCCCGGCGCACCCAGCGGCGCTCAGCCACGCGGTCACAAGAATCAGGGGAGCCGCGGCCAGGCGTACCTTGTCGCGGTGACTTGCCGTCAAGAGGCGGTGTGGGGTGCTGTGGGAAAACACTGGGGTACCTCCACTTGCCTCCATTGCATCGAAGGTGCCAGCCACTGCCCGAGGAAGATCGGGCAGTTGTCCATGGGGTTGGCAGCCGGTCGACGATCCGACCAGGCTCTAGGCCGTCGCCGCGCCGACGGCGAACTGGCCCGGCGACGGGGTTGTCACCCGCCGGAGCGCGTGGGGCCCGGCAAACTGCATTGCAGGCTGGACAGGGCACAGCCCAAGCTGAGTTTCACGCCGAGCGGCCCCCGCGGACTCGCTCGGAGTTCCACGGCCTCGCTGCCTTCAGCGATGGCGAAGGACGCGCGCCGGGACCCCAGCAGCCACGGCATAGGCGGGAACATCCCGGGTCACCACCGCACCCGCACCTACAACCGCCCCACGGCCCACGGTCACTCCCGGCAAGATGATGCTCCCCACGCCCAGGTCGGAGCCGTCTCCGATGACGACGGGCGCAAATTCGATGGGTGAAAACAGCACGGGAATCTCGCGTCCAGCTTCCTGATGCTGGGACGTGATGATCTTGACCGCCATCCCGATCCCCACGCCCGCTCCGATGGTCAGCCCGCCGGCCGAATGGAAGAAGCACTGCTGGCCAATCCAGGTTTCGTCGCCGATACGCATCTCGTTGCGGTGATACCCCTTGAGGATCGTGTTGTGTCCGACATAGACGTTGCGGCCCAAAGAGATCGTCTCGGGGTGAAAGACTAGTACGCCGGGCTCGAACACACAGTCATCACCCAGCGCGCGAAAGTCCGCGGCCAGAAAAGCTCCGGTTCCGTGGCTACGGTGGCGCTTTTCCATCTTTCACCCTTGGGACCCAGCGAGGATCCCCGCTCAGGCCTCCTTGTTTGGGGAATGCGCGCATCGGGTCCGGCGCCCCCACCACAGGCCGAGGCTCCAGGTCGCCCACAAGACCAAGAAGAGCCAGACGATGTAGGCCCAGAGGAGACTGTACCCGGCGGGGAGACCCACCTTGTCGGAGTCGGCGAAGTCCCAGTGACCACCCCGATTCCAGAAATCGTACACGCTATAGAGGAAAACCCCTGCGAGAAGGTTGTAGCCCAGCATTCCGACGAGCCCCAAGAATGGGAAGACGACGTTCAGCCAAGACAGGTACTGCACGCCAAACCCCGGGGCCAGGATGAGAAAAACCAGGAACACCCATCCAAGACCGACCAGGAGGGTGGATGGTCGCCGCTCAGGCGGGAGCCGGTTGGCGCGGAGTCCGAAGCCCAGACCGATGATTGCGAGAAGAATGACAAAGGGTTTTCGCATGAGGGCGGCCAGGGCCCAGCCTTCTGCGCGGAGGCCCAGCAAGAAGTGAAATCCGGGCAGTCCCCAGAAACGTGCGTCGCTGCGATAGTCGAAGACGTTCTTCTTCATCGCCGCAAAGCAGTGGGTCACGTGGTACCCGTATCCCAGCACCAGCAGCGCAAGTATCCCCGCCGCAAACCAGGCCTTTTCGCGCCGGGTGGGCAGCCAGAAAAAGAACAGCGGCACAGTGACAATGGGCACGAGCTTCACGTTGCAAGCCAGGCCAAGCAAAGCACCGACCTGCCAGGCCGGCTTGCCCAGCATCGCCTGGCGCGCGGCAAGTAGAATCAACATCATGAAAACAGGGTCCGTGTTCCCGTGGTACCCGCTCACCATGATCGCAACCGGGCTTGCCCAGAACAGCAGCGCGGCCCAAAGTCCGCGACGCGGGCGCCAGGCCCGTGACACGAGGCCGTAGAGCAGAAAACCGGAGACCACGTCCGACAGGATGGCCGGCAGACGAATCAGGAATGGAAACCCGTTGGGCGCATAGGGCACCAGAGGGGCCAGGAGCCACAACAGACCGCTCATCATGGGCGGGTGGTTGTAGTGCCAGTAGTACTGATAGATGGAGACGGTACCGTTGTGAACGACGTAGTCCTTGAAGGCGGACCAATAGGCCACGTCGGTGCTACCAAAGGTGGTGAGGGCCAAGCGAAGTTTGATCGCGGTGGAAGCTAGAGCAGCGCACGCGAGCACGATGACAGTCGACGTCTGGCTTGGGTTCGACGCGGGCGCTTCTGGATCGCGCTCCCCCAAGACCTGCATCCATCGGTGCAGGATCGCTAGGAACCGAGAGGGCATGGCGAACAACCTACCAGGCCGGTGAAAAAATGTCGTGTTCTCGCCGAAATACGCGCGAGTTTGACGGAATAACCTGCGGCCGCCATAGTTGGGGCGCATGCGCCAGGCAACCGTCGAACGAAACACGAAGGAAACCCAGATCCGCGTGGTGTTGAACCTCGACGGCTCGGGGCAGCACAAGATCGCGACCCCGCTGCCGTTTTTCAACCACATGCTGGATTCGTTCGGCCGGCACAGCTTGGTCGATGTCGAGATCGACGCACGCGGCGATGTCGAAGTCGACGGGCACCACACCGTGGAAGACGTGGGGATCTGCCTGGGCCAGGCTTTTCGCGACGCCTTGGGCGACAAGCGCGGTATCGCGCGTTTCGGCGACGCCGCGATCCCGATGGACGAGGCCCTGGCTCGCGCGGCCGTAGATTTCGGTGGCCGCGGCTGCCTAGTCTATCACGCCGACCACCTCAAAGGCCGGCGCATCGGCGACTTCGATGCCGAGTTAGCGCGCGAGTTCTTTGCCGGGTTCGCGTCGGCAGCGCTGTGCAACTTGCACCTGGAAACCGTGTACGGTGAGAACGCGCACCACGCGATGGAGGCGCTCTGGAAGGCCTTTGCTCGCGCCGTGCGCGCGGCGGTGCAGCTGGATGCGCGCGAGCGCGAGGTGCCGTCGACCAAGGGGACGCTGACCGCCTAGGTTCGGGAGTCATCGTGGGCAAGCCCCGCATCGCCATCGTCGACAGCGGCAGCGGAAACCTGCGCAGCGTGGAAAAGGCGCTGGCGAGCGTGGGCGCCGACGCCTTTATCACCAGCGACGCAGACCAGGTGGCCCGCGCCGACAAGGTCGTGGTGCCCGGCCAGGGCGCCTTTGGCGGCTGCGTAGCCGGGCTCGACCGCGCGGGTGGTGCTTTGCGCGCGGCCGTCATGCAAGCCATCGGCAGGGGCACGCCGTTCCTGGGCATCTGCATCGGCATGCAAATGCTCTTCGAGGGCAGCGACGAAGATCCTTCCTGCAAGGGACTGGGCATCTTCCCGGGCCGGGTGGTTCGCTTCGCCATCGAACCGCCGCTGAAGGTGCCCCACATGGGTTGGAACGCCTGCCGCCGCGACGCCGCTGCCGGCAGCGCGGACGTGCTGCGCGATACGCCCGATGGCACCTACTTCTACTTCGTACACAGCTACTTCCCGGTGCCCGCCCGGGCTGCCGATATTGCCTTGACCGCGGAGCATGGGGTGAGGTTCTGTGCGGCCGTGGCGCGCGACAACCTGTTCGCCTGCCAGTTCCACCCCGAAAAGAGCCAGAAGGCCGGTCTGACTGTGCTCAGCCGCTTTGTGGCCTTGTAGAGAATCCACGCATGTTGGTATTTCCCGCAATTGACTTGATGAATGGCCAGGCGGTACGCCTGCAACAGGGCCGGCGCGACAGCGCGAAGGTCTATTCCAGCAATCCCCCCGAGCTGGCGCGCGCCTTTGCCGGGGCTGGCGCACCCCGCCTGCATGTGGTGGATCTGGATGCGGCGTTTACCGGGGGCACGCAGAACAACCACGAAACCATCAAGGCCATTTTGGCCGCGACCACCATGGAGGTGGAAGTCGGCGGCGGCGTGCGCACAGTGGAGGCCTGCGAGCGGCTCTTCGCGCTCGGCGCGCGCTATGCGGTCATGGGCACTGCCGCGATAAAGACACCCGAATTGGTGGCCGAGGCTTGTCGGCGTTTCCCCAAGCGCATCGTGGTCGCAGTGGACGCACGCGAGGGCAAGGTGGCGGTGGAGGGATGGACCGAGGACACGGCCAGGGACGCGCTGGAGGTTGGCCTGGCGGCGGCAGAGGCAGGCGCGGCCGCCGTGCTCTACACGGACATCGGTCGCGACGGCATGCGCAGCGGCCCCAATCTGGAGGCCACCGCGCGACTTGCGGTCAAGATCGCTCCCTGCCCAGTCATCGCCTCGGGTGGCATGGCACGCCTGGAGGACATCGATCAGGTGAAGACCACGGGGGCCCAAGCTGTCGTGATCGGCAAGGCCATCTACGAGGGCACGTTCACCGTGGTGCAGGCGCTGGCGCGCGCGGCCCAGGGAAGGGTCTGATGCTGGCGCGACGGATCATCCCCTGCCTGGACGTCGACGCGGGCCGCGTGAAGAAGGGTATTCGCTTCAAGCAACTGCGTGACGCCGGCGATCCAGTGGAAGTCGCCGCGGCCTACGATCAGCAGGGGGCCGACGAGATCTGTTTTCTGGACATCACGGCTTCATCTGACAACCGCGCCACCATGCTGGAAGTGGTGCGCATCACCGCCGAGCAGGTCTTCCTGCCGCTCACCGTGGGCGGCGGGGTACGCAGCGTGGAGGATGTGCGCAAGCTGCTGCTCGCCGGGGCTGACAAGGCTGGCATCAACACCGCGGCCGTGGCCGACCCCGAGCTGGTTCGCCGCGCCTCGGACGCCTTTGGT
>PMIX01000420.1 GCA_003158395.1 Myxococcales bacterium | reverse complement strand
AGTCACATCCGTGGCTGTGCCGGTTGTGAACGGGCTGCTTTCCCAATAGCCTTCGGGCAAAGTCGCAGAGTCGCTAATCAGTAGCGCGTGCCAAAGCTGGCGATGGATCCTTCTCTATCGCTTCGTGGGTTCGTTGCTGCTCGCCGCAGCCTTCACGTCAGGGTGTCATGGCGGAAATCGTACCCGTGAATTTTGAAGTGCATCCCGAGGAGGCCCTCGACCGGGCGCTCAAGGGCGAGCTATCTGCAGCGGAAAAGCACACTTTGAATCGGCACCTTGCCACGTGCCGCGCGTGTGAGGCTCACCTGGCAGTTGCTCGCTCGTGGCAAGAGACCTGTGCGCCGAAGCCCTGGAATGGCTGTTTGAACGGCCTTGCCGTGGATCAGGCGTTGGCTCATTTCGGAGTCTCGCGCTGGTGGGCGTTCCTTCCTGCCGGGCCGGAAGCGTAGGGTGTTGGTAGCCGCAGACATGCAGCTGGCGGCAGGTAGCCTGGCAACCTTCAGATGTCTGCATTGACAGGGGGACGTCGGCATTGGGCAGGGGCCGCTGTACTACTAACGTCATATTTCTTCGCAGGCCGCGAAGATTNNGCCGTCAGGCTGCGATGTGCTCTCCATGGCCCTCATCGGCATATTCTCATGGGATTCCGGGCCATTTGCCGTCCAGACCCAAAGCGGCGCACTCGACCGCGTCGTGAGCCCGTTCGGGATCGCCTGCATTCCGGCCGCTGCCGTTGCGAATCTCACGAGAAGAAGGTCAACCTTGGTGATGTCTGATACACTTTGTCTCCAGCTAGGATAGAGCAGGAAACACCGCCCATGCCGGTAAAATACACAAGCGGAGGTAGTCGATAATGAAGACAGCTATCAGGTCATTGGTTGCGCTTCTCGCATTGTCGGTGGCGGCTTGCGGAGGCGGAGGTGCTGCTGCCGGCCGGGGACAAGGCGGCGGAGGAGGTGGCGGGGGGCAAGGCGGCGGAGGAGGTGGCGGCAATGGCTATGCGGTGACCTATGACCGCAACGGCGCTACCGTCGGCAGCGTCCCGATCGACCCGAACACCTATGCGGAGGGACAGACCGTGACGGTGCTTGGGAATCCAGGCAGCCTCGCGTATTCCGGATATTCCTTCGTGGGATGGCAGACCAAGGCTGACGGATCCGGGACGACCTATGCGTCGGGGCAGACCTTCTCGATGGGCGCGGCAAGCGTCACCCTGTATGCCCTATGGAGCAGGGGCTATGCCTATGCGACGAATCAGATGGGCCAAAACATCTCTCAGTACACGATTGGTCCGAATGGGGCGCTCACACCAATGAACCCGGCCACGGTCGCGGCGGGCAGCGAACCCATATCAATCACGAGCGATCCGTCGGGCAAGTACGTCTACGTGGGTAACAACCAGGATGGCACCGTATCGCAGTACACGATCGGCGCGAATGGGGCGCTCACACCAATGAGCCCGGCCACGGTCGCGACAGGGCCAGGGACCCCGTGGCCGAGCTCCGTTGCGGTCGACCCTTCGGGCGCATACGCCTACGTGGTGAACTCGCTGGCTCCCAGCTATGGCAACGTAATTTCGTACGCGATCGGTACGAATGGGGCGCTTTCATCCCTGTCCGGGCCGTACCCAGTGGGGAATGAAATGCTCTCCTCCATTGCGGTCCACCCCTCGGGCAAATACGCGTACGTGACGTCCGTTCGGAATGACTACATAGTCTATCAGTACACGATCGGCGCAAATGGGGCGCTCCAGGCGATGACCCCGGCCTCGGTCCCGGCGGGATCGGGTCCCCGGCAGGTCACGATCCACCCCTCGGGCAAGTACGCCTACGTGGCGTGTTTCGATTACGGAACCATCTCTCAGTACACGATCGACCCGATTACCGGGGCGCTCACACCTATGGGCTCGGTCACGGCGGGGCTGCAGCCCTTCACCATCACGGTCCATCCCTCGGGTAAGTACGCCTACGTGCCGAACTGGAACGGCAACAACGTCTCTCAGTTCGCCATCGACCCGAACAGTGGGGCGCTCACAGCTATGTCCGCGGCCACGGTCGCGACGGGGACGGGGCCCTTGACCCTCGCTGTCGATCCATCGGGCCAGTACGCCTACGTGACGAACAGTGGACATAACGACATCTCGCAATACGCAGTCGGTGTCGATGGGGCGCTCACAGCCATGCCCAACACGGTCCCGACAGGGTCGAACCCCTGGTCCATCATCACTGTAGGAGAATAGCACAGGTGCGGTCCTTCTTGTAGGGCCTCGCCGCCTGCTGTCGCACACTACGTGCCCTCATCGAAGGGGTAGGCTGTAGTCCGCTCGGTTGCCCACAGCCAAGCTGACAAGGGGCATGGAACAGGCCAGTTCTTCGCGTCGGTGTCTATTGGCTCTTTGCTTCCGGCTTCGCTTCTTCAGGTCTAGGCGCGGCTTCGGCCTCCGGCTGGGGCTCGGCCTTCGCCTCGGCTTTGGGCGCGGTTTCGACATCCAGTTTGGGCGCGGTTTCGGCCACAACCTTGGGCCTATCCTTGGCTTCGGGCTCGGCCGGGGCTTCAGCTTGGGACGCGATGCTTGAACCTCCAAGCTTGGGTTCGATTTCCTGCGGCTTGCGCGGGGCTCTGTTTTCAGGCTTGGGCGTGGCCTTGGCCTCAGGCTTGGCGATCGGTCTCGGCTTGAGCCTTAGCGTCGCTCTTGGTTTCAATTTCTTGGCCGGCTTTGGCTTCAGCTTTGGGCGCGGTTTGAGCTTTGGGGTCGGCTTTGGTCTCGTTTTTCTTGCCGGCTTTGGCTTCGCCTTTGGGCGCGGTTTTGGCTTTAGCTTTGTACTCGGCTGTGGCTTCAGTTTCTTGGTCACCTTTGGCTTCATGGGCTTGATCCGCTTCCGTGAACATGTTGTCTGCGCGGCTTCACCGTTGCCTGACTGCAGGTTGTCACATACATAAGCGGAAGTCACCGCCGGCGTTCGTTTCGCTGCTCCTGCTCTCCGGCCGCCGCGCCAGGCCAACGCCACGCGAGCCGATGCTCTACGAGGAGTTGTCCAGGCTGCGCGAAGAAGTCTCTGATCCGGCGGTGCAGCTCATCGCGCACGTTGCGAAAAGCATCCAGGCGCTCGGCTTCCGATCCGTTCACAGCCGCAGGATCAGGCAGGCCCCAATGCAGCCGCGTGGCTTTGCCTAGGAAGACCGGACACTCTTCCTCGCCACACAGGGTGATGACCGTGTCGACATCGGCCGCCGGGACTTCTCCGACCGCCTTTGCTCGGTGCCCGGAAATGTCTATGCCGATTTCCCTCAGCACTGCGATCGCCTCGGGGCGGACGCTAGTTGGGCGCGAGCCAGCGGACCAGACTCTCGTTCCTGCCGGGGCCAGCGAGCGGGCGATCCCCTCGGCGATCTGAGAATCGTGAAGATAGGTCCATGGCGTCACGTCGAACCCAGAATGCAATGCGAGCGAACCTTTTCGAACTCGGGAGGCATCGGAACTTAGGGTCATGAACTCGTCTTGCTTTCGTCTGGGCGTCGTAGCGATCGCCCTTGCGGCGTGTTCCAGCAGCAACGCCCCCACGGGAGGAACAGGCGGCACAATCGGTGGGCCCGGCGGCTTGGCTGGCCAGACAAGCGCGGAGGGAGGCTCCGGATTCGACGCCATGGGGTCTGATGTTGCCGACGCACCCCAAGCCAGCCCAGATGGGCCACAAGACTTGGGACCGCTCGGAGTTGGTGGTTCCTCTGATTCTGGTGGAGCCACTGGATCTGGCGGCGTGTCCGGCTTGGGTGGAGCAACCGCCAACGGCGGAAGCGGGGGGACGGGTGGCTCAAGCATCGACGCTGCCAACGATGCTTCAAACCCGGCAGTCCACGACGCAGCCCTCGATTCATCTGGGGATAGCGCCATGGCAGACGCGAAGACCGGGACAGACACAAACCCGCCTTTGTGCCCCGCCACCTATGGCGCCGGCGAAGGACACGCCTGCCCGCTGCAAGGCACGTGTGACTACTCCGAGGGGCGGTGCAGTTGTCTGCCCTGCGCGCCCGACGGAGGATTCACCGGCCAAAGCAGCAGCTACTGGCACTGCCGTCTCTGGACTGATGTTCCTTCGGGCTGTCCCGCTAGGTCGCCTGCCTTCAACACCGGGTGCAGCGTCGACGGGCTCGCCTGCGACTACAACCAATGTTGTGGCGGCCCCTCTCTCGGAGCGAGCGTGAAATGCACGGG
>PMIX01000205.1 GCA_003158395.1 Myxococcales bacterium | reverse complement strand
TGCGCGTGCGCCGGCGCTTTCGCAACGACGAGGCGGCGGCCGAGCTTGTGCAGTCGGTCCATCGCGAAAACGCGCGCAAGATCCTGGCAACCATCGTCGAGCTGCAGGGCCTGTTCATCAAGGTCGGACAGCTCATCAGCGTGATGGCCAACATGCTGCCCGAGGCTTTTCGCAAAGAATTGCAGACCCTGCAGGATCGCGTGCCGCCCCGACCGTATGAAGATATCGAGGCCCGGCTGGTGGAGGAACTTGGTGGTCGCGAGCCGAGCCAGGTGTTCGGTGAGTTCGATCGGACCCCCGTGGCTTCTGCGTCCATTGGCCAGGTGCACGTGGCGCGCTTGCATTCGGGTGAAAAGGTGGCGGTCAAGGTGCAATACCCGGGTATCGAGACCATCGTGAAGACCGACTTGGGTGTGATCCGGCGCATCTTCGCCTTGCTGCGCCGGTTCCTGCCTGACTGGGGATGGGCCACCATCTACCGTGAGATCCGCGAGATGGTGCTGGCCGAACTCGACTACCAGCACGAAGCCGCCGCGATTCGCGCCATTGCCGCCAACTTCGTCAGTCGCAAGGATGTCGTCATCCCACGCGTGATCGATGAGTTTTCGACCGAGCGTGTGCTCACCACAGAATGGATGACAGGCATCCACGTGGGCGACATCGAAACTCTCGACGCGCGGGGCGTGGACCGCAGGCAGGCCGCCCGGCTATGCGTGGAAGTCTATTGCAAGCAGATCTTCGTCGACGGCGTTTATCACGCGGACCCACATCCAGGGAACCTCCTGCTGCGGCCGCCTGGCCCCGGTGAAGCCGGACCCAGCATCGTGTTTCTCGACTTCGGGGCCACCGCGCGCGTGTCCCAGGGCATGCGCAAGGGCATCGTGACCTTCCTCCAGGGCGCCATGACCCGCGACGTGGGTCGCATCGTCACCGCACTCAAGGAAATGGGCTTCTTGGCTCGGCACGCGGACCACGAAGTCTTTGACCGGGTGGTCCAGCATTTCTACGAGCACTTTCGAGCGCAGATGCGCTTCGAGGGCTTCTCCCTGTCCAACTTGAAGATCGATCCGCGCGCTCAGCTCGCCACCCTGCTCGACCTGCGCGATCTGAACGTGTCGCTGCGTGACCTAACCGATGCCTTCGTGGTGCCCAAAGAATGGGTGTTGTTGGAACGGACCCTGCTTCTTCTGCTGGGCGTGTGCACCACCCTCGACTCCGAGATGGACCCGTCGGCGGTGATCCAGCCCTACGTGGACAGGTTCCTGCTGGGTGAGAAGAAGGAATGGTCCGAGGCGATGTTGGACACGCTACGGGAATCGGCCCTTTCGGCCTTTGCCTTGCCCGGCGAACTGGGCCGCTTTCTGACCCTGGCTTCGCGCGGAGATGTCGAGGTCCGCATTCGCGGGATCGAAACCAGCGTCGATGTCCTGTACGCATTGGGCCAGCAACTCCTCTGGGGCTTCTTGGGCGCCACCGCCTATACGCTGTCCGTCGTATTTGAGGGTCGCGGGCAAGAGAACGCGCGCGCTGTTTCGGTTGGTGTGGCCACGATCTTCGGCGGACTGCTCCTGATTTCTCTGTTGCGCGGCCGCCGCCTGCGCAAGCGACGGCGGCGGTAGGGCNNGCACTGTTCCTGGCAACGATCCGTCTTGGGCGCGCCCCGCGCGGCAAGCTCCCGTGATCGAGCGAGCGGGGTGATCCGCAATTCGCCTTGCCGGACGTGACCCCACGGCCTACACTGCCCCGACAAGAGCAAAACGGCAGGCCGCATGATGTTAGACGGACTTGAAGCCGTGGCTCAGAAAGGCGAGGGTGGACCGCACGACGGGCGCCTGGCTCTTTTCAGCATCGCCGATCTGACAGCCATTCGGAACCTGATTCGCGGTGGCTCAGTGATCGACTGGCACCGTCTGTACTTTGCCGACCGCGACCAGGTTGATCGCTTCCTGCGTGTTCATGAGTTCGACCCGGAACGCGGGCCAGACATGGCCCGACTTGAGGCGCTGCGCGAGCAGGCGGTTGACTACTTGGAGCGGCACCTCGGATTCCACATTGCCGAGGAAGTCGCCGAACGGATTCCGGCCCGTGACCTTCTTCTGGTGGCCTCGCAAAATGGCAAGCGGCGCACCCATGCCTGCGTGGTGCTCAAGGTCATGCACGTGCTGCAACACCTGGCGGGCCGGGAGCTTGTCAACCGCTTGTCAGTGAGTGCTGACCAGATCTTCCGCGCAGTGGAGGACAAGGTCCTGCGGACCGTCGAGGAAATGAAGGGTGCGGGCTGCGCCATCGTGGAGTTCGAGTGGAGCCGCAAGGAGCCGGACAGCCTGATCACGAAGCTGTTGGCCAAACGCGACAACATCGCGGCGCATGTCTACGACAAGTTACGCTTCCGCATGATCACCCATTCCGAAGACGAAATCGTATTCGTCCTGCGCGAGTTGGTGCAGCGGTTGGTACCGTTTAACTATGTGATCCCCGGGGAATCGCTCAATGACATCGTGGACCTGGACGGTTTTGTGGAACGCGATCCAACCTTGCGACGCCACTTGCCCCAGTTACTCGATCTGTCGACGGTGGCGGCCGACAAGCGTACGCCGGTGGTCAATGAGTTCTCGGGGCCCAGCTACCGGGTGGTGAATTTTGTCGCTGACCTTCCGGTGCGTGTGGACCAGTTGTTGAACCGGCCGCCGGGTGACGACCTGTTCATGGACAACGGCTCGGTGGTGTTCGTGCTCACCGAGTTTCAGATCGTCGATGCGCGCACCGCCGAAGCCAACGAGATCGGCGAGAATAGCCACGAGGGTTACAAAGAACGTCAGATCATGCGGGTAAAGGCGCGCCTGGCGCACGGGATGAAGGACGAAGGGGAACGTACGCCGCCCCTCCTTGATTTGACGGGCCGCCAGGACGGCGACCTCGGGCACGACTGAGGCAAGCTTCTTCACCACAGAGGACACAGAGCCGGACCGGAAAGGGAAGGGTTGGGTTCGGTCCGATCCGAACCCCTTCTTCCTTTCCGGCCTCTGTGTTCTCTGTGCGCTCTG
>PMIX01000217.1 GCA_003158395.1 Myxococcales bacterium | reverse complement strand
AGTCCAGAAGATTGCGCTGACCACCATCGCCATGGACGACACGCCGGTCTTGGCGCCGATCACCAGCGGCTCGACGATGTATGCGGTCACGATGTCGAGTCCGATAAAGAGGGCGAGCGTCGCCAGCATCGGCCCCCAGCCCTCGAACTGCACGAAGGCGAGCGCCGCGGGGAACAACATCGCCAGCGTCGTGCCCACGAAGGGAACAAACCGGAGCATCGCCGCGACAAACCCCCACAGCGGCGCGTAGGGAATGCCGATGGCCAAGAGGCCCAGCGCGACCACAACCCCAAAACCTCCGTTGATCACCGACTGATGCAGAATAAAGCGGCTGATACGTAGGCCCGCCTCGTCCAGCGTGCGGGTAGTGAGCGTCAATTTCCCTTTGCCGACCAGGCGAATGAATCGATCGCGCAGGTCTTCGTGTTTGGCCAGCAGAAAGATCACCAGCACCAGCACGATCAGCACCTTGGCCAGCGGCGCCAGCACTGGCGTCAAGACGGCCTCGATCCGTTCGGTGGTCGTCGCTTCGGCGGGGATAAGCTTCACGGGACGGGCTTCGCGATCGTCCGCCACGCGCTCGTCCAGCTGTTGGACCACCCGGTCGATACTTTTGGACAGTCCAGCCAATCCGCCGCCCTTTGGGCCCCGCAGAGCGCTCACCTTCCTACGCATAGACTCGGAGTACTTCGTCATCTGTGTCGAAAGATCGACAAGCTGATGCTTGAGCAGGTAACCGAACGCGGTCACCGCCGCGAACGCGACGACGGCCACCAGGGCGATGGCCACAACGCGCCCGAGCCGACGCTCGAGTCGCTTGACGATCGGACTCAAAGCGAAGGCAATTACGACTGACAACGCCAGGGGGACCAGGATCTCCTGAGCGCGCGAAAAAATCGCCACCACCAGGGACGCGGTGGCCAACCAGAAGAAGACGTGCCTGTCCGGACGTGGCACCGCGGCGGCCGGTTTGGATTCGTTCACGGCCCAGCCTCGATGAGACGTTGTGCGCGGTCTACGCGGATACTGTTCGCGGTCGGCTGCCCGAATGCCGCCGCCGGAGCATAGGGCTTTCGATGGGTGTTCTTCTGCGTCGAGGAACCCTCCCGCCGTGGGCCGCCACGTCCGCCGACGGGCCACCCCGAGTCCGCGAGGCGGATCTGACCGCCGGCAGAGCGTCCTGAGAGGCGTGTCCCGAGCATTGGCGTAGTCTACCCCATCGCGTCCCCGCCGAGGCCGCCGTCAGTTGAGCCAGTCTTCGCAGGCCCGCTCTTCGCCACCCCGTGACGCTTCAGGTGCCGAGACCGGCGCCTCGAGCGCCCTCTGAAGGTCACGGTCCGTGGCTAAAGTGGAAGGACTCCGTGGAAGGACTCCAATGGGAGTAGACCGCGCGTCCTTGGGCGGCTCAGGCGGAACCGCGACGACAGGTGGAAGCGGAACGGCTGGTGTTATCGCAACCGGTGGGACGGTGGCCGCTGGGGGTCAGTCAAGCGTTGCCGATGCCGGCGCGCTGCCCTCGCCCGACGGCGGCGAGCGCGATCCAATGTTGCTGGCTAGCTGCGCGGCTGCACGGGCGCTGGGATCGTTTCCGCGTCCTCGGCAGCCAACTCGGCCAGCACGCGCATGGCAGCCTCACGGCGGGCGCGGCGTCGGTCGGCCTTGTCAGGGGCCGGTGCGATGGCGGACTCGCGGCGGGCGCGGCGTCGATCGGCCCGGTCAGGGGCCGGCGTAACGCCGGGCAGGCGCGCGCCGTTGCCGGCTTCGTGCTTCTCCTCTTGGGTTTGGCCTCCCATGGTCGGCCTGTGTCTGGCATGGGGTGGCGCTGTCGCGTGGTCGTTTGACTGCGCTCCGCTACCTATCTCCGCTGCTGCTAGTGACTCCAACGGCAACGGAGTGGCCCTTTCTCTCGCGTCAGACGCGGGCCGCTCGGGCGAGGACGCGCGAAAGGCCGGGATTACCTCTTTGAGGAAGTGGTCACGATCGAGGCGCTCCTTGTCGATGACGTCCTCGAAAATTGCCTGCATCAATTCGACCACCCGGGCAGGGTCTGTCCGGGGTGCGATTTGGGCGATCACGTCTGACAGCGCGAGCCGGAATTCCTCCGCGCTCTGAGTGCGCTGTCGCCGGTCGGGGGCCAGCGCCCGCAGCACGACGTTGTCCAGCTCGGGCGCGATCCATGGGGCGCGTGTCGAGGGAGGCGTGGGTTTGGGGTGGCGAACCAGCGCCAGGCCAGCCCCTGGATCCATGCTCGAGATGGGCAGGTACTGTTGCCCGGTCAGAAGTTCCCACAGCACGACGGCCAAGGTGTACACGTCGGTGCGCGCGTCGGCCACCTCGCCTCGGGCTTGCTCGGGCGCAAGATAGGCGGCCCGGCCGAATACCACCCCAGGCTGGGTCTTTTCCTCTTTCAAAGCGCTGCGCGCCAGCCCAAAGTCGGTGAGTTTCACGTCGCCGTTGTAACCGAGCAGGATGTTGGGCGGCGCAATGTCCCGGTGGACCAGCTTGAGATCGCCGTAGCTATGAACATAGGCGAGAACGCGCGCCACCTCGCGCGCCACGTGCAACGCGACCTCGATGGGGATGCGCTGGCGCTTGCGCACACAACGGTTCCACACCTCGCGCAGATCCTTGCCCTCGACCATCTCCATGGCGATGTAGAATTCCCCGTCCACCTCACCGGCATCGAAGGTATTGACCAGGGCCGAATGACTGAGGCGCAGCACGACCTTCGCCTCGTCCAGGAAGCGCTTGGCCTTGCTCGGATCGGCTCTTTCTGACAAGACCTTCTTGATCACGCATAACTTCTCGAAGCCGCCGATCTGCCCCAGGGCTGCCATGTAGATTTCGCCCATCCCACCCTTGGCCAACGGGCGCAGCAGCAGGTACTTGCCGAAGTGGCGTGGGAAGTGCGAACTCACGGCGCGCCCATCATCTAGTTCCCGCGGCGCTCGACCAGATCCAGGTTCTGGCGCGCGGTGCGGTTCTCGGGGTCCAGCTTGAGCGCGTCCTCGTATGCCTTGCGCGCTTCCGGGAACTTCTCCAGGCGGAAGTAGGCGTCGCCCAGCACCATCCGCGCTTCCACCCCACCCCCGGCCCGCGTGGCCTCGCGTGCCCGATCGACGGCCTCCTGGTATTCGTGTTTCTGAAACGCAATCTTGGCCAAGCCCAACAGTGCCGGCCCGCGACCTCGGCCCGCGTGAACCAGTCGCTCGAACGCCGCGCGGGCTTCGTCGAAGCGTTGGGCCCGCAGGAAATCGCGACCTTCCTGCAGGATCTTGCTGCCCTCCGCCTGGGATAGCGCCGCATTGGGCGGGATGCGCGGCGACCTGGGACGCGCGCTCGCCTCGCGCCTGGGGGACTCCCCGGCCGGAGCCGGCTCAACGCTCGCCTGGATTTCTTCAGCCTCGGGCTCCTCGGCATCCGAGGGGCTCTCCGCGTCCGGGGCCAGCGCGGCGTCAAGCGAAATCAGAGACGGCCCCGCCTGAACCGGTGCCATCACAACCGGCACGGTGGCGGTCGCTTGGCCGACCCCGCCCCGGCCAACGCGCGCCGGCGTCCGCACATGTCCTCGCACCAGGAGCACAAGCGCCAACGCCCCGAGGGCGGCTCCGGCCAGAAAAAGCGAACCCCAAGACCTGACTACGGCTCGCAGGCGGCCCGTGACGGTGAACAAATCCGTGTTGGGCAACGATTGGTCATCGATGGCCTGCGGCAACCGAAGCAGCACCGGTGCCGGCGTCACCGACAGGGCAAGCTCGACCTCGCCGATCTGGCGCGCCAGTTCGGCCATGCTCTGCGGGCGCTCGCCCGGATTGCGCGCCATGGCTTTGCCCACCAGGGCCACCACCTGCGACGGCACATCGGGCCTCAGTTCGAGAATCGGGCGCGGCGGCTCATTGGCCTTCTTGTGTAGGATCTCCATGACGTTTTCGCCGTCATAGGGGGGAATGCCCGTCAGCATCTCGTACAGAATCGAACCCACAGCGTAGATATCCGAGCGCGGATCGGCTGGATGGCCGGCGGCTTGCTCGGGAGCCATGTATTCGGGCGTGCCCATGGCGACGCCCGGGCGGGTCAGGCGCTTGCCAATGCGCGGGCTGTCGTCGATTTCGTCGCTCTTGGCGATCCCGAAATCGAGCACCTTGACTAGGTCGGGCGCCGCCGCCACCACTTCTGCAGCCGGCTGTGCTCCATGCCCATTGGGCGTGCGTACGTTGGCTGGGCCGACCAGCAGAATGTTCTCCGGCTTGAGATCGCGGTGGATGACACCCGCAACGTGGGCTGCCTGCAGCGCCGCACACATCTGCTCGGTGATACGCAAGGCGTGGTTGATGGCCAACGGCCCCTCACGATGGATGAGCAAGCCCAACTCGATCCCCTCGATGTACTCCATCACGAAGAACAGCGAACCTTCGGCCGTGGTGCCGAAGTCGGTCACGTTCACCACGTTGGGGTGCTCAATGCGCGAGGCCGCGCGCGCCTCACGGCGGAAGCGCTCGACCAGATCGGGCGTGCGCGAGTAAGCCGGGTGCAGGACTTTGACCGCCACCCGCTTGCCGATTTCGATGTGTTCGGCCTCATACACCCGGCCCATGCCCCCTTCGCCGCGCAGACGCTTGATCTGATAGCGCCCGGCCAGAAGCGAGCCCACCATGCGCGATCCCTCTTCGGACAAGCGACTGCCTTCTTGTGGCACATCGGGCTTTTCCCGTCGGCCGAGCGGCGCGGTTATGGCCCGGTCGGCCTTGGCCTGCAGCCCGCCAGACGAGCCCGCCGGGACCTGCGGGGTCTGGCCCTCGGCGGGCGCGTCCAGCAGCGCCGCCGCGCTAGCCATGAGAGCCTGCCGCTCCTCCCGCTCTCGCAGGATGATGTCCCCGAACAACTCGCGCATGAAGTGCGCCACTTGATGACCGTCCATGGCCGGGGCTGTCTTGGCCAGGAAGGCAGCCAGATCCGAACGCAACTCCTCGCCGGTTTGGTACCGGTCCTCGGGTCGCGTCGCCAGGGCCTTCATGGTGATCTCATCCAGCTCGGGGGGAACCCGAATCGCGCGCTTTGAGGGCGGCATGATCTGGGGGTGGCGCACGCGTTCCAGCAGGTCGTCCTGCTCCAGCCCCGGTGCACTCGCGGGTCGCGCACCGGCGGCGAAAAGTTGCCGTCCCGTGAGCAGCTCCCACAGGATAACGCCCGCGGAGTAGATGTCGCTGCGACCATCGAGCGTCTCCGCGCGCGCCTGTTCCGGCGCCATGTAGCTGATCTTGCCGAAGATTACGCCGGGCGCGGTCTTCTCCAGTTTCAGGGTTGAAGTGGCCAGGCCGAAGTCAGTCAGCTTGACCTCACCCGAATAGGAAAGCAGCACATTGGGCGGCGATACATCGCGGTGGACCAGGCGCAGCCCCTCAAACCCGTGCGCATAGGCGAGGCCCCGCACCAGCTCCTTGACGATGTGGGCGGCCACAGGCAGCGGGAACGCGATGCCTTTCTGGGCGCAGCGGTTCCAGATGGCGCGCAGGTCCTTGCCCTCGACGAACTCCATGGCCAGGTAGATTTCGCCCTTGACCCGGCCGGCATCGAACACACCCACCAGGTTTCCGTGGCTGAGGCGCACAACCACCTTGGCTTCGTCCTTGAACCGCTGGACGTAGCTCTTGCCTGCCAAATGCGGCAAGGCAGTCTTGACCACGCACAACTTTTCCAGACCCCGCTGCCCATGCACCGCCAGATAAAGCGCTCCCATGCCCCCGCGAGCCAGGGGCTTGGCCAAAACATATCCGCCGAAGCGTCGCGGAAAACCGTCCATGGACAGCAGCGTGCTAGCTTCGGATGTTATTGGAACTGGTAGGAAATTCCTAGGAACGTATGCAAAAAACTCCGATTGCCGCTCATCGCAAGCAGACGGCCAAGACCTGCTTCATGTCGGTCTTGCCGGCAATAGCCTTATCGATGCCGTCCTGAAGCAAGGTGGTCATGCCCCCGCCCACGGCGAGGCGACGCACCTCCTCAACCGGTGCGCGCTTGGCAATCGCCTGCTTGATCTGGTCGTCGTTCACCAGCAATTCGTGCACCGCAAGACGACCCTTGTAGCCGGTCTTGCCGCAGGCCTCGCATCCCGCGCCCCGCCACAGCTTGATCGGGCCGCGTCCAAATCCCCGACGAGTGGTCTCCTCTTCACCGAAGGCCTGCATGATCTCCTCCACCTCGTTGTCGGTCGCGTCGACCTGCTGGCGGCATTTCTTGCACAGCCCGCGGGTCAGGCGCTGCGCGAGCACACCCAGAAGCGCGTCCGCAAAGCTGAACGGGTCCAACCCCATGTCGATGAGGCGGGTGATGGTTTCCGGTGCACTGTTGGTGTGCAAGGTGGAGAACACCAGGTGGCCGGTGAGCGACGCCTCGACGCCGGTGCTGGCGGTTTCCTTGTCGCGCATTTCGCCCACCATGATGACGTCTGGGTCGGCACGCAGAAAAGCGCGCATGGCCGAAGCGAAATCGAGGCCGATCTTGGGCTGCACCTGCACTTGGCGCAAACCCGCCTGGGTGATTTCTACCGGGTCCTCGGCTGTCCAGATCTTCATGTCGGTGGTGTTGATGGTGCCGAGCGCCGAGTGCAGAGTTGTGGTCTTGCCGGATCCGGTGGGCCCCACGCACAGGATCAGGCCGTAGGGCTTGGCTAGGAGCTTCCTCATCTCATCGAGGTTGCGCTGACTCATGCCCATTTCGTCGAGGGGGATGGGCTTGGAGGCGGCCAAGATGCGCATGACCACATCTTCGTTTCCGTTGACGGTGGGCAGGGTGGCGACGCGCAGCTCGATGGTGCGATCGCGCATGCGGAACTTGATCTTCCCGTCCTGCGGCTTGCGCCGTTCGGAAATGTCCAGCTTGGCCATGATCTTGAAACGCGCCACCAGCGAATTGCGAAAGGCCGCCGGAATGTCTTGGTAGCGGACGCAGTCGCCGTCGATGCGGAAGCGGATTCGGGTGTTGTCCTCCTTGCCATAGGGCTCGATGTGGATATCGGACGCCCCCCTCTGGAAGGCGTCGATGATGATTTGGTTGGCCAACTTGATGATGGCGCTATCTGATTCCTCGCCTTCCTCGTCATCGTCGCCGGGCTCGTCGACGGCGCCCGTGCCGTCGTCGGTGGACAGCTCTTTGAGCAAGACGTTGACGTCCGACCGTAGACCGTACGAGCACTCAATGCAGGCGGCAATCTCGTCCTTGAAGCCCACGTGAAAGACGACTTCGCGATCGGCCTCGATGGCGCGCAACGCATCGCAGCGGGAGAAGTCCGTTGGGTCGTCGATGACCACAATGAGCTGTGGGCCACGCCGCTCGATGGGCGCCGCCCCCATCTTCTTCAGGTAGTCAAGGCGCAGGCGGCCACGCAGGTCTTCCGGGATCAGCTGGTTGCTAGTAAACCGATAAAAGGGCGCGTTGTAGTAGGTCGAGAGCGCCTTCTCGACCTCGGCGCGATTGACTCCTACCTTCTCAATGAGATAGCGGGCCGGATCTTGACCGGATTGCTCCGCCGAGGAGAGCGACTTGGTCAGAGTCTCCAGCGGCAAAATGCCGGTACTAGCAAGGGTGTCCCACTTGTTGGCCAGCTTCTTCTCTGCACGCTCCTGCGCGGTTAGGCCCACTTTGACCCCAGACGTGGGGGTGCTTCTCTTGGGGTGGACAGCGGGCAGCGCGAGCGGAGTCGCGTGCGCTGCCAAAGCCGTGGCTCGGGGCACGGGTGTCCCTGCGGCGGGCGCGGGCACAGCCGCCTCGCGCGGCGTCAGTAGCCCGGCCAAGGCTCTCGCGATGGCCCGACATAGATCGCCGGCGTAGACCAGGTCGTGCGGAACGAAGAGTCCGGATTCATCTTGGCGATTGACCACCAACATGACACCGAAGGGCAAATCGCCAACCAGGAGCGGCGCCACGATAGCGGCTTGGATCGAAGTCCCCAGCCATCGGTCCAGGCGGTCGTCGGGCCGCAGGCGCGGATGCAGGCGCGCCAGCTCGTTCGCGTCGTTCAGCTTCTTGAGGCTCAGCGGAGCCTGGGCGGTGTACGCGAAGCCAATCACGTTGGTCGGCTCGCGCGGCAGGCGCAGCTCGCGCACAGAGTTCTCTACCCAAGCCACGGCCCGCAACTGACCCTGGGAATCAGACATGAACAGCGTGGTGCGTTCCGCGCCGAAGAAAGCGCTGGTGCGATCGGTGGCCTCGAACAAGAGGTCGTCCAGGGTGGCGACGGAACCGATGTAGGCAACCAACTCCGCAAGGCGCGCGCGCTTTTCAGTCTGGCCAGGCTGGTCGCTGAGTTGCTTGAGCCATGTGGCCGCATCCATGGAACCTCTTGAACATCGTCGGAATTATTGATGTACCTGAGTTCAGGCCGCCGGCGGCGAGGGCGCGCGCGAAGCGCGCGGGGTGGGCAGGGTGGGTGGCGGGTCCCGAAGTCCCCGAAGGGGGAGCCGGTGGCCAGGGCCGGTGGCCGAGGGCCGGTAGGCCGGAGCCGGGACCGGATCCGGGGCCGGATCCGGAGCCGGCAAGAGAGGCCGCGGTGTTGGCACGAATCTTAGGCCGTGGGGGGCGAACGCCGTCCTTCGAGGCGGCAGGGAGAGATAAACATGGAAAATGCCACCACCTGTTCCGCACCCGAAGACGGGCACCATGGGCTCGATGCGTATCGCGTAGCCGGCGCTCGCGATGTGTCTGGTATCCGGTTGCATCGCATAGAGGGGGTGCACGCGCAGCCGAGTTGATCGCCGGTGGTCTGTAGATCGACCCGTCGGCGCGCTGATGCCTTCTTCGCAACTTCGCTGTTTTTCGCGAAGATCTTGCCGGGGATCAGGCGGCGGTAGCTATGAGGATGGGGCAAGTTTTCGAGAGGCGGCCCTAGACGCCTATGTGGGCTCCACTCGAAAGAACATGAGCCGAATTTCAGTTGCACGTCGACAAAGCGCCGATGGTGAGGCCCCTTAGCATCCGGCCGACAAGCCNNCTTGAGGACCGGAAGCGCAGGCCCGACGCAGCCCCGGGGCCCCTACGCGGTCAGCAGACCGCGTGGGGTGGGTTCAGCGACCCGGATCGTCGGCCGTTGTCGCCTCGGTGGTTTGAGGCAACGATTCGCTAGCTCTGCCGACACTCCAGCAGCAGCACCGTGATGTTGTCGGTGCCGCCGGCGTTGTTGGCCGCTTCAACCAGCTTCTGGGCGGCGTCATCCAGGTCAACCCCCACCTTGAGCAGATCGCGCATGGTCGGAGGGTCCACCATGCCCGACAGCCCGTCAGAGCAGAGCAGAAATATGTCGCCGTCCTTGACGTCGGCGGACGAGATGTCGACTTGCACCGTGTCTTTCATGCCCAGGGCGCGCGTGATCACGTTTCGGTGCGGGAATTTCTTCTGCTCATCCTCCGACATGCCCGGTCGTGCTTCCTTGTAGTCCTCAAGCAGCGAGTGGTCGCGCGTGAGTTGCTCGACCACGCCGTCACGTAGGCGATAGCAGCGCGAGTCGCCCACGTGGGCAATGTAGAATTTGTCCTCGAAGATCTGACCGATGACCACGGTTGTGCCCATGCCGGTCATGCGCACGTCGCGGGTGGCGGCTTCGTGGATCCTCCTGTTGGCCTGCTTGATGGCGACCACCAAGCGGTTCTCCAGAAACGACAGGGCCCGGTCCATCTTGTACGGCCAGGTGGCGTCGTCGTCTTTGGAACGGGCAAAGAATTCGCGGATCACGTCGGCGGCCATCTTCGAGGCCACCTCGCCACTGGCATGGCCGCCCATTCCGTCGGCGACTAGGAAGAGCTGTTCGTCCTCGATGAGGCAGAAGTAGTCTTCGTTGTGGTTGCGTTTCAGCCCAGGATCCGTCTTGGCGGCGTAGCGGATATGCATAGTCAGCCCGTACAGTTGAGCGTTGTCCGTCGCTCCTGTCAACCTTGGAGCGCAACATCGAGGGGCGGCAGGCAATGCTTTCCGTTGTTGACGGTCTGTCGTCCCGTGGATAAGGTACTGAACGAATGTCTATCCCTCCGCGGGGCAAGGGGCGCAAAGCTGCGGTCAAGAACCCTCCAGCCACAAGCTCTCGGCCCGTAAGACCACCAGCCGCCCGTTTCCCCGATGCCCTCGCGTCGGCGCCCTCCGTTGTGGCGCCGCACACTGCAGCCATCTTGGCCATAGGTGACGAGGTACTGCGCGGCGAGATCACCAACAGCAACGCGACCTTTCTCGCCGAACGACTCTTCGATGCGGGCCTGGAGGTTTGTGAAGAGCGGGTGGTGGCTGACCAGGCCGCGGCTATGCGGCGTGCCCTGGAGGAACTGGCGCAGCGCGCTGCGATTGTCGTGGTAACTGGAGGACTTGGTCCAACTGAGGACGATCGTACGGTGGATGTCGTCATGGATCTGTTGGGGGTGCAAGCGGAGCCACACGGCGCCTCGCTGGAGGCGATGAAGAAGCGTTTTGCCGCCCACGGCTTCGAGATGACCCCCAACAACTTGCGCCAGGTGCGCGTACCCCACGGCGCCCTAGCGTTGCCCAATGAGGCCGGCATCGCGCCTGGTTTCTGCGTTCGCATTGCGGGCCATGCGGTGTATTTTCTCCCAGGCATCCCGCGGGAAATGGAGCGGATCTACCTCGACCATGTGGCGCCTCGGCTGCGGGCCCACATGGCCGCGCAAGGGGTACCAGCGGCGGCGGTACGCACCTGGCACGTCTACGGCATGGGCGAATCGCATATCGACCACCGCCTGGCCAAGCTGCTTGAAAACATCCCTCACGCGACCTTGCACTTTCGCACCGACGCGCCCGAGAACCACGTGAAGGTGGTCATTCGTGGGCCCGACACCGGCAAGAATCAGGAGCTACTGGAGCAGGTGGATCATGACCTGCGCAAACGCATTGGCCCCGGGATCTACGGCATAGACGGCGAAACCTTCGCGCTGGTGGTGGGGCAAAGCCTGCGCACGGCCGGCGTGACGCTGGCGCTGGCCGAGTCGTGTACCGGCGGCGAGGCAGGCCAGATGATTACCTCCGAGCCCGGCGCGAGCGACTTCTTCCTGGGCAGCGTGGTGGCCTACTCCAACGATGTGAAGATCAATGTTCTGGGTGTGAAGGCCGCCACCATCGCTGAGTCCGGGGCGGTCAGCGAGCCCTGTGCCAAGGAGATGGCCGAAGGGGCGAGGCGCGTGACCGGAGCCGCCATCGCGGTTTCCATTACTGGCGTGGCAGGTCCGGCGAAAGAGCGCGACCCATCCGCTGCGGGCGCGGGTGACAAGCCGGTGGGCACCGTGTGCTTCGGCCTTGCCAGCGCCAAGTCCACCAAGGCCGTGAGCAAGCTTTTCAGCGGCGATCGCGCGCGCATTCGGCGGGCAGCGGCCTACTTCGCTCTCGATCTCGCGCGCCGCCACTCCCAGTGATGCAGGAGAATCGTATGGTGCCTTCTGAGAAGAACGAACACAGCAAGCCCGAATCTAGCAAACCTGCGCCGACACCGCGTGAGCGGGATCCGGCCCGCGACAAGGCCATCGAACTGGCCGTGTCCACCATTGAGAAGCAGTTCGGCAAGGGCAGCATCATGCGCCTTGGCGATGAGATCCCTGCGCCTGAGGTACGCGTCGTGCCGACCGGCTCGCTCGGCCTGGACATCGCGCTCGGGGTCGGAGGGCTGCCGCGCGGCCGGGTGGTCGAGATCTATGGTCCCGAGTCTTCGGGCAAGACCACCTTGGCTTTGCACGTGGTGGCGCAGGCGCAGAAGCTGGGCGGTATCTGCGCGTTCGTCGACGCAGAACACGCGCTGGACGTCTCCTATGCGCGCCGCTTGGGCGTGCGCACCGATGATCTCCTGGTGTCGCAGCCGGATTGCGGTGAGCAGGCGCTCGACATTACCGAGATGCTGGTCCGCTCCGGGGCGGTCGACGTGGTGGTGGTGGATTCAGTCGCGGCGCTGACCCCACGCGCGGAGCTGGAAGGTGAGATGGGCGATTCGCACATGGGCCTGCAGGCGCGCC
>PMIX01000101.1 GCA_003158395.1 Myxococcales bacterium | reverse complement strand
GCAGACCGCGACGACTTCCATCGCTTTGCGCACCTGATCGAGCGGCGGCCGCGTGGGCGAGATACGAATGTTGCGGTTGTTGGGATCTTTGCCAAAGGGATAGGTCGCCCCGGCCGGCGTCNNTTGGCGTGCGCCTTCATCACGCCGCCGATGCCGCCGGCCAAGCGGCTGAGGAAGAGCACGTGGCGGTACTGCTCGACCTTGTTCGGGCTAATCATTTGCGTTCCCATCAGCTCGCCGATCCAGGCGATGGTTTCCTTGCTGCCGGCAAGGAAGCTGACCCCGGCGCCAGCAAAGGTGATCTTGGATGTCGATCCGAAAAGAACCACGCGCGTGGGGTGTCCCGCCCTTTTCGCCGTGCCGAGAAGGTCGGGATGCGCCGGCGGCGTGTTGTCGAGGTGGTGAACCGCGTAGGCATCGTCGGCGAAGATGGTGAAGTCCGGCGCCGCCGTCTTCATGGCGCCCAGGCGATCGGCGATCGCCTGCGAGGTCGTGTCGCCCGTCGGGTTGCTGTAGGTGGGCACGAAGAGCAGGCTCTTGACGCTCGAGTCGGAGCCGGCCAGGCGCTCGATGGCCGCGATGTCCGGTCCGTCGGCGGTGACGCCGACCGGAACCATGGTGATGCCGAGGCGTTCGAGCATCAGGAAGTGCCGGTCGTAGCCGGGCACCGTCACGATGCATTTCACCTCGCCACGGCCCCACGCTGCCGGGCTGCCCGGCACACCCTTCAACATGGCCCACATGAGCACGTTGCCGAGCAAGGCCAAGCTGGCGTTGTTGCCGACGATGATTTCGTCCGGCTGCACGCCGAGAACGGGCGCGAACAGCTCGCGCGCCTCCTTGAGGCCCGCGATACCACCGGGATAGTTGCGCAAGGCAACGCCGCTCGGCGTGACGAGCGACTTGTCATCCACAATGGTCAGCATGGGATTCGAGACGTCGAAGTTGTCGTCCCCTGGCTGTCCGCGCGTGAGATCCAGCTTCAGACCCATGGCGCGCAGTGCGTCGTAGCGTTCACGGATTGTGCTCATGGCCCATTTGAGATGCCCCATCGCAAGCGCGGAATCCAGTCCAGAACGCGAGGTACGACGTCGATTCTGCCGTCGTTCCTCAATCACCGATGGCGGTGCGAAGGTGCAGACCACCAAAGCTCCCCGCGGAAGAAGAGGCGGCACCGTCGAGCCCGATTGCCAAGCGCGGGGTGAAGAAGATCTCGACTCCCGCGCCCGGACTGACATTGAAAAGATCAAGGCGCGCACCGGGGAATGTGTACGCCCCGACGAAGATACGCACGAGTACATCGTCCGGGTGCCCGATTTTCTGCCCGCGCGGGACCGCGAACGACGCCCCGAAATGGCCGGACTGATAGCCAAGGAAGGACATGCGGTCCAGGTAGCCCACATCGAGGCCGAATCTGGTGAATCCGGCCCGCAAATGGAATCCGGGAGAGAAGGCTGCGCCCTTGTTGGGCGCGTAGCCACCCACCAGCCCAAGACCGACCGCGAAGTTCGGGTGTTCGTATTCGGCCCATGTCTGGGCGTAGTAGGACTGCCGGCTGCCATCCTGGGAGCTGCTGGTGTTCAAGGGATCGTCGGATGTGACCGTGGTCCTCTCTGTCTCGCCGACCACACCGGCCCGACCCCCAAGCCAGAAGACGCTGTCTTCCAGGGCAGGAATTTCGCGTTCAACCTCGGCCCAGCCGCCAATGGCCTTGCGGTCGCGGGACGTGGTCGTGGTGTAGATGGTATTCGACCCTGAACAAGAACTGTCCGAGCTCGTGCTCGTGTTCGGTACGGTTCTGGTCGTGCTATCGGAGTACTTGGCCGCACCTCCCGCTATGCCTCCGCCCACCCAGGTACGGCCGCGGGACACTCGCGCCGCTGGCGAAACGGGCGGCTGGTTCGCGGCCGGAGAATGGGGAAGCCCCAGGAGATCTTCGCGCTGTCCGATGGTTCCCGGCGGCGTGTCCTGGTTTCCCACCCGAACGATCACACCGCGCCTATGGTCGACATCGTAGAGCCAGCCCCGCTTGGGTTGGCTCGTGCGCATGCCCAGTGTGGCTTGCGCCGAGTCTTTCACACCGCCCGCCTCGGCATAGGCGCCGGTTTCCAGGCGAAGGCCCAAGGCCAGCAAAAGCAGGGTCGCAAACCCGTATCCAGCCCAAGTTCGGACACGCAGGCTCAAAGTGAAGCAACGGGGGAAGGCCAAAGCGGGGACGCACAAGGCCAGCGCCACCAGCAGGGCTCGGTGAAGGAAGACCGTCTGCGCAGAATTGCTCAGCCATCCGACCAGGCACAGGCCGAGATACGCCAACCAGGGCGTCAATGGGTTTGGCTCGCCGGGGGAATTGGCAGCGGCTTGCATAGAGCCCAAGACAGCCGCTCGCGCCCGTCGTTCGAGGAGAAGCCCCAACAGCAGCGCGCTGGACGCACACCCCAACAACACCCACTGAAACAGGTTGAGCCCATGCCACTGCCCCAGCAAGGACCACCACACGTTGATCATGGCGCGCTTGCCGTCGATGAAACCGCGTAGCGCCAAATCGAAGCCCGCGGTGAAGGCAAGCAATGCCCACTGGGAGCGCAGATGCTGGGCTAGTAGCAATCCGATCGGTAGCCAAAGGAAGAGCCCCGCGCTCTCGTAGAGTGGATAGGGGTGAACGCCGAGGGCGTGGGTTGCATTCGGCGGCAGGAGGCCCAGCGCCTGGTGAAGAAAGTAGGCGGAGCTGGTGGAGTCGTAGTGCACGGCCCAGGGGAGGTCGGTGAGAGTTCCGAAACAACAGCCATTGAGCAAGCAGCCCCACCGACCGATGGCGATGAGACCGGCCAGCCCCAAAGCAAGAGCGGCTATCGGTGGGCGGCGCAATCCCAGAACTCTTTGAGCGAGAAACCAAAGCGCGATTCCACCGGCAGCGGCGCCCAGAACGCTGGGAAGAAACGCGGTCCCCAGCGAGAGCCCGGCCACGAAGGCCCCAGTCGCCAGCGCAGAAGATCGCCACGGCCAGCCGCACCGCCTGCCCGACCAGTACAGAACCGCGACCAAGATCAGAAACGGAGCCTCGCCCACCAAAGCCCACGTCCGGAAGTCCCAGGTGGCGAGATGTAGGTGGTGAATCGGCATGGGCTAGCGGTCCGGCGTCATCGTGTGATTCATTCTATGCTGACCTAGCAAGAGGAGGGCCAGGTCTGTGGCGGCCCTTTTCGGCCGGTCCGGCTGTGTTGGTGTGGGCGAGGGCCAAGTTCCCGGTGGAATCTTGACAGCACCTGTAGGACTCTCACCACTCGCAGTCGGCACCTGCTACTACCGCATTGTCTACGAGTAGCCGAATGGGAGGCGCAGTTGGCGTGGCCGTCGCGCTACGGAGTCGAAGCAGGTTCGGCCCTCCCAAGCCGGAACACGCCTGCGCTGGTCGTGGATAATGGCAGGGAGCGACAACGACGGCGCGCGCTGGGGACGCCGGGCCGCTGCCGCCTCCAGAGTGCGGCACTGATCGTCCAATCGACGTAGCGCCGCCAGTTTTTCGTCCTGCCCCAATTTGGCCTGGTCCACGGCGCGCCGGAGAACACCCAGTGTTTCATCGTAGATGGTCAGTGGAACCGGGAATGGGTGCCCGTCCTTGCCACCATGGGCAAAGGAAAAGCGGGCCGGATCAGAGAATCGGCTGGGCGCCCCATACACCACCTCGGCCACCAGCGATAGGGCGAAGAGGGTACGACCGCCAACGCCAGGCGTGAGCAGCAGCTCAGGAAAATCCGCCGGCCCGCGCTCGGCCGCCACAGTCAGGGCAGCGGCCAGTCGGCGCAAATCCACATCCTTTTCGCGCACGTCGTGATGATCTGGCAGCGTGAGCCTCGCCGCGCGTCCCACCTCGGCTACCACGGCCTCGGGTCGGCCGTTTGCCAACGCCACCGTGGCGGCTCGCGCGGCCGCGGCCTGGCGATCGGTGAAGTTCACGATGCTTCCCTGCGGAATGCCCTCGATGGCGGCGTGGGGCGCGTCGACAAATGAGCCTGCCCGTTCCCACAGCCAGTGGTAG
>PMIX01000073.1 GCA_003158395.1 Myxococcales bacterium | reverse complement strand
AATCAGTAACCACCCGCATAGCGGGTGGTTTGATGAAGGCCCCCCGAGGGGGCCTTCCCGGATTGAAGGCGGCTGAAGCCGCCGCCTACTCGCGTGAAGGGGGCTCAAGCCCCCCGAACGGCAGAGTCTCCTGCCGCTTCTCTTCGTCTTCCTGGTTCCGGATGTAGGCACGAACCGTCTCTTCGTCCAGCCCCACTGTGCTCACGCAGTACCCTCGCGCCCAGAAGTGGAATCCCGTGAAATTCCGATCCTTTCCCAGATACTCCCGGTGTATCCGAATCGCCGACTTGCCCTTGAGAAACCCCACCGTGTTCGCCACGCTGAACTTGCTCGGCCGTCGCGATCTTTTTCGGCGCCGCCATAGCCGCCCAGCTCGAGGCCGTTCGATCGGGCACCCAGACGCCGCGCCGCGATCAGGGGAGCCGTCCGCCGACGTTCCAGGAAAACTCCGGCACCACAGTCGCGCGGTAGCCCAATCCTTTCAAAACCTGCGCGCCGCCGTGATCACCGTCGCGTCGGGGCTGAACGATGGCAGGACGACCCAAGCGGTGCGGTCCTGGGCTGGCGCCTGTCCCTGCTGCATGCGCCGGAAACCTTGGCCGGTGGCCACGCCGATGGGATAGGCCATGAGAGCGCCGGCGATGGCATCCGAGAACCAGTGCATCGAGCCGCCCCGGAACGCGGTCACGCCGAACATCATGTAGACCACAGTTGCGGCGCCCGCCAGCTTGAGCGCCCAGCTATTTGGGTAGTATGCGGCCAGCGACGAGCAGGTGGCCATGGTGACCGCCACGTGGCCCGATGGCCAGCCGTGGTAGATGCCGCCGCGGCCCACACCAAAGCGAAAAGTGTGGCTGAGCGACCGCATGTCGGGCACCACCGGCCAGACCAGTTCATCTTTGGGCGGCGGCCGTCCAGTGATCAGCTTGAGCACGGTCACGTAGCCCAGGGTCAAGGCATTGGCCTGCAGAACCGCATAGGCCGCGCCCAGAGTCTCGTCGTCCTTGCCCCAGTACCCCTTGGCAAACAGGCCACTGATGACACCCACCGGTCCCGCGACGGCAAGGATCACCGCCGGGTACGCAGCCTGGCCCCAGGCGGTGTGGTGGTGAAAAGCCTGGCGCACTTGGTAGTCCACGTCGAGGCGACTGAGCAGCGCGGTCTGGCCGATGGCGGTCAGGTGCAGCGCCAGATTCCAGCCCCAAAAGCTGTCGGCCGCGTTTCGCCCGAGACCATCTATCGGGCTGGGCCGGGACGGGACAGCCGGGGCATCGCGTGCGTCGGGCGCTTTTGGGTCGCTCGTCGCTGGCGCCATCGCGGGCGGGGCCGGCTCGGCCGTCAACTTGCCGGCCGCGACGAACGTGCCGACACAAACCCCAAGGGCGTAGGAACCGCAAAAGCGCGCTGTCCGCGAGTAGCCCAAGGCCCAAGGATAGCAGCTGGTGTTGGCCCGCAGTAGCGAAACGCGACTGTCCCCTGAAGCATCTCACTGGCAACGAAAGGTTGAGCCCATGAAGATGAATCGGATTACCCCCTTCCTTTGGTACGACGGCCAGGCCGAGGATGCAGCCAAGTTCTATTGCTCCATCTTCAAGAAGTCGAAGATCCACAGCGCCTCGCCCATGTCCGGTCGTTTCCCTGTGGCTAGTTTTGCATGACTGTCGCGGTGGGGCCGCCTTCGCCTCCTACACCCTGACCGTCGCGCCGTAAGAATCGACCGACTGCGCGAAATGAGTCGCTCGCGTTGTGCCTGATGTTCCGAGCGCATGTGTGACGGCTGTCACATCGGACCACGGGTCCAGTGAGTGCCCCGGTTCCTGCACGAATTTGCGTATTCGCGCTTTCGCGCTGGTTGCGTCGGCGCACGCGAACCCGCACAATGATTGGGTGGGATTTGGGGCGACAGACGGACTGCTCTGGGCCGGGCAAGGAACCGCAAGACGTAACCAGGAGACATGCAATGACAAAAGGGTTGGGCACGCTGATATGGGAACCCTGGAAGGGTTCGCTTCGCCCTTCGGCCCCCCACCTGCCACCACCCCACGCTCGCTTCGCTCGGCCTCGCCATGCCCTCCCGCGATGGTGCGCCGCCGGCAAAGCCGGCGGGCTCCCCACGCGACTAGGGGCTATCGGACTTCTCGTAGGTGCCATGATCGCTGGAGCAGCGGCCAGCGGATGCGGGACCAACAAGCCGGGAGGGCTCAGTGGAACCGGGGGTAGCGCGGGCGGGAGCACAGGGACCGGCGGGTCCACGGGATCCGGAGGTATCAGCGCAGGTGGCGGCATTGCCGGAACAGGTACCGGCGGAATAGCTTCGGGTGGAATTGGCTCTGGCGGGATCGCATCCGGTGGAATTGGCGGAAAGTTCTCCGGCGGAACAGGTGGCGGCGGAATCGCTTCTGGCGGAATCGCATCCGGTGGGATCAGCTCGGGCGGGATTGGCTCTGGTGGAATCGCTCTTGGCGGAATCGCATCCGGCGGAATCGTTTTTGGCGGAATTAGCTCTGGCGGAGTCGCTTCCGGTGGAATCGGCTCCGGCGGAATCGCATCCGGCGGTACCCGCGGCACCGGTGGAACGGGCTCAGGCGGCTGCCCGGCTGGGCAGACGTGGTGTGAAGGGTGCACGCCTGGGACGGGTTCCTGCGCAGCCACCTGCCCCAGTTTGGTTTGCCCAGGACCGGACGCGGGCTGTACCGGCAGCGGCTGTTCGCGGGACGCACGAGCGAACGATGAACCCTTGGGAAGCTGCAGCCAGGTCACAACTCAGACGGAGTGTGACAGCCGCAACGACTGCCACTCGGTTTTCGTGGATCCTGGAACTTGTGGGTGTGCTGGCGCAGGCTGCTGCGCGCACTTCAGTCGCTGCGCCGACGGCGCCAACGCCAACTGCAGCGGGCCGGCTTTGTGCAAGATGGCGCAGCCCTTCTGCGAGGCGCCCTATGTCTTGTCGTACACCGGCAACTGCTACGAGGGCTGCGTCCTGCAAAGCAAGTGCGCTCCTGCCACCTGTCCGCAAACGCCGCCAGCGAACGCCTCAGGCTGCGGCAGTGGCAGCGTCACGTGTTTCTACGAAGACTGCGCCAGTACGGGGCGCACGCTGGCAGTCTGTGCCGGCGGAACCTGGACGGTCCAAACCGCAGCCTGCGGGCCTGGCGGTCCCATGAGCTGCTCGGCGAACGGGACCACGTCGACGTGTACGGCTGGAGAGATGTGCGTTATAACGACCAGCGTCGGCGGCGCCTACTTGGTCCGTGCCGACTGTCGCCCCACTTGCGGCCCAGGCCTGGTTACTCCCCAATGCATCGACAACGCGGGCAACAATTGTTTCGCGACCTACTCGCTTACCTCAGGGGTGACAGTCAATTGCAGCAACTACTTCTCCTGCGGCTCGGGACAAGGCGGCTGCGTCTAGACCCCTGACCATGACCATCGGTAAATCCATGGGGACCATAGGTAAATCCATGGAGGGTTGAGCGTCCGGGACCCCCTCCCGCCCCGCCGTGCTGGCTACCGAAGCTATCCGCACGCGATGAGCTCTGGTTAACAAGATCGCCGAGTTGCATTGCGTCGTGGTTTACCCCATCTTGACCACCCCCCCGCGCAACTCCTTGCCGCGCAAGGATTTCGGAGACGGGCGTCTGGTTAATGGTTAATAGCCACCAGAGAGCAGGCGCAAGAGGCCGGCACGACATCGACATCAGCTTCGTATGTCCTTTGCGCTTCATCCCGCCCCGATTCCAACCCTGGCCACATGATGAGCATCCTGAAGCAGGCTCGCGTTCCGCGTCGGCCCTCATTCAAACTGAATGGGTCGCGCCTCCATCTTGATTGAATGCGCCGCTCGCGGAAAGGGCAGACGGCCGCAAGCGCTCGAACTCACTGCGATCGCGTTGTTGGCCCGGAAGGTGCTATAGGTCGACGCGGTCGCGGACGATGACTGCGCGCTCGTCGAGGGACGCGCCAACAATCGCCGCGTCTAGATCGTGCGCAATCTGCCATGAGGAGGACACCGTGAGCGTTGAGACAATTTTTATCTGGATTGCGATTGGCCTGGTGGCGGGTTGGTTGGCCTCGCGCGTGGTGGGCGGCGGCTACGGCGTCGTCGGAGACATCGTGCTCGGAATCGTNNGGCGCCTTCCTGGGGGGCCTGATCTTCCGCGCCCTGCACCTGCGACTGCCGTTCAGAGGCTTGGCGTCCACGATATTCGTAGCCTTCGTGGGCGCCGTCGTCCTGTTGTTGCTCATGCGTCTGGTCAGGCGGAGCTCCGCACGCGGCGGATGACCCGCGGTTCGGCACCACCAACATCACAGTCGCCCCTTGAGGAG
>PMIX01000313.1 GCA_003158395.1 Myxococcales bacterium | reverse complement strand
CCGCGATGGTGCGCCGCCGGCGGAGCCGGCGGCGCACCACGCGATTGACGATCGGTCTCGTTGGCGGTTCTCCTATGGAACTCGGTTTCTCAGTCGCACCACGTCCACTCTCCCCGCTGGGCTTGAATCTGGAGTAGGGTCACGGGATGCGGGTGGCAATTTTCGGCGGCAGCTTCAACCCGCCGCATGTCGGGCACCAGTTGGTCGCGCTCTATGTGCTGGAAACGGCCGTGGTGGACGAGTTGTGGTTCGTTCCCTGCTGGAAACATCCCTTTGACAAGGCGTTGGAGGCGTTTGCCGATCGCCTGCGCATGTGCGAGTTGGCAGCCGCGGCTCTGGCTCCGCGCGCGCGCGTCAGCGACGTGGAGGCTCGGCTGGGTGGAGAAGAGAGCCGGACGCTTCTGACCATCAAGGGCCTGCGGGCGAGTTACCCGGAGCATGAGTTCTTGCTGGTCATCGGCGCTGACCTAGAGCCCGAGTTGTCGTTGTGGTACGGAGCAGATGAATTGCGTCGTTCGGTGCGGTTGTTGGTCGTGGGGCGCGATGGTTTTGCTGGCCGGTCGGCCGTGGCCATGCCGGCTGTCAGCTCTACCGAGATTCGCGCGCGACTGCGTGCCGGCGAGCCTGTCGACGGTCTGGTCCCCCGCAGCGTGCTTGACTACATTCGCCAGCGAGGGCTGTACGCGAGCTAGCACCGGCTCAGGACCGGCTAGGGCAAGCCCGTGGTCTGCAGGCGGCCACGGGCGTCACAATGCAACCCCAAGCGGGCTCCACGCCGCAAGCGGCCGGACACGATTTCGGTGGCCAGCGGACTTTCTACCAGCCGCTCGAAAGCGCGGCGCAGGGGGCGCGCCCCCAGGCTGCGATCAGGCTCAGACTGGAGCACCTGGGCCACGACGCTGGCGTCGATCTCGAAGGAGATCCCGCGTTCGGCGTGCAGCCGGCGGCTGGATTCGACCGCAAGGTGGGCGACGATCGCGCCCAACTCGGACTCGGCCAGCGGCGCATAGCACAGGACCTCGTCGATTCGATTCCAGAGCTCGGGAGGCAAGCGCGAGCGCGCCAGCGCCTGGATGGTCGACACGGCGGGCGACCGGCTGCGCCGGTAGCACTCACTGCCCAGGTTCGAGGTCATGACGATGGCGCTGGCGGAGAAATCGACGGTGCGACCGCGACCGTCGGTGAGGCGACCGTCTTCGAGAACCTGCAGGAGAGTGAGAAGCACCTCTCGATGGGCCTTCTCGATCTCGTCGAACAGAACCACTGAGGCGGGGCGGCGGCGAATCGATTCGGTGAGCTGTCCGCCGTTTTCGTGACCCACGTAGCCGGGAGGCGAACCAATGAGACGCGCGACCGCGTGGGGCTCGCTGTATTCGGACAGATCGATGCGCACCAGGGCCGACTCACCATCGAAGAGCGCCTCGGCAATGGCGCGAGCGGTTTCCGTCTTGCCGACGCCCGTTGGGCCTAGCAGGAGAAACGAGGCCAAAGGCCGGTGACCGCGAAACCCCACGTAGCTCCGCCGCAGCGCTGCAGCGATCCGGCTGCGGGCCTGGTCATGCCCCACCACCCGCTCGCGCAGGCGATCCTCGAAGTTGCGAAAGCGGTCATCGTCGTCGCGCAGAAGTTGGCTGACCGGAACCGCGGCCGCGTCTGCCACGACCTCGGCCACTCCGGTTTCGCTGACCATAGTCTTGCCGAGACGGGCGGCGCGAGCTGCTGCAACCTCGGCGATAACCAGGGCGCGACCGGGCTGCGCTCGTTCGCTGGGATAGCGGGGCGCCAGGCGCACGAGGGCGGCGCACACCTCGGGCGCAAACCCCACGCCGGTGGCTTCCGCCATGGCTTCGAGGCCGGCTTCCACGATCTCGAGCAGGAGCGAAGGCGCCAAAGGCGGCAGAACGACGGTTTCAAGGCTGGTCACAAGATCAGGCGCCGCAATTTCGATGCGCCGCACATCCGCCGGGGTCACGGTCACGACCCAGCGGCGGCCTGCATTCATGGTGCACAGGAGTTGCAGGGGCCCATCGCTGTCTTCGGGTCCCAGCCAGGCCGCGCCGTCGAGCACGATGGGGGCGCACAGCGGCGCGCGGCGGTGCAGGGCGTGCAAGAGGGCCCCGGGCGAGGTCATGGCGCCCAAGTCTCCCACAGGCGCAAGCGGCTTCTCTCCCGATGCGGCAGAGAGCGCTGCCAGCAGAGCCGTCCGGCCAGATCCGGGCTCACCCACGATCGCGATCACACGCGGGGTCTTGGCCTGCAGCAGGTCGAGCACGCGGCCCACTTCGCGCTCCCGGTGCAGAACCGGCGTGCGCGGCGATTCGACGGGCAAAAGTTCCCAGCCAACTTCCTCGGCCGTTTGGCGCAGGTTCAGTTCCGCCGCGGCCGGCTGCGACTCTGAGCTTCTTTCCGGCGTGGATGTGACCGCATCCACCTGCGAATCAACCCCCACGCTGCGGTCGTTTTCCTCGGCAGCGGCCGAAGCCTGCCCGATCGGTGCCCGGCCAGTTCGTCGATCCGCCGAAGGTCCTGGACCAGTGAGAGCGCGCAGGACGAGTGCCCTGACCTTTCCCGGATCGTGGCCGATTCGTCGCAAGGCATCGGTGCCCGATCCGCCTACGCGCAAGACGGCGAGGAGAAGGTGGAGGGATGACGTCTGGCGGGCACCAACTTTCTGGGCGATGCTCTGAGCTTCGCATTCGAGCCCGGACAGTTCGAGATTGGTCTCGCAATGTACCTTGGGGGCGACGGCCTCGATCTTCGCCGCCCCAATGCCGCGCTCCCCGAGTAAGCGCGCAGCGGCGCCGCCGGTTCGCAGCAGCCCAAGCAAGACGTCAAGGGAGGCCGCGGTTCGGCCATCGTCCGTGGCCAAGGCCCGCGCTTCTGCCAGTGCGCCCGTGTAGTCGGCGCTAACACACACACCGCCACAAGCCTCTGTGGGCGCGTGCGTTGGCGCGGAAGCGGGGCAAGGCTCACCAGCCTGGAGCATCAAGAAGCAACGGTACCAGGGTGAGCTGCGTCGTCAAAAAACCCCCAGCGGCCGAACGGAAAAGCGGCTAAAGTGATACAGCCAAGCAACCCACATTCCTACGAGGGCCGCGATGTCCAAGTTGTATCGTGTTCCAGCGACCATTCTCTGCTTCCTTTTGTTCACTGCAAGGGCCGAGGCTGCGAAGCCAGAAGACGTCTTCAAGGGAAGAATCATCATCACCGCAAAGAGGCTCCCCACCCGATTCGGGTCAGAAGGCGCGTTCCTCGCGGCCCTGCGCAATCAGTCTGTTGACAAGGTCTGGCCTGTTGAGGAAAAGGGCAACGATCACGCGATATGGAAGATTGAATACATCGCGTTCTTCGCCAGACCGCTCAACGACAACGAGATCACGCTCAAGTTCTGGGAAATTGCCCCCGGCGCCCAGCGCTTTGTGGCAGGCGACGAGCAGTACATGCGCGAGAAGGGCAGCCGAATCTTCGCCTCAAGTATCGAGTTAGCCAAACCCGACTTCGAGACGAACAAGAAGTACAGCATGACCATCGAGCGCGCCGGTCGCGTCCTGGCGCGTACCGAATTCTGGCTACGGGGCAAGGGCCCGAACTACAGCGGCAAGGTCGAATTTTCTGACGAGGAAGCCAAGCTGCGCTGACAAGGGCGATAGTGGACGCCGGGTCGTCGGCTGGCGTACTGCCTGGAAAGAACACCACATGAATCGTTGCGTGATGAAGTTTCTCCTTGCCGGCGCGAGCCTCTGCTGGTTTTTCGGATGCACGGGCAGTGACAGCCAGGACCTGCTCCGCCAGGTCAACCAGGCCAACGACAAGGTCGTGGCGTGCAAGAGCGAGGTCGGCGAACTCAAGAGTCAGGTCGCCAGCCTCAAGCGCCAACTCGCTGAGGCTGCGGCGAATCCTAACCGTCTGCAACTCACTGATCCCGAGGTTCTTAATCTGATCGCGGATCTCCGAAAACAGAAACGTGCGGCGGGCGCTGACGGGGACGAGGTCGTCATCGGCAAGGGCGATCTCAAGCCTCAAGACGCCAGCCGCGTGGTCAAACAGAACGCACAGGCCATTCAGGTCTGCTACGAACGGGCGCTCAAGAGGAACTCTGCGCTCCAGTACCAGGTGGGACTGGCGCTCGTGGTCGAGTTGACGGTTAGGCCGACGGGCGCGGTGAAGGAAGTCAACGTCAGGCCGTCCGTCGATGCCGACATGACGTCGTGTTTTCAGACCGCGGCGATGCGCTGGAAGTTCCCGACCTTTGGCGGCGAACCGGTGGTGGTGGCGCAGAAGGTGACNNCTGACTCCGAAGACCTAGAGCGGCTGTCGAGCTCGACAACTACGCGCAAGCTCTCGAGCACCTCGTCCCATTGCGTCGAGATCCAGTCGAGCCACCGCTGTGCGTCTGCCAGCCGCCGCACCTCGATCCGCCAGATCTGCTCACGCCCTTTGCGTTCTCCGTGCACAAGGCCCGCGTCCGCGAGCGCATGAAGGTGTTTCGTCACGGCCTGCCGCGTGACGTCCATACCGTCGCTGAGCCGCACGATGGAAAGTGGCCCCTCGGCGCACAGGCGCGCCACCAGCCCGAGCCGAGTCTCGTCCCCCAGCGCTGCGAAGACCGGCGCCGCATGCGCCAGCG
>PMIX01000408.1 GCA_003158395.1 Myxococcales bacterium | reverse complement strand
CCCACGGCGTTGCGCAGCCGATCCAGCGCCGCCCTCCCGCGCTCACCGCCCACCTCGACATCATCGGCGCGGGTGTGCTGCGATCCCCCGGTGTCGGAAGCAGGCAGGCTGATCACCAGCAGGCACTTCTTGGCCAGCTTGGCCGACTCGGTTAGCGCTTGCGCGAAGGTGAAGTGCGTCTCGAAGCTGCCAGCCGGCAGGTCGGCGGCGTCGTGAAGCTGGCGAGCATAGGCCACCCACTCGTCGATCAAGATCAGGCACGGCCCGTGCTCGTTGAGTATCTCGCGCAGAACATCGCCGGGGCAGGTGGCCTTCTGGTCGTCGGCCTGAATGCGCTTGAAAGCCTTCTTGCCGCCGAGCTGCCATACCAGTTCACCCCACAGGGTGCGCACCATCGTACCGTCGGGCTTGATCACCGGATTGCCTGGCGAGATCCGGTTGCCCACCAGCACGACACGCTTCACGGCGGGCAACTTCGATACGCCAGCGTCCTTCAACACAACGTCCATGCCCAGCAACTCGCCTGGCGCTGTGCCCGAAAACATGTGGTACAGCGCCAGCATCGAGTGGGTCTTGCCGCCACCAAAGTTGGTCTGAAGCTGGACAACTGGATCGCCCCCGTCACCTGCCAGGCGCCTGGCCGCGCCTGTGAGCAAGTGTGTGAGGCCCTCGGTCAGGTAGGTACGGCGGAAGAACTCGGCCGGATTGCGGTATTCGTCCGAGCCCTCGCCCAGGTGAACTTGCCAAAGATCTGCTGCGAACTCGGCCTGCTGGTAACGGCCACTGGCCACATCCTTGTGCGGGTTCACCACTTCGCGCCACGGCTTCAAGCTGCCCGTGACCGGGCTCTCGATGGCCGTGCCCGCGATCTTGCGCTTCTCGCCGCGCATCTGCTCGTCGAAGATCAGGCGCCGCAGCTCCATCTTCATCTTGCCGATCTCGTCAGCCTCCGGTGCTGACACCGCAGTCAGCAGCCGCGCAATCGAGTCGAGCGCACGGTCGGCGTCGTCACTGGAAAAGACTTCCTGGTGTGCCCACTTGTTGCGGTGGTCGCGGATCTCGCTGACCAGGCTGCGCTCGGCATGACCAAGGGTATTGCGGAAGACATCGTTCCACGCTTCCCACATCAGCTTGAGCAGCCCGGCCGCATCCCATTCAGCGATGGGTTTCTTTGCCAGCAGCCGGTCCTCGCCCATGAACAGCGCCGCCTGGGCCGTGGCCTTGTCCTGATAGACAGTCTTCATCTCGCGGTCGACGAAGGACGCAAGCCCGGCCTTGAGCAGTTCTAGCGCCTTGCCGACCCGTTCATGATTTGTCATCGCCATGGGCTACTTCTCCTCGAACATTTTGGTCTGCCCTGGTGTTGGCCTACTGCCCTCACGGGCCAGGCGAGTGATCTCCGGCCAGCTCTGCACCAGGCCATTGTAAGCAAGAGCCTCGGGTGCCCGCTTCTTGCGCTCGCATAGGGCGTACAGGCGGTAGGCAAGCTCGCGCACGATCTCAGCTTTGCTTCCCATCTTGGCTGCCAGGGCTGCCGCCGCGCTCTCGCCACCCGCTTCGAGGGCGCGGATCAAGTGATGAACCATCTCCCACACCGTCAGGCGCTTGTCAGTGGAGGGATCCCAATCCTCGGGCAGCTCGGCGGGTTTGAGTAGGCGTACCCTGCCGCCCTTCGAGGCAAGCACACCTGCTTCAACCAAGCCGGAGACGCTGGTGTTCTTAGCCTTGGACAGAGTTTCGGCCACGCCATATTCCGCGCTTGCAAAACCGTACTCTTCAAACCACGCGAGCGCCCAACGGCTGTCGGCGTCGAAATCACCCTCTTGCTCGGCCAGCACTTCGTCAACGATCTGATTGATAAGCGTCAGCGCATCGCGCACCGTGAGCGGTTTCCCCTCGGCATCGAGAACCTTTGCGTACCGAGTGTAGACCCCCATGCCGGGACCGATAGCGGCCTGAGCCAAATCGACCGGGGCAATGTTGCCTCGCTGCAGGTGGGCGACGGCGACAGGAAGCTCAGCCTTCAACGCCGCCAGAAACTCTCGACGCGCGACGGTTTGAGCGCTCCCCGGTCGGGGTCGGCATACGAGAACAATGCTGGACGCGAGTACGTTCATTCCGGTCTTGACGCCGAAATCGCGCTCAGTTCGTATCGGCCATGTCCCTGTTAGAGAAAAGCCGGCGCGGATCACTCCATCAAGGAATGTCTCCCAACCTGTAGACGCAGTTCCTTCACTCTCGCTTTCTGCCTGCTTGAAGGCGTAGTAGATCGTGACCGGAAAGGCCGGATGCGACTGCTCGGCAATTCGGTGCATTGCATTGGTGATTCCCTCCAGAAAGAAGGCTTCCGCCTGCTCTTGACTGCCATGGCGAGAACGTGTCGCAACCAGCTCAGCAGTCTTTGGGGTCGTTAGCGTGGAGAAGAGATCAGGAAACACCGACCTCAGAGATCGGCGCAGCCAGACGTAGAAGAAGTCGGACAATTCCGCGTAGCCGATGTTGTCGTAGTACGGCGGATCCATCGACACAAGCCGATCCTTGCTCAGCGTCTGGCGGGCAGCATCTGCCTGGGCGACCAGCCCCGGCACGGTCGCAGGCAATACCTCAAGCACAGTAGGAACCCATTCAACCGAGCCAGACCACCCGCCCGTGCTGTCCGAGAAGGCGTTGGCCTCCGGAAAATCCCATGTCATGGGAAGGGCCTGTCTCGCGAACACCTGCTCGATCTTTTCTCCAATTCGGTTCCATACACAAATTGAGGCGAGCCGATTGGCCAACCGGCTAACACCGCACGCCAGGTAGACGGCAATTGCGTCAGCGTAGGCGGAGTCGTCCGTGCTAGAGCCAGCATCAAGCTTTACCTGTTCACGGGCTTCCCGGATCAGGTCGCAGAAGGTAGCCAGCGCCAATGTCTGTCGAGCAGTGAAGAGATGCCCCCAAGACGAAAGGCCGTAGGCTGAGCAGACGCCCCCCGTAATCATCGCCCGTGTGGGTGTCGAACCCGAGAGGAAAGTGGATCGCGCCTCCTCGATGATTGGCTCCTTAGCCGCCTGCAATGCTGCTGCCGCTTGAACTTCGGTCGGTGAGAGATAGACGCGTCCACCTGGGCCGTCGACAACCACGGCCATTAGCCTCAATCCAAGCCGCCCCGCCTTGCCCTCCTGTCGGATGTAGGTGCGCTGAATTGGAACTCCACTTATGAGGCACATGAAGTCCTGCGCCTTGCCAGCACGTGTCCCTCGCCTAGCTCCTTCCACATCCTTTGGCGTTCCGACTTTGACCTTGAACGTGTAGGAGTCGCCCTCTATCACTGGCTCGACGTAAGCTTCCTTGCCCTGCTTGGTACAGAGCATGAATGACGCCGCGAGGGGCACGTCGATGCTGGCAAACGCCGGATTCGGACTCTTCACGGTCCTAGCCCAAATCCACGCGATCACAGTCAGCTTCTGACCCACCAATGGCGCCAGATCCGAGCGTTCCTTCACCATCTCCTTCGACACCTCGACTTGAGGATAGAGATGTCCAATGCGCTCCTCCGCCTTGTTCCGCATCCACCTGGCGTAGTACCGGACGTCATCGGCAAGTCCCTGCGCCCCCTTCCATGAGTTTGCAGCCTTCTCCTCCTTGGACTTCTCCCTCCACGCCGGGTTCACTGGCGGTCGGGCCGCGAATCGTGGTGGGATTTCGATCATTGCCTTGTTGATCAAAACTGCCACTGGATTGAGGTCGCTGGCGTAGCTCTCCAGCCCTAGTCGCTGCGCTTCCAGTGGAAGTGTCCCACCGCCAGCGAAGGGATCATGAAAGCCGGGCAGTTTCTGCCGGTTGAATAGTTCTTTGGCCCGAGGATGGTCGACGTTCTCGGCACAGGCCGCCCGCCAGCTTTGCCAGATCTCAGCCCGCGCCCGCTCTAGCACCTCCTCGTTTGTGGTGTTCTCCCACTCCACCAGATCCTCAATGATGCGAAACAGTCGTTGCCGTTCCTTCTCCTGTTTCTTCTCGGTCGGGAATAGATCCGGATGCGCTGATGGGTCGTCGACCATCTGCGCAAAGATCACTGCCCGTGCCGCCGCCAGTGGACGCCGAGCCCACCACAGGTGCAACGTCGACGGATGCCCATGCCGGATCGACTTCTCCCTGGCACAAGCCTTGTTGATCGCCATCAGTGGCAGCGCCACCTCGATGAGCTTCTTCGTTTGCTTCATTCCGTCTCCGTCTCGGACAGGGCGTAGAACTCGTGCAGCTTGGCCTGGAGCAACTTCTTGTCTGGCAGCCGGGTCTGGTACTCGTCGACCAACGCCGGCGAGAGCCAGCGGCTCAGGGGCAGTTCTCTCAACGGCGATGAGAGTTCTGGCCGCTTGCGGCAGTTCGCGGTCGGATGATTCCAGCCCGCCATCCGACGATTGTCGGATGATTTCCTCATGCACAACCTCCGCCCTTCCCGGGTTTGCGATTGGCGCCCGTTGGCCCGGGCTTCGGACTGGCTGTGCGCGTCCTCTGCGAGACTGCGCGTCTTTAGAACGGTTATGGAAGTGCCCGTCAGACAAGCAGTTCTGGGCGCTAAGGACGTCATCTATGTACCTTTGTCTTCGCTTGCGTCTTTAGCCAGCCAGCGAGCCCACCACAGGTGCAGCGTTGACGGATGCCCGTGCCGGATCGCCTTCTCCTTCGCGTTCGCCTTGTTGATCGCCACGAGCGGCAGCGCCACCTCGATCACCTTCTTCGGCATCACGCCGGGTTCCTCGGTATTTTCGCCGTAAACAGATTGCGTTCGTGGTCCGATTCGAGTTCCAGATTCGGCACGGCCGCCAAGGCTCGGCGAATTCCCGTCCCGATGCCACGATAGGGAAGTTCATCGCCCTTGGTCGCAAAAGAGGCGAGCAAAGGGTTGCGGATGACTGATACGCCATTGCGGATATTCTCGATGGTAAGATTGTTTGGCAGGGCACCAGGGCTGATCAGCTCGATACGGTCATCGAACAGCATGACTCGCCAAGGCGCGGAGATGAAGTAATCCCGGTGTAGAAGCATGTTGACGACAAGTTCCTCCAGAGCTGCTAGCGGAACCTCTAGGTCACCCTCCGTGTTGACCCCCTTTTCACCCTGTAGTCGCCGCAGGTTGCGCGTCAGGAAGGACATCGTCTGCTTGTGCAAGTCTCGCAGGCACCCCTCGATGTCCTGGCTGTCCCTGTACTTGTCGCCAGCAGGATCGTTGCCGACGAAAGCAACGGCCTTGACGACGAAGGCGGGTCGATGTCGCTGCGGATTCCGCCCGAAAATCATGAGCCCCGCGAAGCTGAGCGTTGCTTCCCTGGCCAGCCCAAGATTGTTCAGCAAGCGCACCAACGACAGGCCGTCCCTATCGAGCGCCTTGTCGAGAGGCTCCCCATGCAGTTTCTCAAAGAACCCGCTGAAATGCTTCAAGTCTATGTCGCCGGTTGTGGTTCCTTCGATGGGCAGCTCGTCCGCGTGAATGAGGTCGGCACTTTGGAGCATCCGCTGGACTTCCTCGCGAGAAGTCACGCGACGCTTGTCCGCTCCCGACTTCACCCAGAACACACCATTGTTGTCAGCGTATGGCTTGGAGATGCCCTCTTGCACGGTGACGACCATGACCAACAGCCCCCCGACCGGAACGTTCTCCGTTGTCGGGTTGACCGAGGGCCGCACGCGATCGGTTGCCGCATTGGAAACAAGTTGGTTGATTCTACGGATGTCGTCCGACGAAAGCCCGACCACCGCCCCCCGATCGTTAACACCGATAACAATCCGGCCACCCTTACTGTTGGAAAAGGCAACAAGGTCGCCCGCCACCGATTCGGGGCTCGTGATGGTCTGCTTGAACTGCGTGCGGCTATCCTCGCCGCGTCCAATCAGTTCGATGATCTCTATTGCTTCCATAGCTGGTAAATCTCCCTACGCCGAGCGAAGGCTTCATGGCCGCCTTCCATAATGGACACGATCGCTTTTTGGATGTCCGGATCGTCGATACTGCCCGCCTTGATATCACCATGCCCGGCGGCAAAGGAGCATGCGCCCACTTGTTCAGCATCACCCAGAACAGGGAAGTTCGCATTGTGCGTGGCAAAGATGAACTGAATGTCTCTCTTAAGAACGCGGACAAGTTTGATCACATCCTCGAAGATCGTCTGGTTGTCCAGATCATCCTCTGGCTGATCAATGACTATAACGTCATTGTCACGCTGGCTTAGAATGAAAAGAATCAGCGCCGATGCCCGCTGGCCAAGTGAATGGTCACGAAGCGCTTTGCCGTGATACTCGATAGAGAAGCGGTTCGGGACCTGCCAGGTCAGCAGAGCTGCCTTGGCCTCATTGAAGTATTTCCTAAAAACCTCACCTGAGTCGCCCATATCCCCACAAATGGTCGCGAGTGACGCATGGACGGACGCAAAATCGGCGTACTGCTGCGCTATTCCCTCCAATGTGGCCTCACGCAGGCGGCTCCCACGAACATTCGCCCTGAGTTGCTCCAGGAATGCGTTTTTGTCGCCCTTGTATTCCGCCTTGATACGCAATGCCGTCTGGCTATCGTTCAGCTTCTTGATCTCAGCTTCGATCTGCTTGAACTCGCGGTGCCAAAGGTCCGACAGCCCTTTCAATTCCTTCGTGAGATCGTCCTGCATGGCGGTCTTGCGAGCCTTGCCCTTCGTGATTTCTTCAATCGCCAACTTGGCTTTCTGGAGATCGGCGTTCAACCGAACGAAGTCATCAGGGCGGACGGCGACGCTTCCCTGTTGCTGCAACTGGGCACTCAACTGCCGTTCTGTCGCAGCGAACTCCTCCTTCAGCTCATCGCGGCGGCGCTCCAACTCGCTGAACTTGGCGTGCAATGCTTGCACTTCCTGCCGCAATTCCGCCAGGAGTTGCCGGCCCTTTTCCGGCAGTCGGCGAATACGCGCAAAGATGTCGTTGAACTCGTTCATCAAATCGGTGTTGCCACGAGAGTCGATCCGCCCATGCGAGGACAGGTCATCTTCCTGAGCAATCAGGAAGCCTTCCAGCGCACAGACGAACGATTCGGCGGCATCGACAGCGCGACGAGCATCCGTCAGGTCAGCATTGAAATCCACCTGCCGCCGCAGTTGCTCCTCAACTCCATGCTGTCGAAACAGCTCCAGTTTGAACTCCGCGTCTTTACGCTTAGTCTGGTATTCCTGCTCAAGGGTATCCAGATCTTTCAGCTTCTCCATGTTTGCAAGGACGTCGAGTACCTTTTGATTCTGCCCCGCGATTTCCCGACGAGTTGAGTCCAGTCGTGCGCCAAGCAGCCTCTCTATGAGTTCCCGCTCGAATCCTTCACCCTTGGGGACTAGTTCCTTTTGACCAAAGAACAGAGGTTTGTTTACTGCGGACTGAGTGCTGACACCTGGTCGCAATTGGTTTCCGACGTATACACCCGCCCTGTCATTCAGGATCCGATGGACCTCGCAAGGCCTGCCTTGGGCATCCTCGGCTTCCACAACTACCTTTCCACCACTCTGCAACGCGAAACGCACCAAGTCTTGCTTGTACTTCAGGTCAGCATCCGTCTCGTCAAGAGGCAACTCCAATGCGTAGCGCAATGCCTCCAAAACGGCGGACTTCCCGCTTCCCCGGATGCCGATCAGGCAGTTGAGCTGGTCGGAGAAGTCGAACCGCTTCCCGTCCAGTATTCCGCCCTCGAATCGAATGGAACGCACCCATGAATGGGGTTGGCGGCTTGGCTCAGCCTGGGCAACCCGATCCGCGCCCGGCTTCAAGGCGAACTGAACTGCCTCGAATGTGAAAGCTCCGATCTTGAGGAAAGTCTTCTCGCCGCGCCCGATCTCGGCCACTGCCTTTGGGTCTGAGCCTTGGACTTCGGTTGGGTACCAACCTGCCAACCAGCCCTGCACGTTTTGACGCAAATCCCTTGTTACCACCTTCTGAAAACCTGCGGTCCTCGCGATGAACAGCTCGTTCTTGCCCAATTCCTGAATCCGACCGCCATTCAGCCCCCCCCAAAGGCCGTTCTCGGCTTCCACGTGAGCGAAGATCAGAAAGTAATCCCGCTGGAACTTTTCCAACTCTCGGATGGTCTCCAGCAGGTCGTGATTCGACCGGGCGTTGCTATTGTTGTAGTTCGCTTGTCCGCCGAAGGTTACGCCCAGAAAGCCGTTGATGTGGTCCGTCTGTTCCTGATTCGTGATCCAGTCTTCGCGGAAGACAATCAATGTGTGAATTCCGCTGGCCCCGTCCTTCACGGAAAGCTCCACGCCAGGTAGGAGATAGATACTCTCCTTCTTTGCGGCCTTCCTGAGCACCTTGAACTCCTCAAGGTCAAATTTGTTGTGGTTCGTGATCACGCCAACGTGGATGTCCGCTTGCTTCAGCGCGGCGACGTAGCTCGCCCCGAAGTCTTGCTCGGTGCCGGGATCCTTGAACTCACGATCCTGGCGAGTGTGAAGATGGAAGTCTGCCCGCACCCAGCGACTACCGTGAGTGAAAAAATTGGATGCTTCCGCCATGATCTTCTCCTTCAGCAACTCAGTAGCGCAGGTTCGACGACCAAGGCAATTCTCTCAACAGTGATGAGAGTTCTGGGGCGTCGCGATAGGGCTCAAAGAGCTGCCGCATTCTCCACAGGTTCTGTCGGGGAAAGCCGCGCACGCCGGGGTGGCGCTTGCGGATGTAGTCAGCCAGGGCCGTGACCGTGCCCTTGCCCCAGCCGGCAGTGTCGATGCGCTGGCTGATGAACTCGCTGACCTGCCAGTGCAGATCGATAAGCGTGGTGTTCACGCTGGTCATGGCGCGTTCGCGCCCCAGCCGGATCAGCTCGACGACTTGGGCGAAAGCCTGCCGCTCGCGGTCTGGCGGAATCAACGAGGTTTCGGTCAACTCCTTCGCGGTCACTTCGGGGCCTCCGCACGCGCCAGCAGTTCGCTGAAGTCATAGTTCACGCTGGTCACGCCAAAGTCAGGCTCGCGCTGGAACGGGCGGCGCACGTAGTGAACGCGGTGGGTGCCGTCCTGCTGGAACTCGACAATGGCCAGGATGAAGTCGTCGGGCTTGTTGAGTGAGTAGAGGATCTCGTTCCGGGTCACAGTGATAGTGGCAGCGCCCGCGATGCGACCCTTGACCTCGATGAAGCGCAGGCAGCCGGTGCCGGGAACGCGGCTCTCGATGTCGTAGCCGAGCTTGTCGAATTCGCGGTCAGTGGGCTCGAAGCCAAGACGGCGCTCGATCTCCATCACCGCCTCGCGGGCACGCGCGGCGGATGCCTGGGTGTCTGCCGAGGAGGCCGTGGTGGGCAACGGCTTGCCCGTGATCTGGGCGAGCAAACCCAGGGGAACGATGAGCAGCCCGCCCAGGGCAACCGGGGGCAGGGGCGAGATCTGGCGCTCCTGCTGCAATTCCGCCATGCGCTTTTCCAGCCGGGCCTGCAGGCCGTCGGCGCGTTTGCGAGCCTCACCCGAGTTGAGCTTGGAATTGCGCTTGCCGGCCTGTTCCTGGGCCTTCAATTCCTCGGCGCGGTGATCCCAGTAGATGATCTCCTTGGTCAGCCGGTCCTTCACCGCTGCCTCGGTCTTGGCGATGAGTTCCAACTTGTGCGAGCGGACCTCTTCGAGGTGCTCGGGGACCACGTGCTCGACCGCGTAGCCTTGGGCCTTCTGTTCCAGGTCACGGCCTATCCAGGCACACTCGGTGCGGGCAAGAATTGCCTCAACACCGGGCTCGTCGGCGGCGAGGGGGCGGTAGTCGAGGTAGGGGGCGTAGTGGATGTGCCGGGCGTCGCCTGCCGCGTTCAGTTCGACGTAGAGCATGCGTTTGGAAACGACTCGGCGCTCACCGGCACGTGTGACGCCAGCGTCCTGGATGGCGTGTTCCAGGTAGAAGAGCACACGCGTCTGGATGCCGGGATCGCGCTCATCGACCAGGATCGTGCCCCGGCGCAGGAGATCGCGGTGGCGTTCGAGCGTGAGGTCGATGGCAGCATCGAGCAAGGGGTGTCCGGGGCAGACGAAGGCGGCGAGCGTCTGCCCCTGCGGCGCAACCAACGCCTTCTCGAAAGCGATGCGCTCGTAGCGCGGCAGGATCGGGTCGCCAAGGCCAACCACGCGGTCACGGTTGCGTATCGGCGCCGGGACGTGCGTGACCTCGTAACGGCGTGGCTCGCGCTGCTTGGTGGTCCCGCCCAGGCGCTGGAACGCCTCCAGAAAGAACGACTCGATGTAGTGCGGTTGAAGGCGCCGGGCCTCGGCGCGTTCCATGTCCTCGCGGATGCGGTAGACGCGGCCAGCGTCCATTGCCTCGTGAACCAGTGCATGGTCGTCGAGCAACGCCTCGATCGCCTTGCGGTCGAAGACGCTGGCCACTGCTTGGGTGAGGTGTGCGAGAACTTCCGGCCGCTCGCCGAAGCGGATCGCCTCGATCAGCAGGTCGCGTAGCGGCTTGCCCTCGAACTGGAGCTTGCCCAGCACGTCGAAGACCTGTCCCCCAAGAGCCTGGCGAGCTTGTTCGAGTTTGTCTAGCAGCACGCGATACACGTCGCCCTCTCGGGTGTCCTCGGCCACTAGGTTCCAGAGGTGGCAGGACTCTTTCTGACCAATGCGGTGGATGCGGCCGAAGCGTTGCTCGATGCGGTTCGGGTTCCACGGCAGATCGTAGTTCACCATCAGGTGCGCGCGTTGAAGGTTGACGCCCTCGCCAGCGGCATCGGTTGCGATGAGCACCTGTACCACCGGGTCGTGCCTGAACGCCTCCTGGGTCTTTGCCCGTTCTTCGCGTCCCATGCTGCCGTGGATAACGACGACGGCGTCCACGTTGCCGAGAAGGGTGGTGATGCGACCTTGTAAGTAGTTCAGCGTGTCGCGATGCTCGGTGAAAATGATGAGCTTCTGGTGGACCGAGGGCACGAGGCGAGGAACATCGCCCGACCCGTAGGACGCTTCGCGCTCGCCTGCGCGACCGGCAATCGCCGCCGTGGTGAAGATCTCGCCAAGCAGGCCCGACAGCTCGCGCCATTTTCTGTCTTCGCCACTGCGCCGAACGGCGGCGGCCAGCGATTCCAAACGCTTGAGTGTCTCGATCTCGGCCTTCAACTCAGTGATGGTGCGGGCGGCGGTGGCCTGGTCGAGGATCTCAGCTTCGGCAGCCTCGATCTCGTTCTCGGGCGCGTCCTCCAGATCCTCAACGTCTTCTTCATCCAGGTCGGTCTCGCTCGGGGCGAGGGTTTGGGCGAGCCTGCCCCCGCGCTGGAGATTCTCCATCTCGCGCAGGCGGGATTCGAGCCGTTCGCGGCGGCGGCGCAAGGATTCGCAGATGGCTGCCGGCGATGAGGCCAGGCGGCGTTGCAAGATTGTCAGGGCGAAGCCGACGGTGCCAGCACGCTTGTCGTTCTGGAGATCCGCCGCTCGGTTGAATTCCTCGCGCACGTACTCGGTGACGGCCTTGTAGAGATTCGCCTCGGGGTCAGAGAGCTTGTAGGGAACCGTGTAGGCGACACGCTTGGGGAAGATCGGGGTGGCATCGAACTTGAGCAAGCTTTCCTTGACCATCCGGCGCATGAGATCCGACACGTCCTGGGTGTGGGAACCGTCTCGGACGCGACCCTCGAATCGGTCGCCGTCGAGAAGGGCCATGAAAAGCTGGAAGTCCTCGTCCTTGCCATTGTGCGGGGTCGCCGTCATCAGCAAGAAGTGCCGGGTGACCGTCGAGAGCAACTGCCCGAGGAGGTAGCGCTTGGTGTACTTGATCTCGCCACCGAACATGCTGGCGGACATCTTGTGGGCCTCGTCGCAAACCAC
>PMIX01000403.1 GCA_003158395.1 Myxococcales bacterium | reverse complement strand
GCGCTGTTGGCCGTCGATAAGGAACCAACCCTTGCGGTTGCTGGTGTCGAACGGCGGCAGGATGTTCAGGTTCTGGCGAAGCAGATCGTAGCTTCGCGACTTTGTCTCCCAGACAAGGATCGACCCGATCGGCATGCCCCGGAAGATGCTGTCCAGCAAGGCCGCAGCTCTTGTGCCGTTCCACACAAATTCCCTCTGGAGCCTCGGCACAGCGAAGACCCGCTGGCGGAGCTTTTGGTGAAGTTGTTTGATGCTGAGCCTCAGAACTCGTGGTGGCCTCATACGGCTACTCCTTGCTTTCGCGCCCGAGCACCTCGACAAGCCTGGTGTAGGGATCCTGGGTCGACGACGTGCTCGCCCGCGCGTTGCAGGAGTTCGATCTTCGCGTTGTCATTGCGGCGCGGCTCAGTGGGTCCCCGCTGGTTTGGCCAGGTTCGCGGGTCCAATCTTGAAGCCGACCGCGGTCTGGAACGGCATAGACGCCGGGCATGTGATGGTGAGGCCGGTNNGTGAAGCGGAAGTCCGCGGTATCGAAGGTGGCGCTGGCCTGCGTGCTGCTCAGCTTGCCAGTCGGTTGCGTGTGCGACCCCTCGCCATACTTGATCCACGCGTGGCTGCCGTAGATGCCGGCGCTGTTGATGGTCATCCAATCCCCGATGGCTTTGAGTTGGGTGACACTTCCGGGATCGAGCGAGCCATCGGGCTTGAGCGCAATGCAAATCGCGGCGGCCCCGTCGCGCGAGACGCATTCCAAGAGGTAGCGGATCACCATGCCGGGGTCGTAGCTGAATCCGGTGTCGTAGAACCAGTCGCCAACCGGGACCTCACCAATCCAGGGTTGGTCGGTCTTGACGTCGGCGGGGTAGTTGTTCTCGAAAGTGGTGACAATACCCTTGTTGGGTCCGTGGAATTTGACGATGCCGAAAGTGTCGAGAGAAGCTCGTCGCTCCAGGGTTCGGTTGAAGTAGTGCGCGAGCACGCGCTGGATTCCGTCAGCCTTGTAGCCCGAGCCGCTTTTCAACCCCGAAAACGGCTGGGTGGAGTCGCCGTCGGTGAAGATGAAATCGGGGTCGTAGTTCTCGATCACATCCATGATGCGCAGTGCCCACCAGGTCACATACCAGTGGGCGTAGTCCAGGTGATTGGTGAAGATGCCCTGGGGAATGGTGGTGCCGATGTTGTCGATGCCGTTGTAGACCCCGATGTACTCGCGCAGGTTGATCCCGTACAACATGCGAGGGTCGAGCCCTTCCCACCACTGGCCCACACCGGTGGCTAGGGAGATCTGTGCACCATCGTAGGGCACGCCCAGCTTGCCCTGGTTGTTGGTGACATCGGCGCGAAAGGCGCTCTGGTACCACCACCAGCTGTATTCGTGATGGAAGGTGACGCCGTAGCGGATGCCCTGGGCGCGCACCGCGGCTTGCCACTCGCTCAGCAGATCACGATGCGGGCTCAGCGTGACAGAGTTCCACGACTGGTAGCGGGAGTTCCAGTTGTCGTACTCGTCGTGGTGCACGCCTTGCACCAGGAGAAATCGGGCGCCAGCGTTGTAGTAGGTCTTGGTCAGCGCCGCCGGATCCAGGGCGGCGGGATTCCATGTGTGAAGTATATCTTTGTAGCCCGCCACCGACGGATGCCCGAAGTCGCGGATGTGATTGTCGTAGGCGGGGCTGCCCCAGGTTTCGTTTTCTATGTACATCTTTCGCGCGTACCAGTCGCCGCTTTGCCCAGCCGCCTGGGGACCGAAGTGGACCCAGATGCCGAACTTGGCCTGGCGCAACCAGGCGGAGTCGCTGGTCGGGTAGTTGGCCGCGAGGGAGTCCCAGGTCGGCTGGAACGGTCCAGCCTCAATCGGGAAATCCATCTTCACTTCGGCGAAGGTGGCCGGATCGCCGAGAGCGACAGAGCCGAATGCCTTGGGGGCCGGGACAGCAGGAATGGGAGGAAGCACCGGAAGTGTGAAGCCTGTCCCGCCCGCACCACCAGACGCCGACGTGCCTCCCACGGCTGAGGTGCCTCCGGTCGCGCCGCCGCGCCCGCCGGTAGCCGCACTACCGCCACTTCCAGTCGTACCGCCACTTCGCGTAGTGCCTCCACCTCCCGCCGTTGCGCTACTTCCCGCGGCGCCGCCACTTCCTGTTGTCCCGCCGCTCCCCGTCGTACCGCCACTTCTCGTCGTGCTGCCGCTTCCCGCTGCGCCGTTACCTCCGGTCGTGCTGCCACTCGACGGCGTGCCGCCATTTGGCGCGGCGCCGCCATTCGTACCGCCACCTCCGGTCGGGCCGCTGCTTCCGGTCGCGCCGCCGCTTCCCGTGGCGCCACCCCTTTCCGTTGCGCCGCCGCTTCCCGTGGCGCCACCACCTCCGGTCGTGCCACCGATCGGTTGCGGGCCATCCGTGGCCGCTGCGCCCCCTGTGGTCGTGACTCCGCCAGCCGTGCCCTGCGCGACGGAGCCGCCGCCAGTGCAAGTCGCCAGCGCCAGCGCGAGCGGCACGGACAAGCAGCAGAACATCCGCATCGAGAAGATGCGGGCTCTTGAACCATCTTCCATCTTCTCGGTGATAGTACCACCGCCCCCGGAACGTGGCTGACCTACCCGCGTTCAACACGCGCCTGCGATGAGCCTGCGCGGCGAACATCGGCGCACACGAGATGGCGAGACTGCTCTCTGACGTGGTATTCGGCAACGACAGAAGAATGTTGCGGAGCGTCGGACGACAACCTGGCGAACGCTAATATCCCGACGGAAACACGATTTGAATGCCGTTGACCGGCGCACGCTCCGTCCCGTATGTCGACGGTCTGGGCTGCGCGGTCAAGGTGAAGCTGGGCCCGGTCACGTTCCGAAACACGACATAGTTCCCGGCGCCAGCCGCACCCGCGTCGCCGCCAGCGGCCAGGGTATATCCTGGGAAGGTACTGGCGGAAGGCCCGGTCTGTGTCACGGAATACGTCGTCGAACCGATCTTGTACTGGTAGTTGCGCGTGTCCGGCGAGTCCATGAAGGAACAGCAGTAGACGTAGACGTCGTACCCGCTGTCCACCGCATTTGGCAGGCCCGTCACGCTGATCGTGGCTGGCAAAGTGACTGATCTTGGATCGAGGTAGCCATTCATCATGCGCACGTCACCCGGAGCGTCAGTGAAGGCAACGCTCCAGATGGAGTCCCCACCCAGTGCGGGCACGCTCCAGCTAGCCGATGCGGCGGTCGCGCTGCCACTGGCCGAAACCAGTGATGAGAGGCTTCCTGTGGCACCGGGTGCGCTGTTCCAGTGGGTGGCTCGCTTGACCCCGGCTGATTCGCCGGCGTCCATCACCACGGTTCCCGATGCCCCAGCAGCGCCAGTCGACATTCCCCCCACGAAATCGATGCTGATGATCATGGGCGTGGGCGCCGCATCTGTTCTCACATCGCCCGTTCCACCTGTCCCGGAACCGTCCGATTCTCCGGTTTCGGCGCCATCAGAGACCCCTGTTTCGAGTTCCGACGGCAGGTTCGTATCAGCAGAGAATGGCACGTCGATCCCGACATCCAGGGACGAGGCCGGGTCAGCCTCGGCCCCGGCATCCGCCGCCACAAATCCCCCTGTTCCACCGGTCCCGGCCATCCCGCCCGTCGCGGCCGCATCGGCCGCCGAGCCTGCGCTGCCTCCTGTCGCCCCACCCGTAGCAGTTTGGCTCGCTCCGTCCGTCGCCGTCCCTCCCGTCATCGTGCCATCGGTCGCAATACTGCCTCCCGAACCACCGCTGCCAGCATCAGATCGAAGCGCGGAAGTGCCACCAGCCCTGTCGGCTGTGGCGTCAGACCCCCCGCCAGCATCCCGCAGCCCGGCCCAGGGAGGCGTGATGTCCACGCAGGCCGCGAGAAGAAGGACGGCGGTGATTGCCGGCACCAGCGACGAGTAGCAGCGGGGCAAGCTCATCATCCCCCATATTGTATAACTTTCCGGATGGGACGGCTGGTTGGCGGGCGAAATTTCTTCCTCCATTCATTGCGCTGCCGCCCGCCCCGCAACTTCCATTTCGGCTAGCGCGGCTGGCTTCCCGGCCGGCAATCCAGTGAACGTCACGCGAACAAATCGTCCGGCGACTGCCTGCGCCACTGCGTCTGTGCGCGATTTGTCGGTGGTGAGATTCCGGGTTTGGTCCACGCCCAACGTCCATTGGACCTGGTCGTTGGAGAACTCGATCCGGTAGCGGTAGTTTCCCTCGGACGGAAAGACGATTCTGGTTTGCGACACGGCGACGACGCGCTCCAAGTCCACCTGCCACCAGGCCCCGGTCGCGGCATCCGACGCCTGCCAGAAGGTCGCGGGATTGCCGTCGTTGCCGAGGCCGGCGTCGTGGCCGCGCACTTCGCTGCTGGCCCGCGTTGGATTCCTTGGACCAAAGACCGAATTCGTCTGTGTCCTCCCACCGGACACGGTCTGTCCCTCGAACCGCACATAGGGACGAGGCTTCACGGGCGGGGTGACTCCCGGAGTGAATTTCGGTTCGCCCAGGGAAGTGATGGTGATCGTTGCTTCTTTGAGTCCGGGCGAGGTGGCGCGGATCACGGTCTTGCCGGCGTAGTAGGAGCGGAATTCCATCGCTGCCTGACCGTCGCGGATAGTGATGTCGGAATCCGGAGTGAACGTGATGGAGGGGCCGGTCGGAAACTCACCCGGGCCGGAGGCAATCGCCAGCATCACCGGCGGCGAATTGTTTAGCGTCCCGCCATCCTTGTCCACGACCGTGACAATGAGTTGGGCATCGTCCGTGCCGTCCACGGATTTCAGTGTGGTCTTGTCGGCAGTGAGTTTCAACGCGGCGGGCGTGCCGGACAGCGGCCAGGCCGGCGGAGGAATGTGCCGGTATTCGTTGCGATACCAATACCACTGGCGTTTCGGCAGACGAAAGTAGTCAATCATTCCCATCGCGCCGAAGTGCCGGCCGGCAATGCTGCCGTGATCAAACGCGCACCAGAGCGCTTCGCCGCTGCGCCACGGATAGCGCCAGAAGAATGGCTGCGACCTGTCGCCCGGGCCGTCGACCAGGTCACCCCAGCCCGGCGCGTATGTGCCGGGCCGGTCCTCCATCGTTGAGCCGTATTCGGTCACCACGTTGGCAGAACCTGGATTGATAAACAGCCGCGCGCCGTCTCCGTTGTAGCCGGCGATGTCGCCGAGCCTGTCTAGGCCGCCGCGCTGGCAGCCGCCGATAGCGGCCGGCCGGGTCGGATCCAGTTCGTGCGAATACGCCACCAGTTGCTTCAGGAAAGTCGCGACTCTAGGCAGCGTGGATTTTTCCGTGAAGAACACCTCGTTGTCCATGCTCCAAACGACGATGCTGGGATGGTTGCGATTGATCCGGATCATGTCGCGCAGGCTGTCCCTCACACTCTGTTCAAAACCCGGCTGATTCGCCGGCTCCGGCGGATAGGCGCTGCTGCCCCAGGAATTCTTGAAGCCGGCCGTCCCCCAGAAACTATTTTCCGACCAAAACAAAACGCCCAGCCGGTCGCACGCATCGGCGAACGCCGGGGCGTGCGGATAGTGCGAGCCGCGAATCAAATCGAAACCCGCGTCCTTCACCATTCCTACGTCGCGGTAGAAACCGCTGTCCGCCACCGCGTCGCCCCAGCCAGCGTGATCCTGATGCACGTTCACGCCCTTGAAGTAGTAGTGCTCGCCGTTCAGAAAGAACCCCTGGTCCGCCGTCCACTTGAACCAGCGGAAACCAAACGTCGTTTCAAATTGATCGGCGATCTTCTTGCCGTCGTAGACCTCGCTCAGCGCCTTGTAGAGGAACGGATGGTCAGGATGCCACAGCTTTGGTCTGGCAATGGGGTCGGTCGTTTGATCGAACCTCACGGTCGTTCCGGCGGGAACCGAACGCGTCGAAGAAATGCTCGCGACCGTCTTTCCATCGGGGTCGAGGATGGCCGTCTTCAG
>PMIX01000201.1 GCA_003158395.1 Myxococcales bacterium | reverse complement strand
GAGTCCGCCGCGACCCCCGCTTCCGCGGGTCGCCCGCCGTCTCCGCCGGCATCCGGCTGTACAAGGATCGGCTTGACACAAGCGACGGTCAACATGAATAACGCGATGAGACAACTCCACAAGAGGTTTCTCAGCAGATTTCTCATAGGTCAGTCGTCCGGTGGGGCCGCAGTCTAGCGGCAACCAGCCCGCCAAGCGAGCGAGGAATTTGCCCCCCCGTACATACGTGGCTAGAGGGGGCGAAACCTGTCGCCGGCTAGATATCCAGCAACACGACGCCCAAAACGCGCGAAGTCCCGGCCTGCGCCAGCGCCGTGGCCAGCGTGCGACCGCGGGTCTGGCGGGCGCGGGCTGCGATCACAATGCCGTCTACCGCATCTTCCAGCAGGGGCACGTCCAGCCCGGTGAGAATCGACGACGTGTCGATGACGAGGTAGGTGTAGGCGGCGCGCAGGCTGGCAATGCCGGCCATCAGGGTGGGCCCGTGCAGGGGCGGCCGCGACCCGGACCGCGGCTGCACGGCAAGCACGTCGACATCATGGGGCCCGACCTGGGCGACGGTCCAGGGCCGCGCCGGCTCGGTCCGGTGCTGGGCGAGCTGTTCAAGAAAGCAACCGGGCGGCAAGAAACCCAACAGCCTGGCCACCGCCGGCTCTCCCGTGTTCGCCTCGACCAACAGGACGCGATTCCGTCCCGACTCCGCCAGGGCCCAGGCCAGATTCAGCGCGCAGGTCGTCTTGCCCTCCCCGTCCTGGGCGCTGGTGACGAGAATCGCCTTGGGATCGCCCCGATCAACCAGCCGGTGGCGCAGCACCCGGAAGCTGGCAGTGCGCGCCGACAAGGGGTCGGCTAGGATGGGCGCGCGGTCGTCGACCTGCGCCGCCGTTCTGACCAGCACGCGTTCCACCACCGCGGCCTTTACCGCATGGCCGGGCCAGTTGGGATTCGGTTCGGGGCCCGCGGCCGGTCGTGCTTCACTCATTCCGTCCTCCGGAACAGCTTGGTCGTGGCCGGGACCAGCCCGCGATCCGGTCCCGACTCACGCGGGACCTCGACCAGCAGCGGCGGCAGGCGGAGACGGGGAAAATCAAACCCGGCGCGCAGACGATCGTCGAGGAAGACCAGGCCCAGTGACAGGGCGAAAGCCAGCGTGAATGAGGCGCCGACCCCTACCGCGCCCAGCTTCAAGCGGCCGCGGCGCGCCGCCCTCACAGGCAGGAAGGCGGGGTCGACCACCACCAGTTCGCCGGTCTTGTCCTGCAGATCCACCGTCGCCTCTAGCGAGGCCTGGAATTGTTTGTTCTGGATCACGGCCAGGCGGTCCCGCGCCTCGGACACGCGACGGTCAAATTCGGCAAGCTGGGTGCCCAGCTCAAGCAGGCGTTTGGGATCGTGTTCCAGCGCCTTGGCGCGCGCCTGAACGATCTGCTTCTCGATGATGGAAAGGCGCTGGCGCATGGCCGGATTGGTCGCCAGTACTAGTGCCTCGACCGGCTGCGCAGGCTCAGGCGGGGGTACGACGACCGCGGCCCTCTTGGCCGCCACGATGGCATCCTCGACCTTGAGTAGCCGGTCGCGCGCCGCACCCACCGCGTCCTTGGCCTGGCGCACGTCGGGATATTCGGGGGTGAATTGCTTCTGCTTTTCCGCCAGATCGCGCTGGGCTGCGATAAGGTCGGTCTGCGCGCCCTCCCGCTCGGCCAGCAAAGCGGCATCGACGAGAGCGCTCGCCACGACAGCCTCACGCCTCTCCACTCTCGACGGCTCGCTGCCCCCACTGCGCAGCCGCGAGGCCCGCGCCTCCAGCCTGGACACCGCCCCGTCGCGCAAATTGAGCTTGGACTCGGAGCCGGCCGCTCGCAAAGTCGCACCGGGCGTCACCGGGCCGGTACCCGTGCCCATGGCCAACGCCATCTCGGGATGCCTGGTCAGAAACTGCGTAAATTCTGCCTCACGCGCTCGCAGCACCTCTTCGGCCCCGCGCTTCTGTGCGTCGAAAAACTGCTGGGCCTTGACTGCGTCCTGCCTGCGCCAACTGCGATGCGTTTCCAGCAACATCTCGGCCGCACGCGCCGTGACCGCTTGCGCCCGTTCGGGAGACTCCGCCTCGAAGCTAACGCGAAAGCTGTCGCCGCCGCTCGAATCGAACTTCAGGTGTTGTTCGCGCATATCCTCGACCGCGTCCCAAAGCCCCGTGCGCTTCACCCGATCGGGGTAAAGGCCAAACTCTTTGACCAGGTCGGCAAGCCGCTCGTGGGCAAAGAGCATCTCTCGCAGGCGCGCGGCGAGCTGGCGCGAGGGATCACCCTCATTCTGCGAAACGACGTTGGAGCCCGGCGCCGGCCGATAGAAAAGCACGACCTCGGACCGGTACATGGGGCGGACTACCCTCAAAACTCCCACGGTCGCCGCCAGTCCCAGCAACAGGCCCAGCCATAGAATGCGAGAGCGCAGAGTACGCCCGAGCATCAACAGTGCCGTCCGGGGCCCGAGCCAGTCGTAGCTGCCTTCGCCGGTCACGTGGCGTCTCCCCTGCTTGTTGGTCGCCGCTTGTCCAAGGCGTGCAAGCTTCCCAGACACAGGCTGCCCGCCCGCCGAATGTCATCGGCATCGTACAGCCTGGGGTCGAAGGCGCCAACCAAGAGCACGGCCAAGACCAACCCGGCCGCTCCCGCGATGGCGGCCTTGCGCCGAACCCAATGTCCGCTGTTGCGCGGCCCTCCCGTCTCGGCCTGCAAGCTGGCCAGGTGAACGCGTGTGCCAGCCTGCTTCTCCTCCGCGGCGGCAGCCAATTCTAGCTGCTCGTACTCCCGATCGAGCTGGCTGCGCCGTGCTTCCAGCTTGGCCAGCCAGGAGCGTAGAAAGGCAACCTTCACCTTCTGCGACGCCGAGGGGGAAGCACTTTCCATCACCGCCAACTCGGCCTGGGTTCGCACGGCCTGCTTGCGAGCCTCGGCGGCCGCAGCCCCGGCAAAGTCCGCCTGCCCGCGGGCCCTTTCCGCGTGGCGGCCCAGCTCGGCCTGGGTCACCAGCAGGCCAAGCTCCTGCACCACCACCATGGCCTCCTCCGGCTCGTTGGACTTAAAGGTGATCACGATGCGGGCCGTGCGCTTGGGGCCGTGTTCCAGGCGATCCTCGGCGAAGTAGTCCTGCAGAATCTCGACCCCGATGCTCTCGCGCATCTCTGCGAGCGCCAGCACCCGGCTGCGCGCGGCTGCGGCGCGAAAGAGTCCGTGTCGGTCCATCACCTCGATCAGGCGGGACGAGGTGAGGACGACATTCTCGACGAAGCTGCGCAGATCGTCGCGCGAAAGCAGGGCTCGATCCGTCGACAAGGCATTCTCACGCACCAGCAACTCTGCCCGCGCGACAAAAACCGGCGGCCGGCGCAGCTGCACAGCAAAGACCAGCGCCGCCGCCAGAAGAGCCATAGCCAGGGTCAGCAGCGGGCACCGGCCGGCCCGGCGCAAGAGCCGAAGCAGCTCGCCAACAGATTCGCGACCTGCTGGCTCGTCCCCTATCCAACCCATACGCGCTCACACAAACAGAACGCGATCCAAACGCAAGAGCTTGAAGATCGACAATGGTTGATCACGCACGCCCTGGACCGTCATCACGCCACCATATTCCTTGGCTTTCTTGTACAGGAAGACCAGGGCGCCCACTCCCGAACTATCGATGAGCCGCAAGCGCGACAGATCGACGACGATGCGAGCGGGCCGTTCAGAGATCAGGATATCGATGGTCGGACGAACATCGGGGATACTGACTGCGTCCAGCTCACCCTCGATGCGAAGAGTCGCTACGCCGTCAATCCTATTCGTGGAAAAATCCATTCTTAGTCCTCATACCTCAAACCCTCGGCAGTCCCGGCGAGCAATCACGAATCTTCTTGCTCAAGCTCAAGACATTTGGTCGTCCCGCCTGGTAAGCAACTTCATCCATCAAAGACCGCATGATAAATATGCCAAGCCCGGACTCCGGCAGCGACTCTAGATCCGGCACGCGGGCGGTGAGCGGATCGAAACTGGCGCCATAGTCCTCAATCGTCAGATGCAACCGACCGGGTTCTATCGTCATGCGCAGCCGCACGATGTCCGACGGTCGATCGTGGTAAGAATGAAGGGCAATGTTGTTGAAAGCCTCGCCTACCGCGGACGTGACCTGATCGGCAAACCCATCCACCGGCACACGACGGCCGCACGCACTGTTCATGGCGACCTTGCAGACGGCCGCGGCGACACGAAGGATGACGTGGCGATAGGCGAGCTCGCCTGGCGCCTCAACGCATACAGTTGCCCCGGGGATCACAACACCCATTTTACCACGAAGGACGCCCACCACAACCCTCACGATGTCTTGCGGCTGTTGCGCGTTCTGTCCTCTGCCAGGGGGAAACGTGGTAGTGGCCATGTTGTCTCACATTACACACCTGGAACGACCTGGGGCAAATTTGCGATCGGTCTGGCCCGTTTCGCCACGCTGGGGTGAGTCTCTGCACGACATGTGGTTGCACCACGGCGCCGAGCAAGGGGAAACAAGGCTTCAGGCACCACCGCTTTCAAGGTGACAACGGCGATCCGTTTCCGAAACCCTCTCCCCGTCGGGGAGAGGGCTGGGTGAGGGGTCCGCGAGATCACAAAGGAGCGCGGTTCCAGGTCCACTGAACGCGGGCTGACCCTCACCCGCCGACGCGGACGTC
>PMIX01000430.1 GCA_003158395.1 Myxococcales bacterium | reverse complement strand
GGCGGTAAGGCGGAGAGCGTGCCGCGGGCCGCTCACCCCTGGGGGGCACACGGGACGGACAGCCCACCCCGCCCACCCCTCGCGCTTCGCGCTCGCCCGTCGCGCTCACGCGAGCCGACCACGCAGGCCGCTATTCGCTGGTCGCTACCGCGCACGCTGGCCGACTGCCCTGGCCTGGAATTCCCCGACAAGCCGTAGCCAGAGTACATTGCGTCGCCCAGGCGCGTATGCTTCTGGGATCAACGGCGAGACTCCCACTGGCTGGCATGACCGACAAACCTGCAACCGCGAACGGATCCGTGCCTGGCCCAGCCCCGGCAGGAGCCGCGGCGAGCACCATTCCCTTTAATCGTTCGGGCATCGAGGGCCAGGAAGCCCAGCACATCGGCCAGTCAGTTTCCATCGGCCAAATCGCTGGCGACCAGAGCTACTCGCGAAAATGCCAGGCGCTGCTTGAGGAAGTGCTGGGGGCGCCCAAGGTTCTTCTGGCCACATCCTGCACCCACGCGCTGGAGTTAGCCGCGCTTCTCCTCGAAATCGGGCCGGATGACGAAGTCATCGTACCGTCCTTCACCTTTGTCTCCACGGCCAACGCGTTTGTCCTGCGCGGAGCCCGCATTCGCTTTGCCGACATTCGCCCGGACACGCTCAACATCGACGAGAACCAAATCGAATCGCTCATCAGCCCGCGCACCCGGGCGATAGTTCCGGTTCACTATGCCGGTGTTGGATGTGAAATGGACGCCCTCCTGGCGATTGCGCGTCAGCACCGCATCTCGATCGTGGAAGACAACGCCCACGGCCTTTTTGGCAAGTACAGGCAGCGCTGGCTGGGAACCTTCGGAACTCTCGCCACCCAGAGTTTTCACGAAACCAAGAACATCACCTGCGGCGAGGGCGGGGCCCTGGTGGTGAACGATCCAGCCTTTATCGAGCGGGCCGAGATCCTGCGCGAGAAGGGAACCAACCGCAGCCGATTCTTCCGCGGCCAGATCGACAAGTATTCCTGGCTGGACATTGGTTCGAGCTACGTGATGAGTGACGTCCTGGCCGCGTTCCTTTACGGTCAACTGGAAGTTTGGCAACAGATTCAGGAGAAGCGCCGGAGAATCTGGCACCACTACGACGCCGAGCTTCGCGACTGGGCCTTGGCCCGAGACATCCGTTGCCCCATCGTGCCGGACGTCTGCGAGCAGGCCTATCACATGTACTACTTGATTCTTCCCTCCTCGAAGATTCGCCAAGCCCTGATCGCCTTCCTCAAATCCCGCGGGATTATGGCGGTTTTTCACTACCTGCCGCTGCACCTGTCGCCCATGGGCCAGAGATTGGGTGGCCGGCCGGGCGCCTGCCCGGTGAGCGAAGCCGCGAGCGATCGTTTGCTTCGACTGCCGTTCTTCAATTCCCTTGACCCGGCATCTCAGGGGCGGGTTATTGACGCGATATGTGATTTCGAATTCTAGCGAACCCGCGCCCGCGACCGCCCGCTTCGACTTGGCGGAATGGGGCAGCCGTGCTCTCCTGGCGCATGGAGGTCCTGAATCTCCATGCACGATCCAGCTGCCCATTCGACTGACGTCGTCGTTCCGTCCGAACGCATAGATCTCTCGGTCGTCGTGCCCGTGTACCGTGGGGCACCCTTCCTGCACGAGCTGCACCGCAGGCTGGTTGCCACCCTCGAACCTCTGGTCGCCTGCTTCGAGATCGTCTTGGTCGAGGACGGCGGACCCGACGAATCGTGGAGCATCATCGAGACTCTTGCGCGCCAGGATCCGCGCGTGCGCGGAGTCGCCTTGAGTCGTAACTTCGGTCAACACCACGCCATTACGGCAGGCCTGTGCCACGCTCGCGGACAGTGGATTGTGGTCATGGACGGCGACCTTCAGGATCCGCCGGAGGAGATCGCCAAGCTGTGGGCCAAGGCGCAGGAGGGCCACGACTGCGTGCTGGCGCGGCGAGCCCAGCGGACGGACGGTTCCAGCAAGCGCCTGTCGTCGTGGCTGTTCTATCGGGTCTTCAACTACCTGGCCGACCTCAACTACCGCTACGACGGTACGGTGGCGAACTTCAGCATCATCTCGAGGCGCGTCGCCGACACGATCAACGGAATGGGCGAAGCGGTCCGCTTCTACGGCGGCTTTCTCACCTGGACGGGGTTCGCCAAGGCCTATGTCGACGTCAAGCACGTCCGCCGTCTTGGGAGTGAATCAGCCTACACCTTCTTCAAGCTGATGAAGCTGGCCATCACCATCATCCTGGCGCACTCGAACAAGCCGCTGCGGCTGTGCGTCTACGCGGGCCTACTGCTGTCCGCGCTCGCCTTCGTGGGCGGGATGGTTCACATCGTGCGGGTGGTGGTGTACGGCTCGTCTGTGATGGGATGGACCAGTCTGATCGTGTCGGTCTGGTTTAGCACGGGTGCGATCATTCTGGCTCTGGGGATTCTTGGCCTGTACATCGACCGCATCTTCACCGAGGTCAAGCACCGACCGCTGTACATCGTCCGAAAGACCACCTTCGATGAGTGAGCCGGCGGCCTATTCTGGCCTCGACAGCAGGCGTTTCGGAATTCGCGTTTTTCGCGCCCGCGTCGACACCCTGGCGGCCGCCTCGGACCTCATGCGGTTCGCGGGGTCCGCCGATGTCGATCTGCTGATCGTCCGGTGCCCGGTCGAGGCAGTCGCGGCCGCACAGCTGCTCGAACGCGCCGGGGGCATCCTGACCGACACCCTGGTCACCTACCGCGGGCCGACGAGCAGGTTCGAACCATCGCCGGTTCTCTCACCCCGCGTCCGCCTTTGCCAAGAGGCTGACCGCTCAGCCTTGGAAGGAATCGCGCGCGCGTCGTTTGCAAGCTTTTTCGGGCACTACCACGCGGATCCTCGGCTCGACCCGGCCGCTGCCACCGAAGGCTATGTCGAATGGGCCAGCTCGGCCCTGGCCGACTCTTCATCCGTGGTACTGGTGTCCGAGACCGAGGGACGGCTGTCGGGCTTTCTTACCGCCAAGAAGCTCGACGCAAAGACCTGGGAGATCCTGCTCAACGGCGTCGCGCCCGAATTCCAGCACCGAGGGATCTACGCGGCCTTGTTTCGCGAGATCGGATGGCGTGCGCGCCTGCAAGGCGCCAGCGAGGTGCTGATCTCAACCCAGTTGGCGAACCTCGCCCCCCAGAAGGTCTGGACCCGCGCCGGGCTCGAGCTCGACCACGCGCTTTACACCTTCCACTGGTGGAAAGCGTGAATAGTTAGCTATTTCAGAGGTCACATCGCAGCCTGAAGGCCGCAACCAAAGGAATCACTCCGGCCACGGCCACGGCCACGGCCACGACCACGACCACGGCCTCCTGCAACTATCGCGACACCGTCGAGAATCTTCGCGGCTCGCGAAGAAACGCGACGTTAGTAGTACAGAGGCCACTGAGCCTGATGAGACAGGAAAGGGTTGGCTCCTGTCCGTCCCCATACGTTCTTCTCATCCGACCCCTTCATCCTCGGTGCCATCGGTGTGAAATAGCTAACTCCCCTTCGGTTTGGTGATGTCAGGCAGGCGGCCGTAGCGGGGCACGCTGGTCTCGAGATCATCCTGCTCGCCGCGCACCAGGCGCGCGAGGGCCAGCCGGCCCACGGCCAGGGCACTGGGACCTGCGAATTGGGCCCGAACGGCGTTGTCGCCCAGGTGCGCGCGAAAGACTTCCAGGTAGCGATCGGCGCCGTTGCCACCAGCCACGACTGCTGCACCCGAAGCCTGTGCCTGCACCAGCCGGCATAGATCCGCGGGCAGGTGCGCGAACTCGTCGGTACTGATGGGCGCCGGCGCTTCACCAGCCGCGCGATACAGGCGGCCATACACTTGTCCCTTGCCGGCGTCGAGGCAGGGCAAGACTAGACTCTCTCTGCCTAGGCCCGCCAAATCCACGGCCAGGGCATCGAGTGACGACACCAGCACGAGCGGGATCCTGTCGGCAAGGGCCAGGCCCTTGGCCACGGCCAGGCCCACACGCAGCCCCGTGAAGCTGCCCGGGCCGGCCCCGCAGGCGATCGCGGCCAGACCCGGCACGGTCACACCCGTCGCCCGCAGGACCTCGTCACACAGGCGCAGCAGATTGGATGAATGGCGGGCGGCCGCCTTCTCGGCCTGGGCCAGGCAGTCCCCCTCCGGCGAAAGCACGGCCACCCGCGCGCAAGGGGTCGAGGTGTCGAAGGCAAGGATCGGATGCATGGCGATGGTTTTCAGCGCGGCAGCAGGAAACGAACGACGTCGTTCTTGAGCGCGAAAGCCACGAGCAGCACCACCAACACGATGCCCACGTAGGAGGCCACCGCGCGGGCTCGCGCCGAGGGCGGTCGCTGTTTGAAGAGTTCGATGGTCATGAACATCAGCCGGCCGCCGTCAAGAATGGGGATGGGCAAGAAATTGAGCAGGCCGATGTTGATGGACAAGACAGCCATCAGCCACAGGTACTGGGCCAGACCCTGCTCGGCCGCCACACCCGCCGCATAGCCGATGGTCAGGGGTCCGCCCAACGCCTGAGGCGACATCTCGCCGCGAATGATCTGGAAGAAGCCCTGGGCGGTAAAGACGACGATCTCGCCGGTGCGTTCGAAGGCGTGCCCCACGGCATAGAAGAAGCGGTTCCTGATGGGCACTGGGTCCGCGGTCTTCCACGCGAAACGGTTGCTCGCGCCAAAGACCAGGCGTTGCTCTTCCTGGTGATAGGCGTCGAGCTGGGAGCGCGCCTCCTGCGTGAACGTCGCGTGGTGGCGCACACCTCCCGGCGACACCCAGGTCAGTTTGAACTCGCGTTGCGGTTCTTGCGCCAGCCGCTGGCGCAACAGGTTCCAGTGCAGAAGCGGCTGGCCGTCCAGCTCCAGCACCTGGTCTCCGCGCCGCAGCCCAATGCGATCGGCCGGGCTGCCCGGCTCGACCGAGTAGACAAACAACTCGGAGGCCTGGATTCCGGTGTCGTAACGCCGGCCGCTCACCGGATCGGTCACCGGCTGGGGAATGACCACCGCCGTGCCGGGTTCCTGGATCTCCAAATGCACGAAGGGCAGCGCCGAATGCGTCCCGCGCAGGTACGAGATGCGCAGGGGCGCGGCGCCCGCGCGCGCAACCGCGCGTTCGAACTCACTCCAGTGCGACACCGGCGCGCCGTTGACCGACGTGATGTAGTCGAAGGTTCGCAGCCCAGCCTGGGCCGCCGGCGAGGTCAGATCNNCTCGGGAAGCTGGAAACGCGGCGAGACCCCGATCCAGCCCACGGTTTCCTTGATGTTGAGCGGCCCACGCCGCTCCCAACGCGCCGGCGTCACGTCGCGCTCCTCGGCCTCGATGCCGCGGCGGATGCCGAAGCGCAGGGTCTTGCCTGGCGAGGCGCTGATGGCCTCGTCCAGCTCTTCCCAGTAGCGAATGTAGCCTCCGTCCACCGTTTCGACCCGATCGCCGGGCATCAGCCCGGCGTTGGCCGCTGGCAGTCCCGCGATGACCGTGCCGAGAGTGGGCGGTAGCAGCGTGCGCTGACCCAGGTAGTGCACGAAGTATATGCCGATGGGCAGGATGAGGTTGAACAGCGGCCCGGCCATCACGATGGCAAAGCGCTGCCAGAGCGGCTTGGTGAACAGGGCGTGCTCGCGATCCTTGTCGGCCACGGGCTCGCTTGCTTCCTCACCCACGAGGCGCACGTAGCCACCTAGGGGGAAGAGCGAGAGGCGGTACTCGGTGGCGCCGACTTTGAAGCTGAATAGCTTGGGCCCGAAGCCAAGCGAAAAGCGCAGCACCTTGACCCCGAAGAGCTTGGCCACGAGGAAGTGCCCCAGCTCATGGGCCAGGATGAGCACGCCGAGCAACGCCACCACGGCGGCAGTCCACAGGGCGAGCGTCATCCGCTTGTCTTCCCGATGGTCATTGCTGTATCGCGTCCGGCCATGCTGACAGCCTCGAACGACTGTCTCTTACCATGCATGCGCGCCGATATAGATCCGGCGACGCCGTGGGGATAAGCTTTCTCTGTGAAGAAGGGTTCAGCTTTCACCTTCGACGTCTCGCACGAAGGGATCGAAGCGCGGCTAGACGACATGGAACGGAAGCTGGAGCGCATGCGCGGGCTCTACGAGTCCTTCTTCATGGGCATCGAACGTTCGCCGCCCGAGGTACTCCGCCGCGACGTGAACCGCCAGATCCTCGAAATACAGCAGGTGCCGATCAGCAACGCTTCGCTGCGTTTCCGCTATCACGCCCTGACCCAACGCTGGGTGCTGCTCATNNTCGGCCGTCACCTTGGAAGAGGCGCTGGCCATGGGCATCCCGGCCGCCCGGGCCAAGGCCTTCGTGGCCCATCAGCAGGCCGTGCAGGACAGACGCGCGGCCAAGGTCAAGCCTGCAGCAACGAGTGCGGGGCCGGCCGGGACCGCCGGGCCCCCGGCCCATTCAGAGGCAGCAGGACCGAAGGCCGGACCGACCGCCCCGCCGGCGACAACCGGGGCGTCAGGTGGGCCACCGCCTGTTCCTCTGCCCGGGCTTTCTGAGGCTGAGATGCAGGACGCCTACCGCTGCTACCTCGAAGCACACGAGAAGGCGGGCACCACGGCCTCGCCGCCCACCCTGAGCAAGCTGCGCCAGCGTCTGGCCAAGCAGCTTCCCCAAATCCTCTCCGCCAACAACTGCTCGCGCGTGCGGCTAGAGATCGCACTGGACGACGGCAAGGTGCGCTTGCGTGCCTGGCCCGTGAGCGAGAAATAGGGGCGACAAGCCGCGTCGCCCGTGCCCGCGAAGCCCCCGGGAGCCTGCCAAGCAAGATAGGCGGTTGCTACTTGAGGGGGGAATCCGCGACGCCCCCATCTGGGGCTGCGCATGCCCCGTCGGCCTGCTTGGACACGCCGGCAGCGCGGCGATCGCAGTCGCTGGGATAGGTCTTTCCGTCGCAGCCGCACACGGGCAGGTAGATCGCGGGGCAAACCTGGGGCTTGATTGCGCAGTTGCCAGGCGCATCGGCAGCGTTGCAGAGGAATGGCCGGATATCGCAGAATTCTCCGGCGGAGCAGCCTACGCCCCCGAAGGTGTTGCAGAGCATGCCCACAGTGCCCGTGCTTCCGTCAGCCCCGGCATCGACGGTTGCGCATGCGCCGTCGAGACGAGTGAAGGAAAAACGGCAGCCGGGTGTCGGCTGCCCTTTCCAAAGATCAAGACTTTCTTGAAACGCGGTTTTCGCTAGCCTCTTTGCCATGCAGATGACCTTCGAGGCCTGGTTCGCCGCGCGCCATCCCCAGATCCCCATTGCGGGTGCCGCGGCCGTGCTCCGGTTGGCCGAGGGCGGGGCCACGGTACCGTTCATCGCGCGCTATCGCAAGGAGCAGACCGGTGCTCTCGACGAGGTGGCCATCCGCGCTGTGATCGACGGCAAGGAGTCCTGGGACACCATCGTCAAGCGCCAGGCCTACATCGTGGGCGAGATCGAGCGGCAGGGGAAGCTGACGCCCGAGTTGCGCGACACCATCCTCTCCACCTTTGACATGACGGCGCTGGAGGACCTGTACCTGCCGTACAAGCAGAAGCGCAAGACCAAGGCGGTGATCGCGCGCGAAGCGGGACTGCAGCCCCTGGCCGACTGGCTGTGGGATTGTGCCCACGGGACCATCACGCCCGCGCCGGGTGAGACACCCGATGGCCACGCCAGTGGGTTCTGCGACGCCGAGAAGGGCGTTCCCGACGTGGACGCAGCCCTGAACGGCGCGGTGGAGATCCTGGTCGAGCGCCTGTCCGAGGACGCCGGCCTGCGCAGCACCGTGCGCACGCGCTTCTTCGAGGACGGGTTTGCCAAGACTCGCAGGGGCGACAAAGCCAAGCCCGCCAGCAAGTTCGAAAACTACTTCAGCTTCGAGGAGCCGGTGCGCAATCTGTTGAAGCCGGAGAACTCGCATCGCTACCTGGCCATGCGGCGGGGCTGGATGGAGGAGGAGTTGGTGATGAACCTGGGCGGCCCCACGCCGTCCGAGCCCGCCGGCCCGGCGGCCAAGCCGCGCGCCGGCATTCCGGTCGACCCGCTGGTGGAGGACCTGCTACACACCTTTGAAGCCGCCGCGTGCACCAGGCCCGACTTCGCAGGCGCGCCCTTGCTGAAGAAAGCCGCGCGCTTCGCGCTGCGCGTGCACGTTGTCCCGGCCATCGAGAATGAGGTTCACAAAGCCCTGCGCGAAGTCGCGGACGAAGCTGCCATCAAGGTGTTCGCCGAGAATGTGCGCAAGCTGCTCTTGTCCGCGCCGTTTGGGCCCAAGGCGGTTCTGGGCGTGGACCCCGGGCTGCGCACCGGCTGCAAGCTGGCGGTGGTGGACGACTCGGGCAAGTACCTGGGCAGCACGGTCATGCATCTGGAGACCCCGTCGGGGCTGAACGCAGCAGGCGGTATCCTGGCCAAGCTGGTCAAGGAGGGCGGCATCCGCGCGGTGGCGGTGGGCAACGGCACTGCGGGCCGCGAAACCGAAGCTTTCGTACGCAAGGTGCTGGACGAGGCGGGTCTGCGCACACCCGTGGTCATGGTCAGCGAGTCGGGCGCCAGCGTGTACAGCGCCAGCGATGCCGCCCGCGAGGAGTTCCCCGATCTCGACGTCACGGTCCGTGGCGCCATCTCCATCGCGCGCCGGCTACAGGATCCGCTGGCCGAGCTGGTGAAGATCGATCCCAAGAGCATCGGTGTGGGCCAGTACCAGCACGACGTCTCGGCCACTGCGTTGAAGAAGAGCCTGGATACGGTGGTGGATTCCTGCGTGAACCAGGTGGGCGTGAACCTGAATACGGCCTCGTATCACCTGCTGGGCCATGTCTCGGGAATCGGCCCGGCCCTGGCCAAGGGCATGGTCGAGCACCGGGGGAAAAGGGGCCTGTTCCGCTCGCGCGCCGCTCTGCTCGATGTGCCGCGCTTTTCAGCAAAAACCTTCGAGCAAGCCGCAGGCTTTCTGCGCATCCCGGAGGCCGAGCACCCGCTGGACAACACCGGCGTGCACCCCGAACGCTACCCTGTGCTGCAAAAGCTGGCCGACCAGCTTGGCATGCCCGTGGCCGGCCTTCTCGGCTCCGGGGTCAAGCTGGTCAAGCAGGCGCGCGAGCTGGAAAAGGAACTGGGCGCCTTCACCTTCGCCGACATCATCGCCGAACTGGAAAAGCCCGGCCGCGATCCGCGCGAAAGCTTCGCGCCCTTTTCCTACCGCCAGGACATCCACACCCTGGAAGATTTGCAGCCGGGCATGGTGTGCCCCGGCATCGTCACCAACGTCACCAACTTCGGTGCCTTTGTCGACATCGGCGTGCATCAGGACGGCCTGGTGCACATCTCCCAGATGGCCGACCGCTTTGTGAAAGACCCGCGCGAGGTGGTGAGTGCGGGCGATCGGGTGTGCGTGCGGGTCATCGAGGTGAAGTTGGACAAGCAACAGATCGCGCTGTCCATGAAGTCAGGTGCGGATGCGAGGATGGGGCAGAGTGAGAAAAGCGGCGGCCCGCGGGACGAGCATCGCGACGGCCGGCCACAAAGCCCACGCCCGCCCATGCCCGCGCCCCAGCCCAAGAAGCCCTTCAACAACCCCTTCGCCGGTCTGGAAAAACTGCGCGGCAAGTAACTGAGCGGGCGGCGAGGGAGAGTCCTTTTTTGGTGATGACCCCGCCCGCGATCGCGGTATCCTTGCGGTCGAGTGATTGGCAATGAAGTGGTGGCTTCCAGTTTTCGCTTGTTCGTTTCTGGCGCCAGCCGCCGCCGCTCCGGGAGGTCGTGCCATGCATCTGACATCCTCCGACTTTTCGCCCAATGGACCGATCCCCGCGGTGCACACCTGCGAAGGGCCAGACCGCGCGCCGGGCCTGGCCTGGACTGACGTGCCAGCGGGAAGCAAGAGTTTCGTCCTAATCGTCGACGATCCAGACGCACCGGATCCGGCCGCACCCAAGATGACCTGGGTGCACTGGGTTCTCTACAACCTGCCCCCTTCCACGGGTGGACTGCCGGCGGGGGGCGTTCTGCCAGCGGGTGCGCTGGAGGGTCTCAACGACTGGAAGCGCACGGGGTGGCGCGGTCCTTGTCCGCCCATTGGCCGCCACCGCTATGTCTTCAAACTGTACGCGCTTGACGCCATGCTTCCGGATCTCAAACGGCCGACCAAGGCGCAGGTCGAGAGGGCCGTGGAGGGACATGTCCTGGCGCGGGCCGAGTTGGTGGGCACCTACCAGAAGAAGAAATAGGGCGCGGGAGGGCTATTTCAGCGTGTAGTCGAGCACGCTGATATTCGACGAGCTCTTCTGCGGGTAGAAGACCGTGAGCTTGTCTTCCGATACCAGCCGGGCCGCATCGATGAGCGGATCCGAGAAGAACTTTCCCGAGTCGGCGCTGCTGAGGACAACCCAAGTAGCGAAGTTAGAGGCGGCCGATGCGGCTGCGATTCTCAAGTCGGGCAGGACGGCATAGACGCTGTTACTGGAGGAAATGGCCAGCTTGCCCCGGAAACTCGCGACGACCGGCAAGCCCAGCACCGTCCTGGTCCAAATTCCGCTGGTGTTTCTCCAATAGTCGAAAAACTGGCTCTTGCTCCGCGCGCTAGTGAAGTTGGCATCATCGGCCTGCGCGTCGGGCATATGCGACAGGAGCACATGGACTCTTCCCGTAGCGTCGACGGCCATGTGCTCCTGATTGATGAGCCCGCGGTTCTGATTGATGGTCCACACCTTGATGCCCGACGAGTTCTTGGTTGCGAACGCCGAACCCGTGGTGGCAACCGTGCTGCCCGCATTGTTCTTCCAGGTCCGGCCGTGGTCATCGCTATAAATGTAGAGCAGGTCGTGATTGGTGGAGGCGTCCGGGGTTTCTCTCCAGCACCAGGACATGTGCAGGCGGGAGCCAGCCTTGGTGTAGGACAAACCATGCGGATAGGCATTGATGCTATCCACGGTGCCGTAGACATACATGCCCAACGAAGTCCAGGCATGGGTGGCGGTGTCGTATTCCCACAGATACTCGTCCCCGCTGCCACTAGTGCCGATGCGCGCCTCGAATAGCATCTTGCTGCCGTCCGGCTCGGTCACGAAGCGCGGGTAGGTCACCAGGCTCACCGTGATGCCGCCCACCAGGCTGCTGGTGACGGCGGAAAAACTGGATGCCGCCCAGGTGGCCGTGCTCGGGCTGGTCACCAAGCCAGCAACAGACTTGCGGTAGTGCAGGTTGTTGGAATGGTGATCGAAAGAAAGATGGAGCGTGCCGTCGGCCGGGCAGATGCCGAGCGAGATAGTGTTATGGGCGTCATCGGCGCTAAGGGTGTAGTCCGTGAATTCGAAAGTGGACCAAGCCCCACTGGGTAGCGCTCTTCTGGCCATCACCACGTGGCGACTTGTGTTCCAGAAGGCGGCGTACTGATAGCCCTGGTAGCTGACAATCCCGTCCTCTTGAAAAGACTCCCCATTCAGATAGCCGCCATAGGACACGACGGTCAGGCCCGCATTGGTGAGCAAGACTTCACTGTCTTTGTTGATACTGGCGCTTGAGCCGCCCGTGGGACTGCCGCCGGCCGCCTGGCCACCGGTCGTTGTGCCCCCGCCATGGCTCCCGGCCGCGCTGCCGCCCGTCGCTTCGCCACCAGTTGCCGCGCCTCCGCCCGAGCTTCCCGCCGTGCTGCTGCCCCCTGCTCCGCCCCTGGCGCTGGAGCCTCCCGTGAGGGTAGAGATTCCTCCCATGGGGATTCCGGCCGTGGCTGTCCCTCCCGTCCCGCTGCCACCAGTGCTGGACATCCCGCCTGACGCCCCACCGGGGCTGGCACCTCCTGTGACGGTAGGGATTCCGCCTGTGGCGGCGCCACCAGCGGCCGTCCCGCCCGTCATGGGCGTCGTCGTGCCACCGGCCGCGCTACCACCTGCCACGTTGCCACCTCCCGCACTGCCGCCTGCCACGCTCCCACCTGCCACGCCGCCACCTCCCGCACTGCCGCCAGCCGCGCTGCTGCCTCCGGCGCTACCGCCGCCTGCGCTTCCGCCCCTGGGGCTGCTACCAGCGTTGCCGCCCGTCAGACTGCCGCCGCTGGCACCGCCGCCAGTCGAAGACGTCGAGGAAACCGTAGCCGCGGTGCCGCCAGAAGCGACATTTCCCCCCTGCACCGGCGGGGACGAGTTGCCATCCGCCTTGCCAGAACTGCTACTGCAGCCCCAGAGCGCAGCGAGGCCCACTAAGCCGAAAAAGGCGAATGCAGTGCCCACTCGTTCACCCGGCTTGTCCACGGCGCGTTTCATCTTGAATCTATAAGTCTCCCACTTGGCGCAGTCCCGTCAAAGGGCGATCCGGCAGTGTCCGCCCCCAAATTGCAGCGCGACCACGCCGCTGGCTTCATGCAACTTTACACAGCTTTACTCTCCAGAAAGGCAGACGCCTACACCGAGAACGGAGTCAGCAAGACTGCAACCGCCGCCCTGACCGTTACCAACCCGCAGTTGCTGTCGTTCGAGATTACGCCGACCGACCCAACCGTGAGCCTGCTGAGTCCGAACCAGGCCTTCGTGGCCACCGCCATCTATGCGGACTACAGTACGGCGAATGTGACAACAGCGGCTGCCTGGTCGTCGTGGAGGACATCAGGTCCGGCAGGCTGACGACGCGTCCGCGATGGAGGGAGAAGACACAGCATCCGACTCCTCGGCCCAAGATCAGCTCATCCAGGACTGGCCCGTCCTCGACAACCTGGACGACGGTCCTTCCCACCACGCGCGCCGATGGCCGCTCTTGGCGGTGGCGCTCATTTTGGCCGCCGCCGGAGGCTCATACGCCGTGCGGATCGGCCCCAGCAGGAGCCGCCGAGCCTTGGGGGCTTCTTGTTCCGCGTCGCCGGCAGCGAGAGCCCCCAATCCAAGTGTTCCATCGGCGATCACCGTGGGCTTGGACGTCAGTGGCCAAGGGGCCGCGCAGCCTGCCGACCAGGTCGCAGGTGTGCAGCCGCCCGCGGCGCCGTTCGCCGCAGAAATGCAAGTCGCAGCACCGGCGCATGCCGAGGCCACGCCGGCCAACACCACTGAGCAGGAGCCAGGAAGTCAGTCCAACAGGGTATCTGGCGAAACGCCGAGCCAGACGGCCGACGAAGTCCAGGCCCATTCGCCTGCGCTAGGCGCGGCCACGCCAGGGACCGAGGGACTCGGCGAAAGCTGCCGCAAGGCCGATGCCGGGGGGAAGGGCAAACCCATGGTGGTCCTGGCCGCGTGCCGCCCGGCCATCGAGGCCGATCCCGAGGCGGCCGATATCATGACGATGCTTGCCCGCGCGGAGTTCGATCTCGGCCGCGCGGCCGAGGCGCGGTCCTGGTCAAGAAAGGCCCTGCAGCTCAATCCCGAACTGGCCGACGCATACGTCTTCCTGGGCGGGGCCGAACAGGAGATGGGAAAGCCAGCCGCGGCCAAGGCCGCGTATAGGAAGTATCTGGACCTTGCTCCCGCCGGCCGCCATGCGCGCGAACTGCGCGCGGTCTTGGACGGTCTGTAGCTGCGGGCAGTCTTCGCTCATGACCTGGTCTATCCGAAGCTTTCGAGCCGCATCGTCCACTTCCGAACACGCACGGGACGCGGGCCTCCGCACAATGTCGTGATAACCTTGTCGTCATCCAACTTGTTGATTTCCTACTCCGCGTAGCAAGGAGGGCCACATGAAGACCAATAGCCGCTTGCTTCTGCTTGCATGGCCCATCGTGGCCGAACTGGCGTTGCTTCACGCCTGCGCACGCACGGAAATGGACGACTTCGCGCCCATAGAGAACCTCGGTTCCGGCGGTGCGAACACGGGTGGCACGACGAGCGGCGTCGCTGCGACCGGCGGCAACGGAGGATCCGTCACGACTGCGATCGAGGGGGAAGGGGTCGGGGGAACGAGCGCCGGCAGCGAGGGGCAGGCTGGGCAGACCGGGAGTGAGGGTGGGCAGCCCGCCAACGCAGGTGGTGTCACAGCAACAGGCGGGACCATCGGAACTTCGCCACTCACCGCCCCCCCGACAGACACTGGCAGCGCAACAGACACTGGCAGCCCAACAGACACCAGCAGCCTAACAGACACTGGCAGCGGAATAGGCACCGGCAGCGGGACCTTTACGGGCCGGGGCACGTCCACCGGCCCCAGCACGGCGATCGGTATCGGGACGTTTACGGGCCGAGGTTCCGCTACGGAGAGCGGCAGCGGGACGTTTACGGGCCGGGGTTCGGTCACCGGCCCCGCCACAGAGAGCGGCAGCGGGACGTTTACAGGCCGGGGCTCGGCCACCGGTCCCGCGACTGAGACGGGTATTGGGACGTTTACAGGCCGGGGCTCGGTCACTGGCCCCGCTACGGATACCGGCATCGGGAGTTTCACAGGCATCTCGACGTTGAGTGGGTTCGGGACGTTCACTGGTATCGAGACGCTAAGTGGTCTCGGGACGTTCACTGGAATCGAGACGTTTACTGGCATTGGGACACTAACCGGCCGAGGCACTGCCACCGGCCGAGGCACTGCCACCGGCCGGGGGGGTGCCACCGGTCGCGGCAGCGACACGGGCAATGCCACAGATACCGCCAGTGCTACGAGCGTCGAGTAACGCTGCTGCCCCAGCGGTTTGTTGCCTTTCAAGACAGAGTCCGGGCTATTGGGGACTATTGCTGACGGGGTCTCGGGCCCGTTGCTGGAAGGTAAAGTTGTGTAAAGTTATCCCGCCCGTCCCGGCGTGGGTGAGGATCCTGGGCCCCAACTGACGACTCTCACGGCCCGCAGCCTAGTGGATTGGCCAGTTGAATCGGGCAGTTGCGGGCGGCCGCGGGAGGACGGGCTAGCAGTCCGACCAGAAGCCGGTCTCAGCGCATCGGCGGTCTTCCGGGTCTCTGCAGAGCCTTCAGGCCGGACGTCAAATGAGCCGATGTACAGGATTGTCTCCTCGCCAGTTGGGCGGAATCAACAACCAGAATGAAGGGACCTTTCATGGACATCAGCAGCATCAACGGCAGCAACGCAATCTCCCAGCTACTCACGAACCAAACCAGCGCCTCTTCGGCCGCGGGCGGTGTGCCCAGTGACTCGAATGACATGTCGTCGCTCGCAAAGTTGATGAGCGAACTGCAACAGCTTCAACAGAGTGATCCACAGAAATTCAAGTCGGTGATGTCAGATATCGCCAACACACTGAAGACGGATGCCCAAAACGCGACCGGCTCCCAGGCGACATTCCTCAACAACCTGGCGAGCAAGTTCGATCAGGCGGCGCAGACCGGACAGATGCCGGACTTCCAGCCGAAGGCACAATCGGCGGGCGGCGGCCATCACCATCATCACCATGTTCAAAGCTACCAGGCGCAGGCTGCAACCTCGACCGACCCGTCCTCGGCGAGCTCGAGCAGCTCTTCACAGCAGACGCCGTTCAGCCTGGTCCAAGTGATCCAGAACGCCCTGCAAAACGCTGGCGTCAGCCTGAGCACGTAGGCGTGACACATGGCCTCGCCGTCAGCAGACCGCCACGCCCGGCGTTCTAACTGACGGCCCATCGGGCCCAGTACCGTCCGTACAGCAGACGGAACGGCAGTTCCACTGCAGTCACTTGCAGTCGCGTCGGCGCCGGCCGATGATCAGAATAGCAAAAACCAGCAGCAGACTTGCCGATGCGGATCCGTTGGAATTGCCGCTGGTCAACGAGCAGCCAGAGGATCCTCCCTTGGCGGAAGCGGTTCCAGTCGAAGCAGTCCCGCTCCCGCCACCCGCAGCAGTGTTGCCTCCTGCACCGGACGTGGCTTGCGAGTTGCTTGAGGATCCTCCCGTAACTGACCCACCCGTGTTGGCGCTGCCTCCGGTTGCCACGCCGCCGCCCGTGCCAAGCGCACCGCCTGTCTGGACCACGCCGCCCGTGCTGTTCGTGCCTCCCGTGCGAAGCAGCCCGCCAGTGGCCAAAACCCCACCGGAAGCATTCCCCCCGCCCATGGCCACCGTTCCACCGGTGGCCAGCACGCCTCCCACCGCCACCGCTCCACCAGAAGCCGCACCACCGGTGGCGCCCACTCCGCCTGTCGCCTTCGCGCCACCCGTCGCCACCGTTCCACCGGAACCCGTTGCCCCGCCGGCAGGCCCTGCCCCGCCCGTGGCCTTCGTGCCGCCCGTGGCCGTGGTTCCGCCGGTGTTTGCCGCCGAATCCGTCTTGATCGAGCTATCGGGAGACGCGGCGCTGTCCTTCGCAACGCCCCCATCGGAAACGGGACTTGAACCATCGAGGCCCAGGAAATGAATGGCCTCGCCTGCTTCAGGATCGACAACAAGATCGCCATGCCCCTTTCCGGTTTCCTGAATGGCCTCAACTTGAACCACGCCCGCACTGTCGGCATAGCGGGTTCTTATCCAGCCGGTTTGGAGGGCATCGTTCTCGGTTGAGGTTGGTGTCTCNNGTTGGTCCACTGTTTGATCGCTTCCCCAAAGTTGTGAAAGGCGACCGTGGTATCAACCGACCCGTGCCACAACTGAATGCGCGGACGAGATCCCGTGTAACCAGGATAGGCGGCGCGCACCAGATCGCCCCATTGCGCCCCCGTCATGGTCACTTGGCCATTGGCACAGGTCGAGCTCCAGCCCAGGCTGTCGATGTTGCCCTGGGCGAAACAACCGAAGGGGACCCCAGCAAACGCCGCGCCGGCCTTGAACACGTCGGGATAATCACCAATCAGGGCCTGGGTCATCATGCCGCCCGAGGAATAGCCCGACACATAGACCCGGTTGGCGTCCCCGTTCTTGTTCGCAATGACGTAGTTGATCGCCGACATCATCCCCTCCGCATCGCTCCCCGTCCCGTCGTGGGTCAGATCCGCGGTCGAGTGCACGTCCCAGCACTGGTCGCTGCTGACCGCCGACGGACAGACCATGAGGAATCCGTATTTGTCAGCTTGCTGCGCGAACGAATTTCCCGAGCTGCACATGCTTTGACCGCCATTTGAGGCATGACACGCGTGAAGATGGAGCAAAATGGGCGGCTTCGCCCCGACATTGGTCGGGGTGTAGAGGTACATCGGAAGGTTCTTGGGGTTGGAACCAAAGTTCGTGAGCGTGGTTGTCGTGCCCGCCTGTGCGGTTGGAACAGCCGTGGCGGTGGCCAGCAGGCAGGCAAAACCCATCGTCAACTCGCCGCGATATCCACAAATTGTTCTCATCGCTTTTCAAAGGGTTCCGCCAGCAAGAACCTTGCAAGAAAAGTGTTCAGGTTCCCCACAGCCGCTTCGGCAGGGCATCAGGACTAGGCTTTATGCGTCAAAGTCCTTGCCTTACTCGGGCACGTCGGGGCTGCGGGCGCGGGCCACGCCGGCCTCGAAGGCGGCGCGTTCCACGGCCTGGGCCACCGCCTTGTGCATGTCCCGGTTGAGGATCGACGGTACCAGTTCGCCGGTGGCGGCGAAGGAGGCAATGGTGCGGGCAGCGGCGATCTTCATGCGGTTGCAGATCGACCGGGCGCGCGCGTCGAGCGCGCCGCGAAAGATGCCGGGGAAGGCCAGGCCGTTGTTCACGCTGCGGCCGTCGGCGGCAAAGGCCGCCCCCGCGTTGCGCGCGTCCTCGGGCACGATCTCAGGGCGCGGGTTGGACAGCGCCAGGATGATCTGCCCTTTCCGGATCATCGCCGGCTTGAGCAAACCGGCCGCGCCGGTCACGCCGATCACGATGTCAGCGGTCTGCATGACCTCGTTGAGCGACAGGGGCACCCCGCCCGCCTTCTCGAAGATCGCCATCGCGTTTGGGTTGATGTCAGTTCCCACCAAGCGCCTCACGCCGAAGGCGACCAGCAGCTTCGCAATGCCCATGCCGGCGGCGCCCAGCCCCACGATGCCCACGCAGTCGTTGCGGAACGGCTTGCCCACGTATTTGGTGGCGTTGAGCAACGCAGCCAGGGCCACGGTGGCGGTGCCGTGCTGGTCGTCGTGCATGACCGGGATGTCCAGCATCGCGTCCAGGCGATTCTCGATTTCGAAGCACTCCGGAGCCTTGATGTCTTCCAACTTGATGGCGCCGAACGAGGGCGCGATGGTCGCCACCGTGCGAATGATCTCTTCGGTGTCCTTGGTGGCCAGCAAGATGGGCACGCCGCTGATGCCGGCCAGGGCATCGAACAGGACCGCCTTGCCCTCCATCACCGGCATTCCCGCCACCGGCCCGATGTCGCCCAGGCCCAGGACTGCCGTGCCGTTGGTGACAATGGCCACGGTGTTTCCGATTGCGGTGTACTCGTACTTCAGATCGGGCGTCTGCTCGATCAGCTTGCACACCTTGGCCACCCCGGGCGTGTAGATCTTGCGCAGGGTGGAGAGCCCGTCGAGCGGGACCCGACTCTTGACCTGGATCTTGCCGCCCCGGTGCATTTCCAGAACCGGATCGATGATCTCAGAGATGATCACACCCTCGACCTTGCCGACCTCGGCCAGCACGTCCTGAAGCTGGGCCTCATCGTCGATGAACAGGGTCAGGTCGCGGGTGTTGTACTCGACCCCGTAGGACACCAGATGCAGGTCGGTGATGTTGCCACCTGCATTGCCGACCGCGGTGGCAACCCGACCGAGGTAACCCGGCTGGTCCAAGATCAGCAGGCGGATGGTCTTTACGATCTTGTCGATGCCCTTCTCGATCTGCATCATGCGACTCCTCCGCTATCGTAGCACCAGCGCGGGAACCGCGGGGCTGTGGAAATAGTTGTCGGCCGTTCAGCATCCAACCCGCGCTCCAACTTGAGGGCGCACAAGGAGACACCATCATGGGTAACCCGTTTGTTCACGTCGAGCTCAACACCACGAATCTCCCCAAGGCGAAGGCGTTCTACGCCAAACTCTTCGACTGGAAACTCCAGGATCTGCCAATGGAGACGCCAGGCGATGAGTACACCGTCATCAAGGTCGGCAAAGGCGTGGGCGGCGGAATGATGAAGCAGATGATTCCCGGCGCTGGGTCAGCCTGGATGCCCTACGTGCTGGTGAAAGACATCGATGCGGCGACCAAGAAGGCGAAGAGGCTTCGCGCCAAGATCATGAAGGGCGTGACCGAGGTCGAGGGGATGGGCTGGCTCAGTATAATCGTCGACCCCACCGGCGCCATCTTGGGCTTGTGGGAACCCAAGGACATGTGAATGGATCGTCGGCGCGGGCTCCTGCTGGATGGCTCACGCCATCCTTCATGACGTCCACTTCGGGGCGGCCTACGTCGCATCGAAGTCCGCGGGAGCCGCGATGACTCCCAGGCGCGCCGCGACTCTGGCCAACCGCTTGTCCCCCGTCCAGATCCCATGGCGGCCGGCCATTGCGGCCGCCAGCAGATGGGCGTCGATCCAACCGATCCCTAATGCACTAAGCCTGCGTGTCTCGATGAGAGCGAACACCTCGTCATCGCCAATGACCGGCGCGCGGGGAAGCTGCGCGAGCAGGCGGAGAACCTCGTCCCGCCGCGCGATACTGCCAAGCGCGATCTCACCCCGCACCGCCGGGTGGCAAACGACTCGGTTCGCTGCCAGCAGCGACCGGAGAGCCAGGGAAGACGGCCTCCCGGCTAGGAAATCGATCCAGATCGTCGTATCGGCGAGAATCACGGCCGTCGGTCCAAGCGACGCCGGGCCGGTGCCTTGGCGACGGGGTCTGAACCGTAGAGCGCGGCCAGTCGCTCGCGTGCGGCCTTGGCCAAGAGCTCGCGCAGGCCCATCTCGATGGCGGCGGTTTTCGTGGGCGCATGTGTCGCACGCATGGCACTGGCGACTAGATCGTCATCAATGTTCAGAGTCGTCCGCATGCATACAATTGTACCAAACCCGTCTGCACATGCAAAGCGCAACCTGCCATCCGCGCGTATGCCGGGGGCATTGTACCGGAACCAAGCGAAGCTGTCGGGACCCGCCCGGATTTTGGAAAGAACGAGAAATGGCTGTGGGCCGTTCAGCACCGCCCTCGCGCTCCTAGTGATCTGCCCGCTTCGCACGGGCCAGCATGTCGTCAAGTAGGGCCCTGAGGTTCGGACATTTCGCATAGGCGATGGCTGGATCGAGTTTGCTGAACAGATTACTGCCGTCGAGGCGCTTTCCGTAGGTCCTCCCGAGCTTCTCGCGGTAGAGGCGTTCGAGCAGCTTGCCCGGCGGCTCGTTGAAATTGACGGTCTCGGGCTCCCCGCTCTTTCCCGGCACGGCATTGCAAATGTCGCGGGGAAGATTCCGAGGGTCGGCGAGCAACCAAGCCTCGATTTCGTGGACGGCAAAGTGCTGCGCGAATTGTGCGTTGCCCACTTGATCCTCGAAGTGCTTCTTGGCCCACATGATCCGGTCTGAGACGGTCTGTTTGTCAGGTGGATAGAAAGTAGGTCCATGGAGATCGAGGAGGCCAATTGCCGCAATGACGCCCCTGCCCGCAGCACCTGAAAGGGCGAGTCTAACCTTCCTGGCAATCTCCGACTGGTAGTGCGCCCAGCCTTCGAAGCGGACGGCGTCAATGCCCACTCGTCGCGCAAGTTGCGGATCAAGCCAACGTTTGAGCAGTGAAGGGATCGCCGCCTTCTCGGTGTGGCCCTCGACGAAGAGGACGAATTTCACGCCATCCCCTCAAGCTCGCCGGATTTGAAAAGCGCGCCCAAGCTGTACTCCTTAAGCCACCGTTCGAGTTCCGCCCCATCGAGAACGTTCAGTTTCGTTTCCCCATCCACCCATTGCGCCACCGTGGTCGTAGGCGTTTGGGTTTTGAACGCATCAAGAAACTGCGGCGAATGGGTCGAGAAAACGACCTGGGTCCGGTCGGCTGCTTGGTATGCGAGATCGGCCACCACAGGCAGCATGCTCGGATGCAAACCCGTCTCGGGCTCGTCAATGGCGATGAGCTTGCCGGGTTGTGGATTGGCCAGGATAGCGACGAGCAGAAGGAAGCGAAGGGTCCCGTCGGAAAGGGACGCGGCCGACTGATCGTTCTTCAATGACCGCCAGCGAAGGCGGAGTTGTACGAGTTGATCGGCGGCTGGCGGGAAGGAGAGTTCTTCAAAATCATCTCCGAAAGCAGCGCGCATGGACATGTCGACGTCGTTCTTGAAATCGCGGTTGCTCGAATAGAGCGTATGGAGAAATGGAACCAGGTTGCTGCCGTTCGTGGCGACCCGGCTCTCAAGCCGAGAAACGGCGGCCTTGCGGATCTCCGAGTCCTGGCCGACCTGGAGATCCTGGAAAATTTGCCAGCTCCCAAGCCATGCTTCGCGAAAAACTCCAAGCAGGATGTGCCCTGTCATGGAATTCATGAAGGACAACGTAGTCTGTTCTTCGGGCCAGGCTGAGCCGTGGGAGTAAAGGTACGGCGGGCTCTCCTCGATTCGCGAGGCGAGGGGTTCGCGTGTGAGGAGCTTGGCCACTTGGCCACTCTTTGTATGGGACGCGACCAGTTCGTTTTCTACGCGATAGGCGCTGGTCGTTCCCAGCCGACTCAGCTTGAGATCATAGGCCACGCTGAGTTGCTCGTCTGTCCCTCCGTGTTCGATGCGATCCGCTGTCAGGCTCCACCCAAGCGAGCCCACCTGCCCATCCCATAGAATCGAGCCCATGCCGCCCTCTCTCAGGATGTCTTCGGGTAGTTTTCCCAGAGCGGATCGGTGGAGCAGCGCGAGAGCGCGCAGAAGGTTCGACTTGCCAGATGCGTTCGGGCCTATTACCACATTCAGCTTTCCCGGTGTCCACGTGACGTCCTTGAGGGAGCGGTACCCTTCGATTCGTATGCGCTGAATCATTGAGCGCAGCATAGCGCCTAGCGAGAATGGCTACCAATCCTCGATGCCCGTCCCGGTCCGTGGTCGCGCCCGGTCGTGACTGCATGGTCCGCGCCATCTCCGGGAGCGGGGCATAGGTATCGTGGAAGTATGGCGTCTTCGCTTCTGCAGACGGTTTTCCGCCCGCGGGTTATCCTGGCCGCTCCATGATTCGCGTTTGCTACTCCAACCGCACCGAGGCGCTCTTGGCGGCCTTCGTGCGCAACCTGCAGCAGGAGCGGCAGAGCGAAGGTCCCTTTGCGCCGGTGCGGGTGGTGGTGCCCAATCGCAATGTGGAGACCTATCTGCGCCTGGGCGTGGCGCGGGCGTGCGGGATTGCGGCCAATCTGCAGATCACGTTCTTGCGCAGGCTGCTGGCCCACGTGGCTGAGCAGGCGATACCCAATGGCCGCGTGGTGGATGCGCAACAGATCCAAGGCCACCTGCTGGTGCTGTTTCACGACGACGGCTTTCTGAAACAGGCAGCGATGGCACCCGTGCGCGAATACCTTCTCGCGGGCGGCGGGGCGCGGGACGCGGTTGACCGCCGGCGCTGCCAGCTCGCCTTTCGGCTGGGCCCGCTTTTCGAGGAATATGCGGCGTCGCGAGCCGCGATGGTCAAGAGGTGGGAGACAGGCACCACTCTCGACGGCGATCGCCTGTTCGCGGCCACGGAAGCCTGGCAACGCGCGCTCTGGCTGGCGATCTTTGGCCCTACCGGCCGCATTGCCCGCCGCTCGCAAGCCGAGGGCGTGATCTGGTTGCGCATCGACGAGCTGTTGGCGCGCGCCGAGGCACAGGGCAAGCTTGCGGCCGAAGGGTTGGGGCCGAGGCTGCACCTGTTCGGCGTCTCCTACGCGGCACCTTCCTACCATCGCATGCTGGCAGCGCTCGGCCGTCACATCGAGGTGGTCCTTTACACGCTCAACCCCTGTCGCGAATTCTGGGANNCTGAGAATCTCGCTTTGCGACTGTGGGGCCGGCCCGGCCGCGAAAACCTGCGCCTGCTCGGCCAGCTCGACGCATGCGACTTCGAGGAACATTTCGCGGCCTCGGCCGCACCCACGCTCCTCGGCCGCCTGCAGAACGACATCCTGGACCGGGTGGCAAGAACCGAGCCCGACCCAACCCTGTGCGCCGACGACAGCCTGCAGGTGCTGGCCTGTCCAGGCATACGCCGCGAGCTGGAGGTGGTAGCGGCCGAGATCTGGCGTTGCCTGCGCACGCAGCCCGATCTGCGCTGCAACGACATCGCGGTTGTCGTGCCCGAGCCGTGCAAGGACACCTATCTTTCGCAGGTGGGCGCGGTCTTTGCCGAGAGCCACGACCTGCCCCACCACGTGGTGGACCTGCCGCTTGCCGGTGGACACAGGCTGGCCGAAGCCGCGCAGTTGCTGCTCGACCTGCCGTTCTCGTCATTCTCGCGCAAAGAGCTGGTGCCGCTTCTCACCCACCCCTGCCTGCTGGCTCGTTTTCCCGACGCCCGCCCTGGGGACTGGCTGCGCCTCATCGAGGAATTGGGCATCGTGCGCGGGGCGGAGCAACGGGATCTGGCGGGAAGCTACCTCCATCGCGATCTCTTCACCTGGGATCAGGGCCTGCGCCGGCTGGCTCTGGGCGCCTTCATGCTGGGGCAACGCAGCGGCGAGCCAACCGCAGTCACTCTCGACGGAAATCAGTACCTGCCGGTCGAGATCGCCCCCGACGAACGCGGCAGCGCGCTCGGCTTCGCGCTCCTGGTGCGCTCGCTCATCGCCGATGCGCATTTCGCCGCCGGGATCGACGGCCCGACCGAACGCCCGCTGTCTGAGTGGCTAGGTTTTATTCGCGCCATGCTGGCCGCGTACCTCGTGCCAACCGATGACGCCGAGGAGGGGCTTCTCGCGCGCTGCCGGGCAGCGCTGGACGATCTCGATGACGTGGGCCTGCAGGGCTTGCCCGTCAGCTACCGGGTGGCGGCCGAGCTGGCGCGCAGCGCACTCGCGTCCATCCCCAGCTCGCGCGGCCAATACCTCGCGCGCGGCGTGACCGTTGCGTCCTTCGTGCCCATGCGGGCCATCCCCTTTCGCCTGGTCTTCGTGCTCGGCCTGGGCCAGGGCGATTTTCCGCGCAGCGCGCGTCGTGGGGATCTGGACCTACGCGAGGCTCGGCGCGAACCAGGCGACGTCACGCCTCGCGAGCAAGATCTCTACATGTTCTTGGAGACGCTGCTGTGCGCGCGCGACCGGTTGGTGCTTTCCTACCTGGGCCGCGACGAGGTCACGGGCGAGGAGCGGCCGCCCTCTGCAGTGCTGCTCGAGTTGCGCGAGATCCTGTCGAGCGGCTACCTCACAGAGGGTGAAGCAAAGAAGCTGTTCGACGCTCCCAGGCCGCCCTTGCGCCGCTACGACGACATCGAACGCCTGGACGCCCTGCCGCTCGCGCACGCCGAACATACGGCCCAACTCTTGGGCGACTCCCTGCGTGCGTCGTTGCCGGAAGGAACGGCCGTTCCGGCGAGCGTGGAGGATCTGCGCCGCGTGCTTTCACCCTCCGCATTTGCCCAGGTGGCAGCCCGCCTGTCGCTGCCCGCGCCGCTGGCGCCAGCAGCCGAGCCGACTCAAGAAGTTGGCAAGGTGATCGTCACGCTCGCCGATCTACGTTACTTCCTCGAGGATCCTCTGCAGGGCTCCGCGCGCTTTTGCCTGCACCTGCGCGAAGCCCTAGGCGACGATGAGCTGGCTGACCGTGAGGACGAGTCCTTTGCCACGGACGCGTTGGATCGGACGGTCCGTCTTCGCGAAGCCATGATTGGCGCTGTGCTGGCGTCAACGGCCGTGCCCTCGCCGGAGGCGGTGGCCGCGTGCTACGACGAGATCAGCCTGCGCGAAGAATTGGCAGGCCGCGCCCCGGCTGGGTTGTTCCGCGAAGCGGAACGCGAACATCACGCGGCCATTCTAAATAGGTGGACTGAGCAGCTTGGCCGCATCGCGGGCGCCGGATTGCTGCGCGGCCGCGTGTTGTACTTCGGCCGGGCACCCGAGAACGAGGACGCCCCTGAAATTCTGCCTGCCATCACTTTGGAGCTGGAGGCCGCGCCGGACGCTGGCAAGACGCAGCCTGCGCTGCACGTAGAACTGCATGGCCGGACCAGCGTTCTGGTTGAAGCATCGGCCCAGTCGCGGGCGTCGATCATCTTCAGTGCCCGCTCAAAGGACGCTGACGAGGAGAGCCGGCGCGACAAGGAATCCTTGGCCGCGTTCCTTGATCACGTGGCGCTGGCAGCGGCTGGACTGTCGCAAAGTCAGCCTGGCCACCGCGGGCTGCTCCTGCTCACCCACGTCGACCGGCAGGATATCGAAGAGCGTCGCTTTGCCCCCTTGAACATGTCTCGCGCGCGCGACTACCTGATGCGCCTGGTGCGCGACATGCTGACCGGGACGCTTGGCCCTTCCGGCGAGCCCACCGGGCTACACCCCTATGTTCTGCCCTGCGAGGCCGTGTTCCGAGCATGGCGCAGGGGACTCTTGGCTGGGGACGAGGCTGGCAGGCTCTGCCAACAGTACCGCGAAGGCGGTTCTTTGCGATTCAGCACCCTGCGGGGACCGATCCGTGACGCAGCCACGCGATGGAATCCGCCGCCAGCGGAAATGGCCGCGCGCATGGCGGCCGCTCGCTTCGGCCTCTTCTTCGAATTGGAAACAGGGGCCGCATGACCGCCGTGGTCCGCTATCCCCGACCTCCCGAGCTGAGTCAACTCGGCACTCGCCATGCCGTGGTCGAGGCGTCGGCTGGAACTGGCAAGACCTTTCTCCTGGAGCACCTGGTCGTCGAGTTGTTGCTCAATCATGGCGCGCGCATCGAGGAGATCCTCGTCGTCACGTTCACTGAGCGCGCCACCGCCGAGCTTTGCCTGCGACTGCGCAAGAAGTTGAGCGAGCTTTGCCACCTTCAGGCTGACCACGCCGCTGCTGCTGAACGGCCCGACCAAGAATGCTGGCTCATTGACGAGACTGCGCGCGGCCGACTGCGCGACGCCCTGCTGGGATTGGATCGCGCCACCATCTCGACCATCCATGGCTTCTGTCTTGGGATTCTGGGGGACCACGCTTTTCTGCATCAACGCCTGTTTGACGAGCAGGCGGTCGACTCGGATGGCGCTTTTCACACCGCCTTCGTGGAGGCCTTGCGGAATGATTTCGCGGTTCAGTCCGAGTTGCAGCCGTATCTGCGCGCCTGGCTGGTCACGGGCCACACCGCTGCCCATCTGGAGCGTGCGCTGCGCGAATGCGCGACGGAGCTGGCCCGCATCTTCCCGCCGCGTCCCGAGGCTTTGCAGCCGGATTTCGACGAGGCCGCTCTGGCCGCGGCCATTGCGGCATGGCCTGCGCAAGCCGGCAGGGATCCGGCGCTCGCCGAGCGACTCAAGAAGGCGGGAATCAAGGGCTCTACGGCGAAAGCCGTGCTGTCACGAGTGGCCGCGATCTCCGAGTTGGCGGCAGAGGCGGGCAAGACGAGCGAAGTGGCAACCTTCCTAGTTCAATTGCAGGCAAGGGAGTCCGGCTGGAAGGAGAGAGGCTTTGCGTACCTGCTCGATCATCTCGCCAAGACCGCGGCCGATCCCAAGGTAGCGAAACTGCACGAGGCCACTGCCGCCATTCGGGACGCGCGTGTACCCTTCCTCGCTGCGGCTGCGCACAAGTTCTTGCCGCTGGTCAGCGCGCGCCTGCAGGCGCACAAGCGCGCAGCGGGGCTCTACGATTTCCAGGACATGTTGACCCTGGTGGCGGAACGTCTGGCCGACGAGGGCGCACCGGCGCAGTTGCTGCTTTCCACCCTGCGCCGCGGCTACAAGTATGCGCTCATTGATGAATTCCAGGACACGGACGACGTGCAGTGGTTCATCTTCCGGCGTCTCTTCTTCGAGAGCCAGGAAGGACATGTTCTGACTGTTATCGGCGATCCCAAGCAGGCCATCTATCGATTTCGCGGCGCCGACGTGCACACCTATTTGCGCGCCCGCGGGGCGATCCTGCGAGCCGGCGGCGCCCTGGTGAAATTGGGGAAGAATTTCCGCTCCACTGCGGCGGTCATCGATGGGTACAACGCCGTGTTCGACCCGACGATGGGTTTCTTCCGGGCTGGGGCCGGCATCGACTACGACCAGCCGGTTGCGTGCGGCCACCCCGGTCGACGCCTTTGCGGGGCCAGCGGTCAGCCAGAGCCTGGTGTGGTGGTGCTGGACGTTCGGCCAGCGGGCGACGAGACCCCCGTGGCCGACACCAGGCGCGCTTTGCGGCGCCAGATGGTGCAAGAGATTCGCCGCCTGCTCTCCGAAGACGGGGCGCGTTTCGTCCACGATGCGGACGGCCCCAAGCGAATCGCAGCGCGCGACATCTTCGTGCTCGCCTTTACCAACAACGAATGCGACGAGATCGGCGAGACCTTGCGAGCCGCGGGCCTGCCCTTCGCCTTTTACAAGAAGGACAATCTGTTCCAGACCGCGCAGGCCGCCGAGGTGCTGGACCTTCTGCGCGCCATTGCCGAGCCGGAAGATCACACCCTGCGGGCGCGCGCCCTTTTGACAGCCTTTTTTGCCCTCGACCTCGCTGACCTGGCAAACCGGGATCGGCCCGACAACGCGGACCCCTTGCTGCGCCAGTTTTTGGAGTGGCGTGACCTGGCCCTGGCTGGCAACTCTGGCACTCTCTTTTCTGCCATCCTGGGGCAAAGTGGGATCGTCTGTCGCGAGGTTTGTCTAGGCCGCAGTGAGCGAGCCCTCACCAATTACCTGCACATTTTCGAGATTCTGCAGGAAGAGGCGGCGCGCGCGCATGTGACCTTCCGCGAGTTGGTCGAGACACTGGGTGCGTATGTCAACGGAACCCGCCTGCCTCCGGGTAACGAGCGGAACATGCAACGCCTGGAAAGCGATGCCGAGGCGGTGCAAGTGATGACTGTCCACAAGGCCAAGGGCCTGGAGGCCGACGTGGTCTTCCTGTATGGCGGACTGCATCGGGGAAAGTTTGATCCACTGAGCGTCTTTCACGACCGCGACGGCAGGCGGGTGGTGCAGCTGGGTTCGCTCGCCCCGGAAGAAGAAGAGATGCACGCCAATGAAATCGCCGACGAGGACCGACGGTTGCTCTATGTGGCGCTTACTCGAGCGCGCGCCCGCCTTTACCTTCCACGCTACCCCGACGGCCCTCACGGCTTTACCGGTCCGTCGCGCTTTCTGCGCCCGATTCTCGACAAATTGCTTGCGGACACCGAAACCAGCCGGCTCTTTCACCGCGTGCCTGTGGCATGTCCTGGTGAGCCGCTCTTGCCACTGCCCGCTCCCGCGCCCGCGGCGCTCTCGGCCTGGCAGCCGCCAGAATTGCCGTCTGGCGTCGCCAAGGCGGAATTCCACAGGATTGCGAAAGAGCGCGCCGGCTTCGTCATGACCTCCTACACCGGCGTGAAGCGCCGCCATGGCGGCTTCGTGCTTCCCGAAGAGCCAACCGACCTGTCCACGGCCAACGAGCCCGCAGAGCACGCCGAGAACCCGCCGGTCGACCCGCGCGAACTTGCGCACGGGCGGCTGTCCGGGATCTTCTTGCACGCCGTTTTGGAAAAGATTCCGCTCGATGGCCTGGCTAGTTCTGGCTCTTCAGCCGAATGGGCAGCCCAGCCTGAGATCGCAAAGCTCTTGCTGCGGCTCGCGCATCGCCACGAGCGCGAGCCGGGGCAGATCGCGCATGCCGCGCACATGGTTCACACTGCGCTTGTTACACCCTTGCGCCTGGGCGATTGCCTTGTGCCCGGCGTGGGTCTGGCACGACGATCGCTGCGTGAGACCGAGTTTCTATATCCGATCCCTGAGCGCCACCACCCGTTGCTCGGGCTTGCGGCCACCGCGACATGTTTGCCCGCTGGCGAGAACGCAGAGGGGAAAGGTGAGGACACAGAGAGGAATTGCGGCGTGAATGGACGTGCCTGGTCCGTTGAACGCGGCCTGGTCAAGGGCTTCATTGACTACCTATTCGAGTACCAGGACCGCATCTACCTGTGCGATTGGAAGGGGGATTGGCTGCCCTCCTGGGAGAGCGACCGCCTGCGTGCACACTGCGAGAACAACTACGAGATCCAGGCGCGACTCTATGCATTGGCAGTTCTGCGCCTGGCCGGGCTGAACGACCGGGCCGCCTTCGAGCGTCGCTTCGGCGGCGTGCTCTACTGTTTTCTGCGCGGTATGCGGCCAGGCGACAACGAGGCGGGCACGTACTTCCGCCGGCCTGAGTGGCCCACCGTGCTCGATTGGCAAACCGAGATGCTGGGCACCAAGTTCTGGGGGCTACCGTAGCGACGCTGCACGCCGAGCACGGTGGGCAGGACCGTGCGCACAGGCCCATCCGAACCGTGCGTTGGAGCTTGAAACCTACCGGTGCCCGTGGCGCGATTCGGTGTGTACCTGGCGCTCCCTGCGCTCTTGGCGGTTGCTGTGGTCAGCGCGGTCGAAGCGGTTGCGGTCGTTGTGTTCCCCGTGTTCTTTGTGTTCCTCGTGTCTGAACTGGCCGTCGCCGCGGTGCCCTGGCATCTCCCGGCGGTGTTCATTCACGGGCGGCCCCCCCGCCTTGTAGTGCCTGTACCTGCCGGGAGGAATGCGGACCAAACCCCGTGGGACCTCCCGCCTGTGAACGACGACCCAACCGCCCCGGTGGTCTCGCGTGCGGTACCAGGTCGGGCCCGAGCGGTACCAGTACCAGCCGTCCACGAAGAAGACTTCGTGGTCGTAATCCGGCACCACCTGGATGCCCGGGCTGACTTCGACCAGCGCTGGCGCGGTTTCGAACCGGATCGCCGGCGCACCGATCTGCACCTGAAGGTTCACCTGCGCTGCACCGGTTCCGGAAGAGACGACGGGTGGCGCCAAGACAATCGCCACGCACAAAACGGCCAACTTTGTTCGCATGAGATGGTTTCTCCTTTTCAGACGCATCCTGCAGATTGCGACGTCAGCACCAGCCACAAAAGCGCGCCGACTGCGAGCACGCGCGGCCAGTTGACCCGTCAGTCTTCTTCGATCTGATGGCCGAGGAAGGTGCCCACGCCCATCTGCGTCATCTGGTCGCGCTGGGCCTCCAGCATGTCCAGGTGGTCGTCCTCGTCCTTGACGATCGACTCCAGCAACTCGCGCGTCGGTGCGTCCTGTACCGCCACGGCCAGCGGGATGGCCTCATTGTAGCCGCGGATGGCCGTCATCTCGGCCGCGAGGTCGTTCCCGAGGATCGTGGGCACGTCGGCTCCGATGTGCAGGGCGTTCAGCTTGCTCACGACGGGCAGCCCTTCCAGGAACACGATGCGGGCGATCAGTTTCTCGGCGTGCTTCATCTCGACGATAGCGCGCTTCTCGATCACCTTGTGCAGCCGCTCATAGCCCCAGTTGGCGCAAAGCTCGGAGTGGACCATGTACTGGTTAATGGCAGTCAGCTCGTCGGCGAGCAGTTGGTTGAGAACATCGATCAGTTTCTGGTTGCCTTTCATGTTGATCCCCCTGAGGTTGGATGGGTGTGGGCAAGCACGGACAGCTTTGCCGGCTTGGTCCGGGAAGAGTATGGTCTGGACGGGGGAGAGACTCTATGAGTATCGGCTCATTTTTCAAGGCCCACGCGCGCCTTCGCCGGCTGCTGATCGGCGCGGTTGCCGCCGTGACGCTCTTCGCCGTCTTTGGATTCCTGGTTGCGCCGGCCCTGGCCAGGAGCATCGGCCAGCGCATCCTCTATCGATGTGAACCTGGCGAAGGTCGACCTTCCCTACTACCTCGCCTACGTCCCGGTGAAGCTCAAGTTCAAGCTCCACTCCGCAGTCCTGGACACCAATCTCAAGGTCACCTTCATTCAGTACCGAAACCGGCCCCCCCCGGGTGGATGTGTCCGGCGGCGTGACGCTGTCCGATCTCGACGTGGTCGACGACACGGGCCGGCCGCTCTGCAAGCTGCCCCTGCTCGACGTCGCGATCCGGTCCTCGGATCTTCTGTCCAACAACGTGTCGGTGGAGCGCGTGCTGCTGCAGTCACCTGTGGTGCACCTGTGAAGGTCACGGCGCAGAAGCTGAATGACATGGTGGCCAGCGGGACCGATGCCAACGCCGCCGTGGTGATCACCGACGCCGAGTACCCCAAGTACCTCAAGCTGGCCTATGGCGCCGAGAAGTTTGCCAAGCCGAAAAACGCCATTGGCATGGTCAAGGACATCCCGGCCGCCGAAATGGAGCGGCTCATGCTTGCCGCCATCGTGGTGAACGACGACGACCTGCGCCTGCTCGCGCGCCAGCGGGCCCAGGTGGCAAGGGAGAGCATCCTGCGCGGACAGAAGATCGAAACCGAGCGAGTCTTTCTGGTGGAGCCAAAATCCATATCGCCCCAACACAAGGACAAAGTGCGCGACAGCCGCGTCGATTTCCGGCTGCAATAGGACAGATGCTCCCCGGCTACGACCCGCAGAGCATCGACAGGCCGAGGTTGGAGCTGCCTTGGCAGGTTCCGTTCGAGCAGTAGCCGGATTGGCACGTGATCAGGCTGGTGCAGGCTCCGCCGTCGGCGACCTTGGGCTTGCACTGCAGGGCAGAAGTGTCGCAGTAGGCGCTGTCGACGCATTCCGAGCCGGCGATGCCGGTGCAGGCGCCGCCGGCGCTGATCTTTGTCGTGCAGACGTCCTGCGGGTAGCTGCAATACGCCGTGCGCACACAGTCGGTAGAGATCAAACAAGACGCGCCAAGGGGGGTGAGCGCGACGCAGGTGCCGTCGTCGCAGGCCACGGCACTGGCGACGTCGCACACGTAGCCTTGGGGCACCACATCCGCCGCGTCGCTCGCCTGGTAGGACGAGAAGTCGTTCCCCTCCTGCGTGCCCACGCAGGGCGTGTCACCGGCCTTGCCCGCAATCTGCACCTGGCACTTGTCGACGAAAGTGCTGTTCACGTAGATGCTGGCGCACACGACCTTGCCCTTGCTCGACGGAGCGCAGTCGCTGTCGAAAATGCACGTCTCACCCGGCTTCTTGTTGCCGCTCGAGCTGCCATACACCGAATCGCAAGCCGACGCCGACGATGAAGCGTTGAGGCCGGTGCAGAAGGTGCCCGCGCTGACCTCCGACTTCATCTCGGCCAGGCACGCGTCGCCCGCGGAAGAGTTGTATGACCCGCCCACCTCCGTGAAAGTCATCAACTGGTGACAGGTTTGGCCATCGGCGGGCAGGCTTGCCTGGCCACAGCACTTGGCGACCTCGGCGCAGTAGCTGTCGGCGAACTTCTCGGAATCGCTTTTTCCGCACCCGGTGGTACACGCGAACGCCACGGCGACAACGAGGCCAGGCCCTTTCTTCATGGATGCTCCTGCAGAGGGCGACACGCCCATGGCATGATACTCGCTTCCCTGATCCGCCGCGAGAAGACCAAGCACATCTGAATCGCCCAAACAGGGCGTCGCATTTCAGTACCCTGGAAGCTAGGTCATCCTTGGCAACAGAACCCCATTCGCCAATGACGATGCCCCGGCCGGGTAGCCAGCTTTGGATCTGGTCGAGTGAAGCCGCCATGGCTGTATAGTCAGAAGCGCCTGCCCCCCAAGTTGTGGGGCTCCCATTCAGGCCGAATCCGGTGGACTCTGAGAGGCACGGGCTCGAATCTCTCCCTCGCCGTCGATAGTGCATCCGGACTTGCGCTGATACAGTCGGCCTGGGGCATGTAGACAGCGTCATGGGCACCAGCGCGGATTACATCGCAGTGCCAACAGAGGCATTGACCCGAAATGCGGGGAACACGCCCCTGTTCAAGAGAGGATAACCATGAACACAACGCGCTGCTTCTCAACGTTCGCACTTGCCACACTTGTTGGTCTGATGGCCTGCTCACAAGGGAGCAACGGAGGTACGCCCGCTGCCAGCGGCGGATCGCCCGGTTCGGGCGGCAAGTCTGCCGTCGGGGGATCGACGGCCACGGGTGGCGTGACGGCGAACGGTGGTGCCTCTGCAGGCGGTGGAACATCGGCCAAGGGCGGTCTTTCTGCGACCGGCGGGGCAATGGCCACGGGTGGCGTGGCGCCGGGTGGGGGAGCAACCGCCACGGGTGGCTCCGTGGGGTCTGGCGGTACTGTTGCGAGCGGTGGGAGCGGCGCAACCGGTGGCGCTGCGGGCGGCGCGTCGCGATCGGGTGGCGCCGGAGGGGCGGCAGGGAAGACCGGATCCGGCGGAAGCGCGGCTGGGGGCTCCGGCACAGGCCTGACCCTTGACCAGGCCTGCACCGCGATGTGCGCGTCGCAGCCGATTGATTGCAGCGCGGCTGACTGCCAAACCGCCTGCGTGAAGGCTGCCGATGCGACGGTCAGTGCCATAACAAAGTGCAACGCGCAATACACTGCCATGGCGCAATGTGAGGCCAACCTGGGTGGTGACAAGTGGACTTGCTCCTCAGATGAGAACGTTCCGATCCCGGTCGAAGGCCAATGCACAGACACGGTCTGTGCGTGGGCATGCTGTGCGACTGATCTGATCGTGCCGTCTGACATCTGGGCTCGGTGCATGGATACCTGCCAGCAAACGGGCACCGGTGGAACATCAGGCACGGGAGGAACCTCTGCCGCTGGTGGGAGCACCGCGACGGGAGGTGCGGGCGGCAAAGGTGGCGCAGGCGGCACTGCCGGGACCACGAGTGCAGGTGGCACGACGGGTGCCGGCGGAGGGGGCGGTGCCCCTCCACCAAGCACAGGGATTCCGGCGGGATATCCCGCGCCCACCGCGGACAATGCCGCCAAGTGCACAACGGCAGCAATGACCGGCGGCTTCTGTCCGGGCGGCGGTTCGGGTCCCACCTGTTTGCAGTGCCTGTTCGGGAGCACCACATACAACACATCAGAATCACCGCCCGCGCCCGCGGATGCAACTTCATTGGCTGGGGACTACGTGGTGCCGGCTCAGCTTGGCAGCGTG
>PMIX01000154.1:9944-30960 GCA_003158395.1 Myxococcales bacterium | reverse complement strand
CGCTCGCCCGTCGCGCTCACGCGAATCGCCCCCGCAGCCCGCTGCACGCTGGTCGCTCACGCTACCGCTCTCGCTGGCCGACCCGCGAGGGCCCGGCCCCGCCCGACAAGCTCTCTCTAGTTCTTGGCCGGCTTCTTCTCGGCGGTCTTGCCGCCAGCCTTGCCGGCCGGCTCCATCTTGGCCTCATTCTTGTTGCCGCCTTTCGCCGGACTCTCCTTGGCCGCGGGCAACTCACCCTTCTCGTCGACGAACACGATTTCGCCGAACCGATCCAGTTTGTGGAAGTCGCCGACCATCGGCGCCGACCAGCCCAGGGCCACCTGTGGCTTGTCTTTGGGCGAGTCCATACGGAACATGTTGAGGCGCCACTTGTCGCCGAACGCCGGCGGAACCTTGACACCTTTGCTGTCCAGGCCGTTCACATCGGCGAGCGGGAGCGCCATCTCCACCGTCCAACCCTTGTCCTGGTCCTCGCGCTTGTTGAGGGTGCCGTCGACCTTCACCGCCGCCTTCAGCTTGGAGTTCCAATCATAGGGCTTGCGCTTGGGATCCAAGCTGTCTTCGTACTTGCGATAGGTGGGCAGATAGGTGTCAAAGATGGTGCCATTGGGTGCCACCTGCAATTCGATGTACCCCTTGCCGTCACCATTGGCGTCGATCATCACTTCGTCCATTTCCTGCGTCCAAAGCTTGGAGTCGCGCTCGGCGAGCGTGCCCCAGACGTCGGTGTCTGCGTTTTCGAATGCAAGGTACAGATTCTGATTGTCCCAAAGCAGCTTGGCCTCGGTATTGGGCTGCGCCGGCTCGCCGGTCATGGTGTTGACGAACATTCCGCTCGACGGGGCGGCCTTCCATGCGGCCTCGTCCAACTTGCCATCGATCTTAATGGGCTTGGGCGTCTTGCGGACCAGGTACCGTTTGAGCGCGGGCGGCTCCTTGACTTGAACCGGGACGGTCGCGGCAACGACGCGGCCTTCGTCGCTTGGCCCAGACTTGATGACCATGCGCTCGTGACCCCGCCAGAGGCCCACATAGACGTTGAAGGTGTTGAAGGCCCAATTCGGCGGCAGACGGAACGAGTGTTGGTCGCGGATGATATCGCCTGCCTTCCAGCGTGACACCGGGTACTTGCCGCTGACCGGCCCGTGGTCAACGTTGATAAATCCCTGCTTGTTGGGGCCACCGATGTGGGTAAACAGCCTCCAACCTTCGCTGGGCGCGGACTTCACCTTCCANNGTCTGCATGCGTCGCGAACTGCGGCGTGGGGTCTGAAGCCAGCAGCTGCTTCTTGACGAATTCCTCATCCTCTTTGGTCGGCTTCTCATCAGCCTGCTCGACACAGCCGAAAGCAAAACCCGACAGGGTTGCGACGCAAAGCCAGTGGTCAGCGCGCAAGCGAACTGCACACAGCGTTCCTGAGAATCGTGACATCGATGCTCTCCCTTTCCTGGCCGACCAGAATCCGATCGCGTCGGACCCTCGCCGGCGGGCCTCTTTCTACTGGAGACGCAACGGATTTGCAAACCTTCGGCCCAGACCGCAATCCCGCGATGGCCTATGAGGTCGTGGCCTTCCACGTGGCCGGGGCCGCGGCCGTGCCCAGACACTCCTCAGCCCGCCACGTCCTTCGTGTCGATCGGTTCTACTTCTTGGGTTCGGCGACCACGCGGACCCTGGGCTGCTCGCCGATCTCATTGATAAGGATGGGAGCCCCGTCCTCGAGAAAGCCCGCCGAGAACGCGTCTGAGGCCGCCTTGAGCGCGAGATCGAGCGACGCATGGACGCCCAGGAGTCTGCGGCCACACACGACGGCAAACTGTCCGGCGTACCGCTCCAGTAGAGCATGCTTGCAGGTGTCGAAGAAGTGGGTTTCTTCTTGTGCGGAAAGCATGCTCCCAGCTTGGGGGCAAGCTCCCCTCCCGTCAAAAAAACGCTATCTAGAGTCTGTCGGGAAATTGCGGGCCGCCCGAAGGGCCGGCCCGCGGGTCGCGGCTAGCGGGCCGCGAGGGCGAGGGCGTGAGCGTTACGCGGGAGGACGAAGAGCGGGCCGCGGGCCGCTCACGCAGGCCGCTTTCCGCTGGTCGCTCACGCTACCGCTACCGCGCACGCTGGCCGGCTTCAGATCTTGATGCCCGCCAACGGATCGTTGTCCAACCTCTTCTTCCCCGGCAACCGCGGAACCGCGGCGTGCTCGGGGCTGGGTGCTGGAGCAGCAGATGGCCCCGCAGCCGCATGCCGCCCGGCTGGTGGCTTGTGCCGACCTCGGCTGCTTGCCTGAGTGGAAGCTGCAAACGACGCCGGCGCCACAGCCGCGGCCGCAGCCGGCGCCGCAGGCGTCGTCCTTGCAGCCGCTGAGGTGGCCTCGGTCTTGGCCTCACAGGCCTTGAGCTTGGCCAGAGCTTGCCGCTCCGCCTTGGCCGCCTCGTCCACCGCCTGAACGCGCGCCTCCTCCACCCGCCGGATGCTTGCATCCTTGTCGGCCAGGAGCGCCTGCGTGTCGCTTTGAAGTTTCATGTAGCCGGCGCCGGCCGCGCCCAAAAGCAAAACCGCCACCACAATCGCCGGCTTGGCTGACGACGTTGGCCGTGCCATCTGGACAACTGCTGCAGGCTCGATGGGTGCGTCCCATGTCGCTGCCGCGGGTCCCGGCCGGCTGGGGGCAGCGAAAGCGGCCCCGGCCGCCCCACCCATCCCGGCCTGGACGCCAGCCCGCACGCCTTTCCCTCCCGAAGCCAGGTCTGACTGCGGCGGCGGCGTGACCTGATCGCCCATGGGATCACGGGCCGAGGCTGCTGGCCTCTGGGAACGGCCGTTACCCCCTGAATGACCCTTCTTCCGCCGGTCTCTTCTGAGCCTACGCAGTTCATTGAGTGAGGTGAGTACTGAGTCCTCGGTTGCGGGCATGTATTACCTCCCATGCTTTCTTGGGGCCACCAACATAACGAGACGCAGGCTAACGACCACAACCACCCTCGAACACCACGCCGCAGTCCTCTTCCCGGACGCCAACGTACAATAGTAGCATGAACCTGCGCACGATTCCCCACAGATCGTCGCGTCGGCAGGATAACGCATATGATCTAGCTTCGCCGCGTCAACGAACGGAAGCCCGAAGCCAAGCCAAGCCAGACGGGCAACAGGAAAGCAGCCAGCGCTAGGTTGTCTTGCGAAAGGCCGGGAAGGGCCTTGACTAGAACGCCGATGGCGGCGAAGCCTGCGGCGGCAGCTACGACCCAGAGCGCCTTGCGCGTGGCTGCCGGCCATCCCAACGCTGCCCCAACTCCGTAGCCAGCAAGCACAACCGACCAGGGGGCGAGCAGGAAGATGTTGGCGTTGGCATGGGCAGCTTTGTGGTCGGTGAACAACCAGAAAGAAAGCACGATGAGCCCCAACACGCCGAAGACTAAACCCAGCAGGCTGCTGGAAATACCGAGTCCGACGCGCGCGGCGGGATGCTTGCGGGCAAGCCAGCCGAGCCCCGCCAGGAGCGCGCCGAGCGCAAGACCGGCAGCCAAGAAGTACACGGTCCAGCCCGGCGGCTGGTCCGGCTTGGGTGGCCGGCGCGCCGCGAACAAGATGCGCTCAGACTTGACCAGCGGCTTGTCACCCGACTCTCCGGGAATGCGGACGTCGCGCAGAAGATCCCGCAATCGCTCGGGCAGGAACGCCTCGTCCCACAGGGTGATGGGAGCGTCGGTGGGGCGGCCCAGCCCCAGGTCGAGGCCGAGGTACTCGGGGAAGAAATCCGCCGTCATGCGGAGCGCGTCTGCTCGGAAGGTCAAGGCCGCTGGCCGCTGGCCCGCCTGCCGAACCCGGCCCCCCACGGCTCGGTCGATGGCATCGCGTACGCGGGTGGAGCAGTTGTCCCGGAAGTAGTCGTAGAGGTATTCCCGGTTCTCGGGCCGAGCGTTTTCGCGCAGGCTCTGCCACAAGGCCGCCCTCTGTGCGGGCGTCAGATCCAGTTCCTGGGCCTCGATCGTCCGATTCTCGGAAACGTACGACGCGAAGGTGTCCTCCATCCTCGACACGGACAGCCAATACTTGAACCGGCCACGCAGGAACTTCAGGATGAGCCCCGGCGACTCGAACTGGAAGGTGCCGAAGTTATAGACCAGCCCGCTCTCCTCTTGCGGCTGGACCAGGATGGCATTGTGCCCAAATTTGAAGAACGGATGATCACCGGGGCCGAAGGTGAGAACAACGACGGTCAGGTCCTCTCCTGGCTCGGCTTGCGCGTACCGCGCACCCGAGACAACGAGCACCGCCAGCGTCGTCGCGAGGAGAATTCGCAAGCCCATGCCAGCAAACCTAGCAGGTCACGCGCGCGTCCCCAGAGCAAATCCGACGCCCAGGAATCACTTGGCTGCCGGCGGCGCATCCAGCACGATCTCCACCTCGAAAATCCGCGGCCACAGCTTGCCCGTGAGCGCCAGATGGCCCGAGGCAGGAAGGTACGCGATTCCGTTCAGGACGTCGGCATCTCGCGCCTCCTCAGGCGCAAGCAGGCCAGAAGCGTCGAGCCATCCCGTCACCTCTCCGGTGCGCGAGTCGATACGTGCGATGTGGGTGTCTTGCCAGACGTTGGCGTAGACGACGCCGTCCACGCATTCCAGTTCGTTGAGGTTGCGCACAGGCCGTCCCGCGCGGCGGACCACGATCTCGCCAACCCTGGCGAAGCTTTCCGGATCACGCAGCGCGAGCGTCTCGCTGCCGTCGCTCATGATCAGGTGACGACCGTCGAAACAGAGGCCCCACCCCTCGCCTTGGTAGGAAATCTCCCTTTCCTTGCCCAGCGTCGCCAGGTTCCAGACCAGCGCGCGTCCGTTCTGCCAGGTGAGTTGAACCAGGTGGCCGCCGACACGCGCCACACCCTCGCCGAACAGATCCCTGGGCAAATCGACCCTGCGCTCGACCATGCCGCTGTCCGGGTCCACCCGGCGCAACGAGGAGCGCCCGAGGAGCCCGGTGCTCTCGTAGAACTTGCCCTCGAAAAAGAGCAGGCCTTGGGTGAACGCGTGAGGATCGTGCGGAAAGGTGCGGACGATCTTGAACCGAAGCTTGGCCGCCGAGGCTGCTTGCGCAGGCTGGGTGGTCGGCTTGGCGCAGGCGACGAGCACGCACAACACCGCGCTGGTGGGCAGCGCTGCAAGGAAGGCATGCCACCGCAAAGACATGGTGAGGCCCATGATAGCCGACCACCCGCCGCGGCACGATCAGAACGCGACCGGAAGCGCGATGGCGTGTCGAAGTCGCGCGAGGTACTCGTCGCGCGAGACCTCGATTGCGCCCAGGCTGGCCAGGTGGGGCGTTGGCACCTGGGCATCAAGCAGCACGAAACCACGCTCGCGCAGGTGCTCGACCAGGCATGCGATCGCAGCCTTCGAGGCATCGGGGCGGCGATGGAACATCGATTCGCCTCCGAAGAAGCCGCCGATGCTCACACCGTAGAGACCGCCCGCCAGCTCGTCCTTGTCGTAGACCTCCACGCTGTGGGCGGCACCGCGCCGGTGGAGTTCGGTGTATGCGGCGATGAAATCGCCGGTGATCCATGTGGTCGGCCGGCTGGGCGTGGCCTCAGCGCACCTGCGCATCACGCCCTCGAAATCCCGGTCGAAGGCGAAGGTCCATCCCGCTCGGCGGAGGTGCTTGCGCAAGCTCCTCGACGGGCGATAGCGTTCTATCTCCAAGATGGCGCGGGGATCGGGAGACCACCATGTCACCATCGGATCCGAGGACCAAGGAAACACCCCCGTGCGATAGGCACGCAGCAAGCTCTCCGGCGTCACGGCTCCCCCAACCGCCACCAGCCCATCGATGTCGCATCTTGCTAAATTCTCTGCGTCATCGAGGTCAAAATCCTCTTGCATGTCCGCCATCGTCTTGTTAGTGAACGGCTACGCGACAGTTTTCGCGGTGCCCCATGGGACGTCCCAGCACCAGCGTTGATTTTTTGTTCGCATTCCTTTTCGATTTGAGTAATGTTCCGGCCCCAAGATGACTATCTAGTCTAGAAAAGAACAACCCAGGAGACAAGGCTATGACGAGGAAGCTTGCTGTAACGGTGTTTGCGATGTCCCTCACGCTGGTTGGCTGCGGAAGTAGCAGTACGACCAAGCAAGATGCAAGTATCGACGCGAAACCAGATGGCGTTACCAAGCCCGATGCGACGCCCGATATGCCGGATACGGCCGTGGTGTCAGCACCGGATACACTCCCAGATGTACCCAAAGATCTCGCGCCCGATACCACCCCCGATACGCCGCCCCGCGTGGACGTTGCGATCGATACCGCCGCGGATGCCGCGGATGGCGGTCTGCTTCCTTCCGATACTCGCCCAGCCGATACGCGCCCGGATGGTGGCGTTGACGTTACAATCGTCAAGCTCGACGCTGCCCCGGATGCGCCTGCCGTGGACGCCCCTGATGCTGGCGACGGCGCGGCTCTTGAGGTCGGAACCGTGGACGGCGGCGACGGCGGGCAGGACTAGAGGCTCAGCCGCTCTGCGCAGTCACCCTGCGCGCAGAAAGGGACTGGATCCAACCCGGAAGGGCTGGGCTAGTCCCTTTTTTGTTTGGACACTTTTCGTCGCTTCGGTAGGAAAAACTTTCATCGCTGGGACGAAGAATGTCGCCAAGGACGAAGAATGTCGCCAAGGTTGATGTCTTCTAGCAGCAACTGGCCACCCCACTCTCCAGGATTTTCAGACGGTAGGCAGAAGAGGGGCCGCTTTCTTGCGCTGTGGCACAGGGAATGCAAGACTCAGCTACGAGACGCCATGCGAAACAAGAAGAACAGCGGATTCACCCTAGTGGAACTCATGATCGTGGTGGCGATCATCGGAATCATTGCCGCGATCGCAATCCCTGCCTTCAGCAAGTACATCAGGAGGTCGCGCACCGTTGAAGCTGCCGGGTTTCTCAACAAAGAATGGGCAGGGTCTCTCGCCTACTACATGACGGACTTCTCGGGTGGCCCCACCGGGGTCCTGCCTCGCCAGTTCCCCGGCCCCTCAGGTGCCTGGGAGGTGACCAACGTCGCCGACTGCTGCCTCCTGACAGGGGCGCGCTGTCCGGGCGGAGCGTCCGTCTGGACGACTGACGGGGTCTGGCTGGCGCTGAAGTTCTCCATCCCCGACGCCCATTCCTACATGCCAGGGTACTCGGGGGCTGGCGAGGGGAGCAGCGCGCAGTTCACCGCCTACGCCCGAGGGAATCTTGACTGTGATTCTGTGCCGGGCGAGTTCTCTCGAAATGGCCAGATCAGCAGCAATGGCGACGTGACCGGGTCTTTCCAGCCATTTGTGGTCAACGAGCTCGAGTAGTCCTGCAACAAAGAGCCTGCGGCTCTTGGCACCAGCTCGCGCCCTTGCGGCCTGCGCAGCCGCTCCCGGTCGAGAAATTGCGGCGTCAACCCCGGGTCGGATTGTGTAATCTCTAGGCTGTCACCGTCATGTCCTCGCCTCCTTCTTCTACCGCAACTCTTCTCGTTACCTGCCGGGACCGCACCGGCCTGGTCGCGGCGTTGTCGAACTTCGTCTTTCAGCACGGCGGCAATATTCTGGACGCCGACCAGCACGCGGAGAGCGAGAGCGGCGAATTCTTCATGCGACTGGTCTGGGACTTGAACGGGTTCGGGCTAGACCGCCAGGCTACCCAGGCTGCGGTTGAGGCACTTGCCCACCAGTTCGACCTGCGCTGGGAGCTGACCTTCTCAGGCGCCCGACCGCGGGTCGCCGTGATGGTCAGCAAGGCCTCGCATTGCCTGTACGACCTGATGCTCTGCCAGCAACTGGGGGATCTGGGCGGCGAGATCGTCGGCGTCATCTCGAACCACGACACGCTGGCGGATGTGTGCAGGCACTTTGACGTGCCGCTGGTGGTGATCCCGGTAGAGCGAGACCAGAAGGCCGCAGCCGAGGCCAAGCAACTGGCGCTGCTCGCTGAACTGCGCGTCGACCTCGTGGTGCTTGCGCGCTACATGCAGATCCTGTCACCTGCCTTCGTGGAGTTCTGGCGAGGGCGCGTCATCAACATCCACCATTCGTTCCTCCCGGCCTTCGCAGGCGCACGGCCCTACCATCAGGCACAAGAGCGTGGCGTGAAGGTCATCGGCGCTACGGCCCACTACGTGACTGCGGACCTGGACCAAGGCCCGATCATCGAGCAGGACGTGTGCCGAGTCTCTCATCGCGACACGGTTGAAGACATGATGCGCAAGGGGCGAGAGCTAGAACGGCTGGTGCTCACTCGGGCGGTTCGCCTCCACCTCCAGCGGCGAGTCCTCGTGTCCGGCAACCGCACCATCGTGTTTGGTTGACTCGCGACGCCTCGGTCGATGATAATGGCCGCGTTGGGCTCTGCGGTTTCGCCGAAAGGAAGGAGACCCTCATGAAGATCTGGCTGGTAGCGGTCGCATTGCTGGCAGCAACGAGCGCCAGTGCAGCATCGAAGAAGCCTGGCAAGGCGGAAGCGACGAAGTCTGCCGTCGATCCCAACATAGCCGTGGCCAAAAACCACGGCGGCAAGGTCTGGGTGGTGTCTGACTCCATCCCGTCGGGTGAAGGAGACGTGCTGGACAAATGGCTGGCCGCGCACCCCTCGAACGTGGTGCTCGCCCTCAAAGGCAACGAGGATCGGTGGCCGATCAATTTCCTGGCTGTGTTCAAAAAGCCGCCGGCCAAAGGTCCAGTCACGGTCATGTTGGTCGACAAGAAGGAGCCGAGAATCATTGTCGATCAGTTCTCGCCGCAGACACCTGCCGCCGCCTTGGTCTACCAAGAAGGCTACGACCTGGAACTAAACAATGGCTTCAACAAAGGCCACACCTACATCATCCGGGTGGGGCAGCTCATCAACAAGAAGTTCCAGCTCTACGCGAGCGGCGAGATAACGCTCAAGTAGCCGAACGCCCCCGGCCGGCCTTCCAGCCCGGCCATGCTACGATTGCGTCTTCTGCCCGAACCGGCGCAGGCGAAAACGAGTCATTGGCCACCGCCCCGAACCGCACAGCCCCGAGACCCCGACCTCGCCCTGGCGATGAGCTGCGCGTGACCGTCGACCGTCTGGCGTACGGCGGCGAGGCGGTGGGCCGTCGCGAGGGGCTGGTGGTGTTTGCTTCAGGCGCGGCACCCGGCGAAACCGTGCGCGTGCGCGTGCGACGGGTGCAGCGGCGACATGTAGAGGCGGATGTCGTCTCGGTGGAGAACGCCTCGCCTGAACGCGTGACACCGCGCTGTCTGCACTTCGCGCAAGGCTGCGGCGGTTGCACCTGGCAGCACGTGGACTATGCGGGTCAGTTGCGGGCCAAGGAAACTGCCGTGCGCGACAGCTTGGAACGGCTGGGGAGGCTGCAGGACTTGCCCTTGCGCCCCATCATCCCCGCACCCAGTCCCTGGCACTACCGCAACAAGATGGAGTTCGCCTTCAACCCGGACGGCGTGCTGGGCCTGCATCCGCGCGGGGCCTGGCACAGCATTTTGCCGCTGCACGACTGTTTTCTGGCGCCACCCCTGACGGTCGCGCTGGTCAAGGCCGCGCGGGCTTTTGCGCGCGATGCGAACCTGTCGCTGCACGATCCGCGTACCCACCAAGGACTCTTGCGCGAGCTGATCGTGCGCCACAGCCGAGGCACCGGGGAAACCATGCTTGGCATTGTCACCAGCCCAGGACCCTTCGACGCAGCGGCCGCCATGGCCGAATGTCTTGCCGCGGTCGACGCCAGCGTGGTGAGCGTCGTGCGCAGCATCCGGGCCTCCTCGGACACTTCGGCGCCCCTGCAGCAGACCACGCTCTTGCGGGGCCAGGACCACATCACCGAGACCGTGGCCGGCCTTCGCTTCGGCATTGGCGTGGAGACCTTCTTTCAAACCAATTCGGCGCAGGCCGAGCGTCTAGTGGCCCTGGTCCGCGAGATGGCCGGCGACGGGACCGGGGCGCTGGCCATCGACGTCTACTGTGGCGTGGGCATGTTCGCCCTGGCGCTGGCCTCGGCGGGAGCGAAGGTCGTGGGCATCGAGCTGTCAACCAGTTCCGTCGAGGCCGCACGAATCAATGCTCGCACCAATGGCCTGGACAAGGCCCTCTTTCTTGCCGGCGACGCGCGCAGCGTTCTGCCCGAGGTGCTGGCTGAGCACGGAACCCCACGCGTCGTGGTGCTCGATCCCCCGCGGGCCGGCGCCGGGGGAAAGGTCATGCGGCGAATTGCCCGCGCGGCGCCCGCGCGAATCATCTACGTATCGTGCAATCCCACCACGCTGGCGCGTGATCTCGTCGAGCTGGTACCCTTCGGCTATCACGTCTCCGTGGTGCAGCCGCTGGATCTGTTCCCGCANNGGTCCGTCCTCTGCAGGCGAGCCGGAGTGACCCTTCCCGTGTCATGAAGCGCGCGCGCAATCCCATCGCCCTACCGGGTATTCTGAAAGGGATCCCACGCGCATTCGATGCCAAGCCAATCTGGGCACAGATCAACGTCACCTGGCGATGCAACCTCACCTGCGCCTACTGCACCGAGTACGACAACAGCAAGGGCCACGTCCCGGCATCCGCGATCTACCCCCGCATCGACCGTTGCAAGGAACTGGGCGTGCTCCACGCCGATCTCATCGGCGGCGAGCCACTCCTCCATCCGGACATTTTCCCTCTCATGCGCCACGTGGTGCAAAGCGGGATGTCGACCGGGATGACCACGAATGGATTTCTCCTGAGCGAGGACAAGCTGGACACGCTCATAGATTTGGGCATGGGCCGTATCCAAATCTCGATCGATCGCCTGAACCCGTCGCCGGGGACGCCCAAGTCCCTGCGAACCCTGCGCAACAAGATTGAGATGGTCGCGCGCCGCGGGCTGTGGTTTTACGTCGCAGCGGTGCTCTGCCCTGAGACGCTGGACGAGGTGGTTCCGCTGGCCGAGCACTGTTTCGAGTTGGGTGTCCCCATCTTCTTCTCCGTAGTGCACGAGCGCGGCCGACTGCAACCGGGGCCGCTCGACCAGCAGACCCTGGAAAAGCTGCGCTGGCTGAGGCAGAAGAAGCGCGAAGGGAAACCCATTTCCAACCCGTACTATCTCATCCGCTATTTTGAACGTGCCCTGGCCGGCCGGCCCATGCGTTGGACGTGCCGCGGGGGAAACAAGGCCTTCTATGTTTCGCCCGAGGGCGATTTTCAATACTGCTACCACGTCGCGCCCGTGCGGCCCTTTGCCGAGGTTACCGCCCAGGACATCCGCAACCTGCGCGCTCGCAAGGGCTGCGAGGATGGCTGTGGCGTCGATTGCATGATCCGCACATCGCTGCCGTTTTCCAACCGCGCCTGGGTGATCGGGCACGAGATAGCCGAGCGGGTGCGTGGGTTGGGCAGCCGGCTTAGGCTCGGCGGGCGAAGCGCGGGTTGAACACGACCCAGCGGTTCATGGGATAGTTCCAGCCGAGATAGACCAGAGCCGCCACCACGAGCTTGGACGCGGGATAGGGCAAGCCGAGAAAGCGGGTCAAGAGCCAGACCCCGGCCGTGTGCAGTCCCGACGCGCCCACCTGGACCAGGACAAAGCGGAGGAACTGCATCGAACGCGGCTGTCCGGACGCCCGGAAACTCCACCACCGGTTGATGGAGAAGTTGGACAGCGAGCCAACGATCGTCCCGATCCAGGTCGCCAGCACATAGTTGACGCCGGCGAATTCGACCAGGCCGGTCAAGGTGAAGAAATCGAGCGCGGTGGTGAAGATCGAAGTGAGCGTGTTGCGCGAGAAGGTACCCGGGACTGTCGGATTCGGCGACGGCGAGGACGGCACCTCCGCGACTCTCACGCGCCGGCCCCTCGGCGCGTGCGCCAGCCCTGATACAGGAGGAGAACCGACGGCAAAACGATCACCGCCGTGGCCAGGCAGGTCAGCTCGCCCAAGACCGCGAACAGGCCAAAGAGGAACAGGCCCCGGTTCTGCGCCACCAGCAGGGACGAATACCCGATGATGGTGGTTGCCGAGCAGAGGCTGACGGCGCCGCCGGTGGCGCTAATCGCTGCCGTCACATCGGAGCGTCCGTCCTGCAGATAGCGGCCCATCACGTTGACCGCATAGTCCACGCCAATCCCGAAGGTGATGGGGAACGCGATCAAGTTGATGAAATTGATGCGGACCCCGAGGTAGATGGTCGCCGCCAGCATCCAGCCGACCCCAATCAACAGCGAGCCTATGACGAACGGGGTGGCGAGGCTGGCGCGAAACAAAACCACGACGACCAACACCACGCCCAGCAAGGCAAGCAGAGAGACGAGTGGGCCGTCGCGGCTCATGGCAGCGAGAATGTCGGCCGAGAGCGGCAAGGCGCCAGCCACGCGGGCCGGCACGCCGCCCGCGGAGGCAGCGATGGCGCGCAGTTGCTCAACGAAGCTGGAGATGTCCGGACCGTACCAAGTGCTCTGGGTCGGCCGCGGAAACACCAGGATGGTCCGCCCCAGCGTCCCATCCCGTTCGCGCAACCCGGTGAGCAACCCGTCGGGCAGGTCAGCCGCCGTGATCGGAAGGATCGGCGCGGTTCCAAGGAAGCGCTCGACCTTGTCCTGCTCTTCCGGCGAAAGCTGCTCACGGATCCTGGGCGTCAGCTTCTTGCGCAGGCGCTCGATAATGCGCTGCTTGGGCGCCTGCTCCATGGGAAGGACGTCGTCGGCCGTCACGATCGAGGAGATGCGCGCTTCAAGCGGCGGCCGGGTGGCGGCCTCGCGCAGACGTGTCGCGATGGCACGAGTCTGTGTCACCTCGTCGGCCAGGATCACGGTCGGCGTGACCTGGCGGCCGAGGAGCTGGTCCATCCTGGCGCCCCAGTAGCCCTCACCCGAAACCCAGGTGTCGCGGCGCCGGAGCTTGCTGAAGTCGTGCTCCAATTGGTCTCGGCCAAAATGGCGCATCTGGAACAGAGCCAGGACGGTGAGCGCCAGTGCGACCACGGCGAAAGGAACAGGAGAACGCGCGATGCGATTGGCCAGTAGTTCCATGGGCCGCAGCCGAGCCGCCCGCTGGCTGAGGGGCTTGAGCCGGCCCCTATCCAGCCACGCGATCAGCGAGGGGGAAAGGAGGAAGGTCGCCGTCCAGCACAGCACCATTCCCAAGCCGCCGATGACACCAAACTGGCGGAATCCGCGAAAATCCATCGCCACCAGGGAGGCATACGCCGCAGCAGCCGCCAGCGATGCCGAAAGGGTCCCGACCCGGGTTCCTGACAGGCTGACGGCCAGAGACTCCTCGACCGAGACGCCGCGCCGACGTGCCTCCACGTAGCGGGCGAGCAAGACAATGCCGAAGTTGATGCCATTGCCCACGATGATAGAGCCGAGAAAGGCCGTGTTGGAGTTGAGCGCGGTAATCCGCCAGGGTGGCAGGCTGGCAAGGGCAAACGCGGCCACCGCGCCGATGGCAAGCGGGGCGAGGAGAATGGGCACCGCGGCCACCCACCGATAGTAGAAAACCAGCACGATCACCACCAGGACAATGACCAGGACAGACGAGAGGGTCAGATCCGCGACCAGCGCCGACATCTCCTCGACCGAAATGGGCACGTCGCCCGTGAACCCGACGCGCATCCCCGGCGCATAGCGGCCCGGACCGCCCAGGCCGGCCAGATCGCGACGCACCCGGTGGAGCAGGTCGTTGGCCTGCTTGTTCCCGGTCGAAAAGCTGCCCACCTCGACCAGCATGAGGGTGAGGCCGAGGCTGGGGCTGGAATAGCGATCCCCGCTCAGCCCTGGTTCGTCGAGCCGCGACTGGTACTTCTTCTCAAGGTCGGACACGTCGAACGAAGGAGGCGGCTCACTTTCGTCAAGGAGCATGTCCTGCTCCTTCATCAACTCGTAGTGGATGCGGTCTTCGATGCGCTGGCGCAGCGTCTCGAGATCGGGTAGGTCCATGTACAGGGGCCGGTGCTGATCGATGAAACGCCGTTCGGTACCCGTCCCCAGGCGAACCGCGCGCACCAAGTTCGGCGGGTAGCGACGGACCCGGGCCGCGAGGTCGTCGAGTAGGCGCTCTCCCGCAGGCAGCTTGTCCGCCGAGCCCACGTCGACCAGGACGCCCAGATACTGCAGGCCAGGCATGCGCGAACGCAACTCGTCGAGCGCGAGGACGCTGGGCGCGCTCCGCGGCAGCAACTCTTCCAGATCGCTGCGTAGGTTGAAGTAGAGCTTGGCGGTGGCCAGGGCCGACGGCACGGCGAGCGCGATGGCCATAAGCCAGAGGATGGGGCCGCGTCTGAGCGCCCACGCTACGAAGGCGCGGCAGCGCGGGCCAGGATGGACCGGGGAAGACGTCAAGAGGGCGAAACCGATTCAGCGAGGGCCAAGAGGCACGAAATGTAGCAGACAAGCTGACGAGCACAGAACGCTCGAATTTGGACGTGGCCGCGATGCGCCAATTTCTGGCCTGCAAGCCGGTGGCTGAGGGAGGGCCCCTCTCCCTTGCCGCTGCTTTCCTCCTGATCCCTCGCGACGCGAGCCCGGGGGAAATCCCCGTGATTTTCTCGTCCGTACCGAATTCTGGCGGCGTACAGCTCTCCTGACGTTTGAACCTGCGGGCATTCAAGCATTTTTGTGCAAAACCTGCCACGAGCGGTATGTGGTGGCTTGGAGATCGACACGATCTGCCCGCCTGCGGCGCAGCCGATCGCGGAAGGCACTCGGGCTTTGCTCGTTAACCTGCCGGAACACGCGGGACAGATAGAGCGCGTCCTGGTAGCCGACTTCACCCGCGATGTCCTTGATGGCAAGGTTCGTCGTATCAAGCAGTCGGGCGGCTCGATGCACGCGCAGACACTTCAAGTAGCGACAGGGGGACATCCCATGGAGGGTGCGAAATAGCGCTTGGAAACGCGAGGGGGAAAGCCCCGCCATGCTCGCCAGTTTCTCCACGTCCAAGTCTTCTGCCAAGTGGGACTTCATGTATTCCAAGGTCAATGCCCCTCTTTTCGGCGTCTCAAGCCGTTCCGCGTTCGCGGAGCGCTTCAACTTGATGCACAGGCCGATGAGGTGCGCCAAGATCTGAGATGCAAGAAGCATTTGCGGCTCGGCGTAGTCTCTGCTAGGCACGGAGCATGAAAAGGCACCCATCTCTCCGTCATGTTGGGGCAAGTGCCCTCGTCGCCGCGTTTGCGATGCTTTCGTCCGTATGCGTGACTGATAACGAAAGTCTCGTACAGGACGGCGCAATCGATGGTTCGGGCACGGGCAGCACAGGAGGGACAGGAGGGACAATCACCATCCCGGCTGGCACGGGGGTGTCGAGCTTCCACTGTTTCAACTGGGCCGATCAGAGAGACAACTTCGTCGACGGGACGCTTCTCCTCTCCGGAACACTCGGTACGGATACTACCGCCGACGCCATCACGCCCAAGGCCACCACTGTCCTTGCTGCCTTCACCGACCAGTTGAAAGCCAACACCGTCCGCATGCCCATCAACGAGCCCACCGTCAATGGCTCCTACTGGAGCGCGTACAAGGCCGCCATCGACGTCGCAATCTCGAAGGGAATGAAAGTCATTCTTGCCTTCTGGGCGAAAGACAAGAACATCGGCAGACCAGCCGACATTAACGTATGGTACACGATGTGGCAGACTGTGGTCGATGCGTATTTGAGCAGCCCGCTCGTATACTTCGACATTCACAACGAGCCCCACGGCTATACTCAACAGGAGTGGGTTCAACAAGTCAACGACTGGATGGCCCAGTACCCCAGCGTACCAGCGAATCGAATTATCGTAGCGGGGACTGGGTGGGATGACAACTTTGGCGCCGTAGCAACTGTTTTCCCCGACATGTTCCTGGAAATACATGACTATCCGTTCAACAATTCGAGCCTTACGACTGAGGCGGCTTGGGAGAGCGAGCTGACCTCACGCCTCGCCGGCGCTTCCAGTCGTACTCTCGTCGGAGAGTGGGGGACCACGTTGACGGGCAATGTGGACTTCAGCACGGGAACCGAGGGCAACAACCCAAAGTCCTTCATGGTCGGCATGGCCAACGCGATCAACATGGGAAAGATGGGAAGCTGCTATTGGCCGGGGCTGCGGACCGGGGATTCATGGGGCATGCTCACGGCAAACGGAAGTACATACACCATAGTGAACCAATCGGCGCTCGACCTGGTTTGGCACTCCTGGGGTGCGGCGCTTCAGGCGGCAACGCCAACCGGCGGCAGCAGCGGCACCGGCGGCGCTGCGGGCACGGGCGCGGGCGGCGCCGCTGCGGGTGGCAGTACCGGCGCATCGGCGTGTGACACGACGAATGGGACCTACACCGAGGCGACGACATTCGCAACCGCGACCAAGACGACCCCGTACACGATGAACGCGTACAGCTTTCCTACCAGCACCGCCACGTCTTTGACCCAAACCACGACCGGCCCCGCAGGGCTCGATTGCAGCGCGGGCTGCGCGATGATGACCTTGTCTTACCCTTCCGGAATTGCCCAGTACGGTGCCGGAGCGCAGTTCGTGCAGTTCTTTGGTGCGACCGCGACCGATGTCAAGAATCTCCTGAACGAGACCGTCACGATGAAGATCGCCGTGACCCTCACGCCAGCAACCGGAGCCACCGCGGCGCTGCCAGCTACGGTCGGTATGTTTGCGCAAGATACGTTCGCGACCACAACCTTCACAGACAACATCTGGACTTATGACCTGGGCACGCCCGCTTCCCTCGACGCAGCCTCCGGGTGGCATACGTTCACGTACAAAGTCATCGACGCGTACGTGCCAAGCTGGGCGCCGACACGCTGGGTCTGTGGTTCCACCTTGCACGACCTCGGCATCGTGATCGGGAACAACGCCGCGATCACCGCCACCAACGCGGGAACCATCACCCTGTACGTCCAGAGCGTCACGGTCGCTCCATGAGCGAATCCCTCGCACGTCGCCGAGAGCGAAGCTGCGCTCGAGGACCTTTCACACTTTCACGTACGCAACGGCGTAGCTGCTGAGATTGTGGAGGAATCTCGGGAGGAAACGCAGCTTCGCTGATCGTGTTGCTCGACGAATAACTCCACGAGGGTTCGGACGCGCTCGATCGAATCGAGTCCGAGGGCCCTCCGAGATTGGCCTACCCGCGCACGATCTCGTAGTGCTGGGCCCTATACTTCGCGGCCAGCTTGAAGGAGATGGTTGCGCCCTTCCTCACCGCCGGCACCCGGGTCACCCGCTGGCCCGATGGATCCAGTGCCCACACCTCGATCCTCGCCAGGTTGCCTACGAGCTTCACGCGCACCTCGCCCACCACGGGCTCGACCAGGACAGGCAGCGTGCCGGGCTCGCGGATGCGGCCGCCGGGGGCGAACACGGTCATGCCGCTGTTGACCGCGTTGCCCACCGCCGTGAGCAGCAAGCGCGGTGACTCGGCGACCGGCTGCTTGTCCAGCGCGGACAGCACCACGAGCGCGTACTCGTTCTCGACGGTGGCCTCCAGATTCGCGAAGGACTGCCTCTGCTTGCGCGCAAAGCCGGTGAAGCCCTGGCTGCGCTCGGTGTCCACCCGGAACAGGCCCTGCTCCCAGTCCGCGGTCAACTCCTTGGTACAGCTCGTTGCCTTTGTTCCGCTCACGTGGCGCGCGGCCACCTGGGCCAGATCCGCCGTGCGCTCCTCCTTGCCGGAGAACTCGATGCCGGTCTGCACCGCCAGGGCCAGGCCGTCGGGCAGCCGCACGGTCGTATCGGGCGAGAACACCTCGGCGTCGGACAGGGGCTTGAAGACCGACTCGGTGGCGCGGCGGACGTCCTGCCGGTGAAACAGCAGCGCGGCCATGGGCGCCGCGGCCAGCATCTTGGGCGCGGTCGAGCTGAACGGCTCGGTCAGCAGGATGGGCTTCTCGCTGATGGTACCGGTCTCGAACTGGACCGCGCTCCAGTTCTGGAAGTCGCTCATGGCGGCCATGTAGAGCAGGCCCTCCTGCCGGTAGTCGTTGGGCGCGGAGGTCTGCCACTCGCCGACGATGTACGGCCGGCCCTTCACCCTGCGCGCCGCAAGCCCGCCCACGATACCGGCCTGGGCGTTGCGGGTCATCGACGTGGGGTCGAAGGTCAGCCCGGCCGCGATGGCCCAGCCGCCCTGCGGGTGCGCCCAGTAGTTGTGCCGGTCGCCGAAGTCGGTGTGGATCGCGTTGATGTACAGGTCGATGGGTGCGGTGACCCAGTGGTTGCTCAGAGTCAACAGACCGTGTGGCCTGAAGCGCCGGATGGCCTGGGTCATGTCGCGCTGGTAGCGCAGCACCACCTCGTAGTCGTGGCGGTAGCTGTCGAGTATGCGCTGGCGCGTGTACTGCTGGCGCGAGCCGTCGGCCCAGTTGGGGATGCTGGCCACGGTGCCCGCCTTGGGATCCTCGCCGGACAGAAGGCCCTTCTTGCCCGCCTCGTCCGTGGCCGGGGCCCAGCGTTTGGCCAGCGCGGCCGCGTCCCCGAAGGTGGCCAGCAGCCACGCATTCCATAGCTGGTTCCATAGGCGTGTGTAGCGGCCCGGCTTGATCGAGAAGTCGTCGCCGTTACCCCGGTAGAACAGGCTGTCCTCGTTGACGATCTCCTGCATGACCACAGCCGGATCCTCGCCGTAGGTCTTGCCCGTGTACGGGTTCTTGTGGGTGAGCAGCTGCTCGACGTACTTCTTCTGCAGCTCGATGAGCCTCGGCACCCAACTGGCGTGGGTCTTGTAGCCCGAAGCGATCTGGTCCGCGTCCTCGATCCCATCCTTCACGCTCGGCTTCCGGTGCACCAGCAGGTCCAGGTACTGGTAGATGCCGCGCTTCTGTAGCTGGAAGATCAGGTAGTCCAGCCGATCGAACGACTCTGCGTCGAGCGCCAGGGTGCTGTCCTTCTTGCCCCAGATGTTGCGCTCGGCCCAGTCCGCATCCATGTGGTGGTGGCGGGACATGTTGTAGCCCATTTGCGCCAGCAGCTCGGCCGTCTTCTCGGCCTCGGCGTGCGTCGGGAAGTTGTTGCCCGCAACGATGTTGACGCCCCAGAAGCGCGCCACCGTGCCGTCCTCGAACACGAAGTCCTCGCCCTCGGACTTCTTCAGCGGGCCGTGCTTGCCCGCGGGCGCGTCGAGCAGGAAGCTCATGTCCAGCGCGGTGCCCTTGCGCTTGGCGATGTCGTAGCCGGAGTAAGGGAACCAGGTCTTGGTCGGGTATCCGCTGTACGCGGGCGCGGCCAGGTACGGCCCCTCGGCCGCCAGCGTGAGCCCGGCCAGCATGAGGAACGCGTCCTTGCCCGAGGTCTCGGCCACGATCTTCGCGATGGCCACCGCCGGGCGCGGGTTCTGCCAGGCGAACAGGGTCAATCCGATGGGCGTATGCACCGGGTTTTTCCCCAGCCAGCCCGGGATGGCCACCTTGCTGCGTCCTGGGCTCCACCAGTCGAACACCTCCACCCCGCCGCGCAGCTCGATTGTCTGCTGCTGGCCATCGGCGTACACGACCGTGTAGCTGCCCACGCGCCCGCTGGCCCAGGCGGCGGCGTGCAGGAAGTAGAGCGCCTTGCCCCGCTTGTCGACCTTGACCTCGGCGCGGGTGGGAAACGCCTCGCGGCTCTGTCCGCGCAACACGATCACCTGCTGGCCCGCCGTGGCCGCGATGTCGAAGGGAATGCCCTCGAGAACGCGGCGGCCGGTGGGCATTCCGGGCACGCTGTTCTCCCCCTGATCGGTCCAGCCGCCCTTGCCGTCACCCTCCACCTCGTCCTTGAACGACCAGCGCGCCTCGGGCCCCAGCGGCACGGTGGTGTACGCGATCTTCTTCGCGGCCAGCTCCCGGACGGGCAGCGTGGGCACCACGCTCAGCACCTTAAACGGTACGGGCGCCGTACTGGCCGGATCGCGGAGCAGCGCCAGATCGTCGATGCCGATGTCGAAGTCCACGTCGGACCCCTCGGGCTCGAAGCGCAGGCCCTTCACGTCGTTCCAGGCCACTGGCACTGTCTTGCCCCAGTTCGGCTGGCGCAGCTCCGAGAGCGGCACCAACACCTCGGTCCACCGGTCGGTAAGCGCGAACGAGAAGGCGTAGTCGGCGAAGTCCTTCACAGCCGCGCGCCCCACGATCAGCTTGGCCCGCCCGCTGCCCTTGGCGTTGAAACGGATGGCGCGGAACGCCGACAGGTCCACCGGGTTGCCCGACGGATCCAGCGGCAGCGACATCTGCGCCCAGGGATAGGGCGGCTTGTTTTTTCCAAAGTGCCCGCTGATGCGCGCGAAGCGCCTGGGCGAGGCCGGCGAGCCACCGTCGCTGGGCCGGAACGGCTCCGGGGCCAGCACCGTGCCCAGCCCGTTCTTGTCGTAGCCGGACATCCAAGCGGTCGAAGTCAGGTTGTCGTCCGCGTCCAGATCGTCGAGCTTGACCACCTCATCGGCGGCGGCGGCCCGCGCCCACGACGACACCAGCAGAACCAGCAACGAAGACACGCACTCGTTTCTCATGACGCGCCGAACGATGGTAATCGTCTGGAGGCTGGAGGCTGGAGGCTGGAGGCTCCAGCCTGGAATTCGCCTATGGAGCGACCGTGACGCTCTGGACGTACAGAGTGATGGTTCCCGCGTTGGTGGCGGTGATGTTGGCGTTGTTCTGGATCACGATGCCGATGTCGTGCAAGGCGGAGGCACAGACCCAGCGTGTCGGCGCCCAACTCGGCACGTGCGCGTCGATGACTTTGTACGTGACCGTATGCCACCCGGAGGCTGCGTCGAGGGAAGCGGGCGTGCCCAGGTCATCAGTCCAGATGTTGTCTGTGCCGCCGTTTGTGCTCGTGAACGTATCTTGCGCAAACATACCGACCGTAACTGGCAGCGCTGCGGTGGCGCCGGTTGCTGGCGTGAGGGTCACGGCGATCTTCATCGTGACGGTCTCGTTCAGGAGATTCTTGACATCGGTCGCGGTCGCACCAAAGTACTGCACGAACTGCGATCCGGCACCGTACTGGAGCAATCCGGCACCAAAACTCAAGGTCATCATCGCGCAGCCGGCGCTGCAATCGAGCCCTGCGGGGCCGGTCGTGGTTTGGGTCA
>PMIX01000154.1:0-9935 GCA_003158395.1 Myxococcales bacterium | reverse complement strand
CGAGCCGCCGGCGCCGCCCGGTGAAGAGTAGAACGTCAGGGTGTCGACGTCTAGCTTGTACGCGCCAGGAACGGGCACGGCGGCGGAACCTCCGTCGGGCGTCACCCAGTTCAGTCCGATGTCGAACTGGATCTGCCAGATGTTACGACCGTCGGGCTTGACCGGGGTGCCAGCCGCGTTGCCCGCGGTGAAGCTAGCCCAGGGGATCTGGATCTGGGTCCAGGTGTCCGTCACGGTGAACATGTAGGTCGGATGAACGCAGGTGGTGTCAGTGCCCTGGCAGGTGCCAGCCTTGCTACCAACCTTGGACGGCGTGGCAGGCGTCGTTTCCTGCATCAATATGGTAAACTTCGCCTGGCCGGTGGGCGCACTGCCGCGGACCCAGAACGATATTCCGCTGAAGTTGGTTGCGTTCAGGCACTCGCTAATCCAGAGCCCCATGCCGCCGCCGTAGACCGCGGACGCGGTGTCGGCGATCTCCAGCGCATACTTCGAACTATTACCATCCACCATGGCGAAGGTCTCTGGGAGACCGTTCGGTCGGTCGCCGTAGCCGAAGGTACCAGCGTAGATATTCGAGGTCGCGTCTCCGCCCAGGGGAAACGACCAAGTGGAGAGAGCCGAGGCGCCATCGTAGCCGTCGAAGTTGGCGATGCCGGGCTTGGTGACAGCGAGCAGAATCGGCTTGGCGCAAGCCGTAGCGACGGCCGTCGTGGTGCCCGCTGCCCCACCGCTGGCGGCTGGCACCCCGGCGGAGCCACCGGTTGGTCCACCTGCACCGCCCACGCCCGACGAATCTTTGTCGCTGGTGCATGCGGCTATCTGGCCTAGCCCGACCAGCGCGGACACTGCACCTGCCAATCCCAAGAATCTGAAAGCGATGCGCATATTTGCCTCCTTTTCTTAGCTGCCAGCGTCAGCGCGTGGCCGGTAGAATTTGATGTCGTCCAACCAGATGTCGTAGTGGGTACCCTGGTTGAGCCTGACCTCCATCATGCGGATGTGCGCTGGGTCGATCCCGCCCGCTAGGCGGTTCGGACAGGGCCACTGCACCAGCTGGCTCCACGGAAGCAGGAAGAACTGCCAGTCTTCGGTGGTGGTGACGTAGGTATGGAACGGGTTCCCGCATTCGTCCGGCTCGGGCACTCGGGTCACGGCATCGGGAGCCTGGACGCCACCGTAGTAGCAGGCGGGATCGCCGAGCGTCTGGGCCGGGGCCAGGCGGCAGTCGGTACCAGCGGCGATGTCCCCAGGGCCGAGAAAGCCGTCGCCGTCCAGATCTTGGTCGCCCGCCGTGGCTGCTGGCAGAACGCCCCCGTCTGGCACAGGCCGCTGCGTCACGAAGGTTCGATTGTCGTTCACCCTCAGCAAGAACGTCTTGTCAGTGTTGCCCGGGCTACGCGCCCAGAAGCTGATACCCTGGTAGCCGGTTGCATTGGCTTCGGTCGATGCCGAGTTGTGCGCCCAATCACCGAAGCCAGAGCCCCAGTAGTTATCGCCGTACGCCAAGAGTTCCATCGCCCCGGTACTGCCGCAGCGAGGAGGGTTGAGTTGGGTCACCGGCACATTGGAGCTGACAGCAGGATCAGGCACGCCGCCCGGAGTGCGATCCGTGTAGAGGTACCAACCCGTGTCGCTGCCTTCAAAGTCGGCGAAGGTCAAAGATAGATCGTATGCGTCCGTGACGGTACAGTCGACCGAGCCGGCCGCAGGCCGCGGAAAGTCGCTGCCACACGCCGGTGCGACCAGCAGCACGAGGCAAACCATAGCGTAGATCGGCCGAGTCATCGCCGTCACCACCAGAAGGTAGCAGACAGGGACAGCACATGCCGGTCGGGATTCAGGCTCGGATCATCCACCGGCGGGGACCCGCTCTCTGCGTACACTTCCCGCCCATAGACGAAGCGCGAGTACTGAAGCGCAAACTCGTCCCGGCTCAGCCAGCCCGTATGGAACAGTAGGCGAGCGGTGTAGATGTCGAACGACCGCCGGTTGTACCTGTTGTCTTGGCGCACGATATCGGCCCGGCCCGAGACTGCGAACCAGGACCTCATGGCGTAGGTGACCTCGGCTCCGCCCTTGAGCTTGAGCACGCCATCGTAGTCGGGGTCGTCGCTCTTGACCTTGACACCAATCCCGAAGAGGCTAAGGAACACGTCGGGGTTCCTGCCGTGGTACTGCTCGTCGTAGAGCAGCCGGGAAAGGCTCAGGTCGTACTGAAACCCGAGGATCGTGAGCGCGCCGTCACCGTCGTTGTTGGTCGCCACGCCGTTCTTTGTAGCCGGCCCAAGGTACTCGTTCATGAGCCCATCACCACCGCGGGCATTGAGGATCTCGATGATGCCCGAGACGTACTTGGAGTTGACCGCCTTGACGTAGGAAAAGCCAGCGTAGAGGTGCCCAAACCGCCCTGCCGTTAGGCGCCCATCCGCGCCGAACACGCTGATTCGGCCTTCCTCTAGAGTGCCGGTCAGGCCCTGGTCGTCCTGGCTCCAGGCCGTGACGTAGTGGAGGCCGAACTGAACAAGCCCCCTCCAGGCAAGTCCCCCGTGGAGATGGAGCACGTAACTCGAACCGACGTACGGATCGCTGAAGTCGTTGTATTCCGCCGACGGCAGGCCGGTCGGCATGCGGCCAATCTGGCCACCGAACCCTTCCTCGAACACCAGGGATGTGTCGCCCAGCTTGAAACTGGTGGTGGCCGTTTCACCGATGGAATTGATGCGGGCAATCAGCGGGGTCGCGTAGCGCCCCGAATCGAAAGCCCCCATCGACCCATAGCGATTCTGCACGGCGCCCGCCCGGAGCTGAAGTGGAATGCCCAGTTGTGGCTTGAGGTTGAAGGTGACGTACGCATTGCTGACGCCGAGTTGGCGCACGGGATCGTATAGGGCTTCGCCCTCCCAGACGGCGGTACAGGCAATGATGACCGTTCCCGCCACCGTGGAGTTGCCGTAACTCAGGTTGAGCTGAACCCAGGGCGTGGGCACGACTCCGGTAAATTGGAATCGGGTGTAGTCCTGAGGGACGAGCGCTGGGGTGTGAAGGACAGTGCCGCTCTCGCCCGGGACGGAATTCTCTCGGTCGTGCACGCCGAGGCCCATGGGCAGCAGCATGTAACCATGAAAATCGAGCACGTACTCCTTCGAGGTGGCAGGCGCGATTCCAAACGGAGTCGCCGGTGGCGCGCTACGCACCCCGGGCTCCGCGGGATCGAGCCCCAGCCGGGGGATGTCCTTGTCCTTGGCCTTGGGTTCCGCCAAGGCCGGCATTGGCGCGGCCAGCGCAAAGAGCATGAGCCATGCCACGAGGTCCCGTCGAGTGAAACACATTCTTAACATCCGTGCGGGTTGAACAAGTGAAATCCCTAACGCCATAATGGGCTCCTAAAAAGCGACGCTGGCGCCGATGGTGAAGACGTCATGGTCCAGCGGCCTCGCCGGGTTGTTGTCCGCAAAGGCGGTGTAGAAGTAGCGGCTGTAGGCGAGCACAATCCGATCCTGGGATTGCCAGTCGGAATGCAGGACTAGGCCCACGGTTCCGCTGTGGCTCGCCGCCCTGCCACGCTGCCATTGGCCGGAAACGTCCGCCATGGCGAGATTCAGATTTTGGCCGAACACCGCAAACGTGGTACTGAGCCAGGAGGACAGCACGTACTCGAAGGTCGCACCCAGGTAGTAGCCTTTGGTGTTGTCGTAGTTCGCGTCCGCGCTCGCCACCGTCCAGAACGGCAAGAACGCCAGAGCGACCCGTAGATCCCGACCATTGCCATCGAACGCATCGGGGTAGCGCAGGATGCGCGACAGGCTGAAGTCGTACTCTGCGCTCACGGCTACGATCTGCCCGGTGCCGTTGCTCTGCGACCCGAGGAACTTGCGGCTCATTTCCCGCCCGCCAGCCGTCCAATCGAGCCCCCACCAGATCCCGCCGTGTACGCTAACGGCTTTGTCGAAGTTCCAGTACACGGGAGTGACGCCGAGCTGACCGTAGGGATCATTGACCCACCTGAGCTCGAGCGCCGCGACCTGCATGTGGCCATCCTGTGGGGTCACGTTCATCGCGCTGTCGAGCCACCTGCGCAGGTCGCGGCCATTCGCCTGCGCGAGGTGTACCTTGGCGAAATACTTGTTGTCGAAGCTGATGCCGGCGTGCACGTGGTTCACGATGGTAGAGAGGCCGCTTTCCGGCCAATCCGTGTAGGTACCCCGCGCGAACGCTTCATCCACCTCCGGCACGGCGGCCACCCCGTATTCGAGATAGAGCTGCGTGCGCGGCCCGAGGTCGAGGTTGGCCGTGGCCGTGCCGCCATAGCCATGGATGGCGAGCACCGGGCCGAAGATGCCCCAGCCCCACTGGCCAGGCGCGCCGTAGTTCGCGGGGAAGGCTCCGAACTGGAATCTCAGGCGCGTGTCGCCGATCGGTGCGGGAGTGGCCGCAAGGTAGGCGGTCCTGATCCGGGGCCCGATTTGGCTATTGTAGTACCCATCATACTCCTGCCCAGCCATTGACGCCTCGAGGGAGGCGAAGGCCATGATGGTCTGGTTTCCGTACTGGAAGTTCAGCGTGCCGCCGGCACCTGCCCAGAACGGCATTTTGCCCACGGTCAACGCCGGGGTGTGAAGGATGGTGCCACTCTGACCGGGGATCCCATCTTGGGGAGTGCGTCCGACCCCTACCTGCTCAAAGCCCGAGATGCGTCCTCCCAAACGGAACACCCACGCATCCCGATCAACGGGTGCGCCAAATGACGGAGCCCGTCCTCCCGGCGCGGGCGGCTTGGGCGGCGCTTCTGGAGAGAGGCTAAAGCCTGGATTTGTCGACGAGCCAGGCAGGCTGTCGATCGCAGTTCGCGCCGTCTTAGGGGCCTGGGGCTTGGAAGGCTGGATGTCGGCCGCCGGTTTGGCGGGCTCGCTCTCGGCCGTCGCTTTGGCGGGCTGGATGTCGGCCGCCGGTTTGGCGGGCTCGCTCTCGACCACCGCTTTGGCGGGCTCGCTCTCGACCACCGCTTTGGCGGGCTCGCTCTCGGCCGAGCCCTGCTCGGCTTGCGCGACCGCTGGGACGAGCAAGCACGCTGCCACCGCAATCCACGACGCATGGCAGTGACGCATAAGACGGACCGTCCTGCTCAATGTCACGGGTGCCTCGCCTGCAGTCTCACTGAGCTGGCGTTCCCCGCGTTGATACCCTCCGGCGGCACCTGCACGCCGTGCGCGAGGACCATGAAGTTGATAATGGCCCAGTACTGCTCGACCGAGAGCGAGCCTGCATTCTTCGCTGGCATTGGCATCTTCTTACTCACATAGCCAAAAAGATCCTGCGCCGTGCGGAACGGGTCGCGCCAGGGTGCACCGGCCGGTCGGGTCTGTGCTCTAAGTCTGAGCAACTCCGGATCGCCGGATGCCGGGTCGGCGTTCATGTTCCGTTCCCGTGGATACTCGGGCAGCGCGCCATCCCCCATGATGCGCGGAGCAGTGGAGACGCTCTCTCCACGCTCTCCGTGGCAGCGAGCGCAGTGCTCCTTGAACAAGGCCCAGCCTTCGGCCGTGCCGCTGCGAGCGCGGGACATGTTCGCGTCGGTCGCTCCATGCGGCATCGTGGCGCAGGCGACGCCAAACGCCAGAGCGCCCACGAAGCCCCATCGCCTGCCGGTCTGCAAACGCCCCCGCCAGCAGCTTGCGAATCCGCGTCGATGCACCACGGAGCATTGGACTGAACCTATGGCAGCCACCGCTGCGGGCTTGAGCGAGTCTCTTGCGAACTTGACCAATCCGTCCATTGAGCGGGGTCGAGTGTTACACGCGCGTGAAACGAAACGCAAGCAAGAGAGAGAGTCCTTGATGGGCAACCTCAGAGCCGCTGAGAATCTTGGGAGAGCGACGCGGAACTTTTGCGCGCGGGATACTGGCGGTGACGTCGCTGCCGGTGGTGGCGACGAGCAAGCAGCGCACGGCAGCCAGATTCACGTTGCGCGTGCTCGGTGTACTGCCTTTGCGGCAGAGGTCGAGCAGAAAGCTCTCAACATCGGCCGCAGTGACAACGGTTAAGGCTTGCGGCAGTGACAAAAAGACTGTTGTTCATTCCTCTAGTTCTGTAACATGTTGGGCCTGACTGATCGAACCATCGGATCACCAGACCCTTTCGGAAGTCCACTTCGAGCGCTCCCTGTGGTATGTCATCGTCCGCAACCGAACAGGCGGAAAGGATAGTTATGTCGCACTCGCTAGCCAAAACTTGGACCTTGGTATCGCTGCTGATTGCCGCTGCTCTTGTTGTCTCATTGAACTGCATCAGACCGTTGCCCGACCAGCCCTTGGGGAAACAGGCTGCCTCGGTCGAACTGAATGACGAAGCGTCTGTCGTCTGGGATGGTGATGAGCATGGCGGCAACGGCAAAGAGTGGTCTAATTGCAATCTGAAAGAGGCGTGCAAGAGCACGGTCAGGGTCACGCCTGGCTCAGGCACGAACGATTCCGTTGGCCTCGAGTGGCACGCCGAAGGCAAAGACTGGAAAGGCTTCGGCTGGAACTGGTTCAACTGGTGGCCGCCGAGCGCCGGCACTGACGTCACGGAGTATAAGAACCTGACCTTCATGATTCGCATGAAGCTTGACGACCCGAACAAGGCCCCGGTGCTCAAGGACATCACCGTCGGCCTGGGCAGCTCCAACAAAGCCGCCAAGGAAGAGTCAGCCATGCCCTCCCTCCTTAGTTACGTCGACAGCCTGACCGACGAGAAATGGCACGAGGTCGTCGTCCCTCTTAGCGATCTCACCAAGGGCAAGGGAAAGGGCTTCGATCTCACCAAGACCTGGGAATTTCGCATGGGCGAGTACGGAATCGGCGACCGCAACTACACCATCTTCGTCGACAACATTGGCTTCGATAACCGCAAGATCATCTCGCTCATCAGCCTGCCCGAAGAACGGAATCCGGCTCCGCTGGGCGCCGACGTCATCGACGTCACCGCCAAGGTCGACATCAAGGCGTCCGGAACCCCTGTCAGCCCCTACATCTACGGCGTGAGCCACGGGGATGCCGAGACGCTGCACGAGATGGGGGTGACCATCCGCCGTCAGGGCGGTAACACGTCCACCGCGTACGACTGGCGCACCGGCTTCCAGTCGACGGGAGCCGACTGGTACTTCGAGAACAACAAGGTGATCGACACGCCTCATCCCCAGGAAAACTGGTGGGTGATCATGCAGCGAGAGAATCGCAAGTACGGGATGAAGAGCTTCTTTACCATGCCCGGGGAATGGGTCGCCAAGGACAAGACTTCGGTCGGATTCCCGAAGGACCTCTACCCGGACTGCGAGGCGTACGCGCCCGACCGGCCCGAGGCGTGCAACGGCAAGCTCAAGGAGAAGGACAAGGAGGGCAAACCGATCGAGATCCGCTGCGGCAAGATCCCCACGCAGAACGGAAAAAAGGTGGATCTTGAGTACAACGTTGACCTAGTCAAGTACTGTATCAAGGATGCCGGCTTCGGCCGGGCCGATCAGGGCGGCGTGGACATCATCGCGCTCGACAACGAGCCCATGCTCTACCGGTCCACCCATCGCGACATGGTCTGCAAAGGATTCACCAACGACGAGTACTGGGCCCGCACGAAGAAGTACGCTGAGCTGATCCACCAAGCGGATCCCAGCGTGAAGATCGCCGCCCCGTCGCTTTGGGGTTGGACCGCCTACACCTACTCTTCGGGCGACCAGGACTACTTGGAGGAGCACGGCCTCACCTGGGAGGAACCCGACAAGCTGCCCGACTTTGGCAAGTATGGCCCCTTTGCCCGCGACTTCATGCGCCGCTGTGCCGAGTACAAGAAAAAGACCGGCCGGGACCTGATCGATATCTTCTCGTTCCACGGCTACCCGATGACGCCCAAGCTGGAAGGGGACCAGGCCAAATTCATTCATCCAACACCTGAATTGCAGGAGTTCCGGGTGCGCGACGTGCGCAAGTTCTGGGACGAGTCCTATCGCGATCCAGAGACCTGGATGGGCAAGGAGAGCTGGGCCAACGGCAACGTGGCCTACGTACCGCTGATGCGGCGATATATGAAAGAGACGGGCTGGAACGTGCCCATCGCCATCGGCGAGTACGATTACGCCGGATCCGAGGGTGGGATCGAAATCTCCAGCGCCGTGGCTCAGGCCGAGAGCTTCGCGGCCTTTGCCCGAACCGATGTGGCCTACGCCTTCTACTGGGCCGACCCGCGCAAGCACGGACCCGTTTACTTCGCGTTCAAGATGTATCGGAACCCGGACGGAAAGCACACGGCCGTGGGTGACCGACTCACTGTCGCCGAGGTCAGCGACAATGACAGCGTGAGCGTGTACGCGTTCAAGGACACCAAGAGCAACGTCACCTCGTTCATGATCCACAACAAGCGGGCGCAGAAGGGCGTCAGGGTGGCACTCGAGCTCAACGCCCCCGTCCCGGCGCAGAAGGCCAGGCGCTACGAATACAGCAACGCCAACCCGAAGGCGATCGGCGAGCTTCCGTCCCTCGACATGAGCGGCCAGAGCATCAACCTCAGCATAGCGCCCATGTCGATTCTGCGGGTGGATGTGAAGATGTGAGCAGCGTCGTAATGGGAACCCTCTGAGGGTTGCCAAACCCTCCCGTGGTCTGGCTCCGCCGGGCAAAGTCCGGCTAGGCCAACGCGGTCTCGAAAGGCACAGCAGGTGCCACGCACTTCGAAGGTGCGTGGCATCCAATGCACCGTCCGCTACTACTTCACGTCCGTCCTGAACGGCGACACCGGAAGATCCGCCCGGTTAGTTAGGTTCACCGCGGGATTGTCCGCCCATCCATACCGCACGGCCCTGGGCTCGGCGACCTGCGGACTGGACACGATTAGCTGCTGGCCGTCGATCCTTGCGTCCGCCCACACGAATTTCCCGTCTGCCCCCGCGACCGCGAACCCTTCAACCTTGCCGCCGCCCCTGGCGACCAGCCCTCCCTTCGCGTGATCGAACGAAACCACAACGTTGTTTCCTTTGATCTTCATTTTCCTATACAGCGGACCGCTGTATTCAATGCCCTTCCGTCCGTACAACTTGGCCTCCGCCCACAGTGCCAGCCTTTTGCCGACGTCCTGCTTATTCGTGGGATGGATGTTCCCCGCCTCGCCGACGTCGATGATCACGGCCATGCCGGTGTTCTTGAGCCCAAGCGCCATGCTCTGCGCCTCGCGCAATCCGGCCCACTCACTCTCCGAGGGGGCCTCGAACCTCTGCATGTAGTTGGGGAGCTGGACGAAATAGAACGGGAAATCCCCTTGCCCCCAGGCCCTGCGCCAGGACTCGATCATGGCGGGGAACAGCTTTCGGTACTGGACGCACCGGGACGTGTTCGCTTCGCCCTGGTACCAGATAGCCCCGCGGATCCCGTAGGGGATGAGCGGCGAAATCATGGCGTTGTACAGAAGCGTCGCTACCTGTGGCTCTTCGCCCTGCTCGGGCCTGACCGGATCCCGCTTGGGGTCGAACTGGAAGGCGGTCCGGAACAGCCAGGCGCCGGCCAGCGGAACGGCAGCCTTCTCGCCTACGTCCTTGAGTCGGAGCTGCATGGCCGTAGCGTCTCCGCCGAATCCTCCGCCGAGCCAGTTGTCAACGATGCGGACCGCGATCGTGTTCTTCCCCGGCCGGACCAATGCGCCTGGAACCGTGTATTCGCGCGGCGTCACGTACCAGCTCGGCGTGCTTCTGGTGATTCGGCCGACCTCTTTGCCGTTGAAATAGGTGATGTCGAAATCGTCGATGGGGCCCAGGGACAGAGTCAGGTCCTTGCCCCCCCAAGCTTCCGGGATGTCCACATCCCTGCGGTACCAGACCACACCGTCGATGCTGGACAGGATGGATCCGCCCTTGGGCACGTCCGTTTCAGTCCATGCGGACAGATCCGCTTTCGGATCGGCCCAGCCCCGCGCAA
>PMIX01000266.1 GCA_003158395.1 Myxococcales bacterium | reverse complement strand
TCGCATCCTGCGCGATCCGACGAGTTTGGAATCTCCGGCGCTCGCGGGCTTGTATCCGGCCGGGGAGGGCGCTGGCTACGCAGGGGGTATTGTCAGCTCAGCGCTGGACGGTGCGCGGGTGGCCGCCGCGATTATCCGTCGAGCCACGGGCTAGTAAGGCCTCTCGCCCATGTGGGCCACCCTCGTGAGCACGGCGGATAGGCACCCCTCACCGCCGGAAGGGATCGTCTTTGCTTTCTGGCGAGGGTTCGACTTGGCCTGGCTCCGATTCTGATGAGTCGTCCACGGATTCGACCTCAGCCCCCGCGGGCAAGATGCTTCCGTCGAGATAGCGCAGGAACATGCCGAGAAACGACTCCTCCGCCTTGCTGAGATTCTCGAACATGGCGCCCACCTGGAAGGCCTGCGAGATGGGCGTGCACCACACCACGCGGGCCCGCAGCGGCAATGGCTCGGAGGCGGAAGACGAGCCGAAGAGCAAGATGAGATCGATCAGTAACTCGTCGCGCTGGGCGAGCGAATTGGTCGTGATGAGACAGATGCCGGAGCGGGAAAGGTCGCGCGTGCGTGCGGGCAGCTTGCGGCCATCGCTGGTTCGCACATTGGCCTGGACATCGACACTGAACCGGGGATGGCGGCGCAGATTCTCCGTCATGAGCCTCCTTGTGCGGAGGCCCGCCCGGCGATGCATTGTGAGAAGACACCCCCTGACAGGGCATCCAGTTCGGATTCGATCTCGCGCAGGCGCAACTCCCTTCGCAACGCGAGGGTTCGCTCCCCTGGTCCCGAGGGCAGCCGCTCAAGCCCGAGGCGGCACCGCTCGAAGTAGAGCCGGGTCAGCGTGATTTCGATGTCGCGTCTGATTTCAGTCATATGCAGTGTCTGTGCTTGGGCCGCAAGCTCGTCCCCGCTGAAGATTAGCCGAGCCAGGTCCCAGGTGACCCGCGCCTCGTATCGTACGTCATCCACAGTGTCCACCCCAAGGGGGGAAGTGATGGCCGTGGAGGTAGAAGGCTGATCCAAGGACTCGCTGCGTCCAAGACGCCGATCCACGCGCAAGCGAAGCTCCGGCAGCCAGGCCGCATGCCGTGCCCGGTCCACATACCCCCGGCCCCGTTCCGGCTCCACCATCGCCAGGGCCACCGCCTTGGCGCGGGCCACCGTCAGACAATCTGCGTCGGCGTCGGCCGGAATGCTCAAGTCGGAGGGCCGGCTGGCAGAGGGCGAAGGGGTTTCGTCGCTCTCTGCTGCCAGCACAGTGCGTGCCCGTGGTGCATCGAGCGGGAAGCTGGCAAGGACGACGGTCTGAACCTCGCGTCGGCCAGTAGCAACGGCAGCCCCGGCCCGAACTGTGAGACGGGGCAGCCATGCCGTCCACCAAGATGCTTGGCGCGGTCGGTTGGGACGTGGGGCAGTTTGCGCGCCGTCGTTGCGGGCCGGCTCGTCGGCAGCTGGTTGACTCGACGAAGAGCAGTACAGCCCCTTGTCAGTCGCTAGCCACAGGCAGTGATCGCCGATGGCGGCGCCGAGGGCACGCACGCCACGAGGGATGGCCAGCGACGACCATGTGCGACCCTCGTCGCGTGACAGGAGCAGGTCCGGCCCTGCTGCCAGCCACGGACCGACACCATGGACGGGACAAGCTAAGTGCCGCGCAGCAAGGTGCGCCGAGCGCAGCTCGGGCACACCTTCGGGGGACAGAACCGCCAAGCCGCCGCGCGACAGGAGCACCAGGGTTTCCCCACAGAATTTCAGATCGGTGACGGGCTCAGGCCAGGGTAGGGCCTGTCTCGGCATTTCGTCGATGCCGTCGCTCCACAATACCTGTCTGCGGCTGGCGCACGCCATGCGGTGGCCGGAGAAAGAAAGCGCCACATGCTCGACCGACGGGACTGTAGCGAGGAAGCGGCGAGCGCCATCCGGCTCGGACACGAGCCAGACCTGATTGCCAGAAGCCAGGAGAAGCCGGCCGGAGCCAGCCGCCAGCGACGACGCGGGCAACTTGCGGCTGGCCACGTGCACGAGCTCGCCTTCGACTGGCAATTGCCACAGACCGCGCCCGGTCGCAATCCAGATCTCTTGTTCCTCTGCCGCGATCGCAGGAGCGAAACTCGCGCCGGGCAAAGCGTGGCCGGAGTGTCCGCCGCGCATCGCGCGTCGCTCCGACAGTGTACTCTCGTCGTCCAATTGATCCTCGACCCAGGCACTCTCCTGCTCGCTCTCGTCGATGCCAAGAAAATCGAGGACATCCTCCTCATCGCGGGCGCTCATGCGCGTCCTGCGATGCGAGGGCGGCGATTCGACATCCTCCACCCGTCCCAAAGGCGTGCCATCCTCGCGCAGCAGGATGACCGTCCCGCCGCGCACAGCAGCCACTCGATCCCCGGCGGCCGCCACGCGCTCGACCCGACCAGCCAGCGCCAGTGACCAGGCTGCTGAGGCTCGTGATTCGGCAAGGCCTGCGAGAGAGACGACGAGAGGAGAGATCAGGTACCGAGCTGGAAGATTCATGGGCCCGCCAAAAGCAACGGCTGTGCCGCGCGAAAACCGCACAGAAGAGCCGTGCCCGCCATGCCGGCCTGTCCGGGGCTCGCGCCGGCCGGGCAAGCCGCGGACAGGGCGTCCGAGAATTGGCAGCACAAGGTTGCACGCCTAGGACCGAACGTGATAGGCGCAGAAGCGAAAGGACCATCATGGCAGCCAAGATCATCGACGGAAAAGCACTTGCGGCCCGCATTCGCGGCGAACTTGCGGCCCAGGCCAGGCAACTCCACGACCGGGGGTACCAGCCCGGACTGGCGGTGATTCTGGTGGGCGAGGATCCGGGGTCGCAAATCTACGTGCGCAACAAGACCAAAGCACTGGCCGAAGCCGGGTATCGCTGCTTCGACCACCACCTGCCCGCCAGCACGTCGGAGGCCCAACTTCTCGACCTGGTGCGGGTGCTGTGCGCCGATCGCGCGGTGGATGGGGTTTTGGTGCAAGTGCCGCTGCCGCCCCACATCGACAGCAAGCGCATCCTGTTGTCCATCGATCCGGCCAAGGATGTGGACGGCTTTCACCCCGAGAATCTCGGCCGCCTGCTCATCGGCGAGCCACGTTTCATCGCCTGCACACCCTACGGGATCATGAAACTGATCGAAGAAGCCGGAACACCTGTGCGCGGCGCCAACGCTGTGGTGGTGGGCCGCTCGAACATCGTGGGCAAACCGGTGGCCGTGTTGCTGACCGCGGCTGATGCCACGGTGACCATTTGTCATTCCAAGACCAGGGACTTGCCCGGCGTGATTGGCACAGCGGATATCCTGGTGGCGGCCATCGGCAAGGCTGAGATGATCCGCGGCGCGTGGATCAAACCCGGGGCCACCGTGATCGATGTGGGCATGAATCGCTTGCCCAATGGCAAGCTGGTGGGCGACGTGGAATTTGCAGCCGCAGTTGAGCGCGCCGGCGCCATCACTCCGGTCCCGGGCGGCGTCGGGCCCATGACCATTGCCATGCTGCTGGCCAATACCCTGGAATCGGCTCGGAGGCGCGCGGCCGGGCAGCCCTGACGAGTGCCCCCTTCAGGGGAGCTCCCCGGTCATGGCTGAGGAGTGGAAAGGCCAGTTTCTTGGAGCGGATTGTGCAGTTGATCGGGTCAGTGGAGCTGTGGTCTCTCTCTGACCTCGACGTGGGGCTGGCCGGTGGGCCCTGGCGTGCGGTTTTCCCGCGCGCACGGTGGCGGGTGGCGGCGGTACAATTACCCTGTCGTGCCGTCGCCTGCCACAGCCGAAGCCGCCGAGCGCGAGTTGGCGCGCCAGCTTGCCACCCTGTCACGCGCTTACGTTAGGCCAGACGAGGCGGGCGCTGGCATGCAGGCCGTGGCCTGGTGGAACGGACTAGCGCGACTCGGGCTGGAGTTGCCGCTGCTTGTGGTCCACGACCTCGGCTTTCTGCTTGCCCGTCCTACGGAACGCGCGAAATTGGCTGCCGAGCCTGCAGTGCCCGACGGTCCCGCGACCGCCTACCACGGCCTTCTGCAAGACGTGGCGCGCTCTGAGTCGTTGCCGCTCCTGGACCGATCCCCGCTGCGTGACGAGATCGTCGCGATCCTGCTCGCGCGCCTTGTCACCGATGCGACCCGCCGGTGGGCCGCGCAGGCCAAGGTTCCTCGCGAACCGACCCTGCTGCCCTTGGTTTCGGCGCACTACGACCGCGCGACAGCGGAATTGGCTGGCGAATGGAACACCCACTGGGTTGCGGGGTTTCTCGACTGTCTGGTCGAACAGCGGGCCAGCATTCTTGCGCGGATCGATCTGCTCGACCTGGGGCCGCTCCGCTTGCTGGGCTATTTCGCGCCTGGCGCGGGAGCACCTGACCTGGCTGGCCTGTACCAACTCTTTTCGGTACCGCGCGGTGCTGGCGGGCTGGACTTCTGCCTCGACCTCCTGCCATCGTTTCTGGAAACCAGGCGACGGGGATCGCCACAGGCCTTTGCCGTGGACGGCTACGCTTCGGTGGAACGGCGGGGTCCCTTGGACGCGCTCCTGTCGAGCGAGTTGGCGCATGACCCTGAGGTGTTCGCGGTCAAGGCCTTGTCCGACGAGTTGCTTTACTACGGTCACGAACGGCCCAGGGACGAGCGGCGGCAGGTCCACGGCATCTTGATCGACGGCAGCGCCTCGATGCGCGGAGCCCGCGAGGTGTTCGCGCGCGGGCTTGCCGTGGCGTTGGCCAAGAAGCTGTCGCTCATGGGCAACCTCGTGTGGTTGCGCTTTTTCGACAGCCGCATGCATCGGCGCGTGCCCGCGGCCGGCCTGGGCGGGGCGGATCTGCCGTACCTCTTTTGTTTTCGCTCGGAGCACGGCCGGCACTACGCGCGGGCCTTTGACGACTTGCTAGGGGAGCTACGGGCCGAGGGAGAACAGGCTCTCTCTCTGACCATCATCACCCATGGGCAGTGCCACATCCCGCGGTCGACGGTCGCGCGCCTGGCGCGTCTGGCTTCGCTCTACGGCGTGTTCGTTCTTCCGCCGCCCGAGCTGGCCCTCGACTACCTGCCGCTTCTGCGCGGCCACCGGCTGGTGACGGCCGAGGCCCTGGCCCGCCCAGCGGACTCGCGGCGCGCGGCCCTTGCGCTGGTCAATGCCGTGACGGGCGACGCATCTGGAGCCGAATCCCGTGGGTAGCACCATGCCTACCCGAGAGGAATCGGACTTGCAGGAACAGGCAGAGCGGGCCCTGCGCGAAGGCCGGCCGGCCGAGGCGCTCGGGTGCTACCGCCGGCTGTTGAACAATGTCCGCGCTCTAGGTGGTGTCTACGAGAAGTGGCTTGCTGGGATGCTGGCCGCCTGCCGAGAGCTGGGCAAACGACACATGGGTGGCATCTCGCTGCTGGCCCTGCGGCGCTTCGACGAGGCGCAGCGCTGTTTCGACCCGACCAGCAGTCCCTTTGAATGGGCTCTTTGCGCCGAGTTTTTGGGGCGTTTTCAAGACGCGGCCGCGGTCTTTCACACCGCCGGGCTGCCCGCATCGGCGGCCATGGCCCTGGAGAGGGCGGGGGACGCGCCGGGAGCGGTGGTCGAGTGGCGGGCCAGCCTGGGACACGAGCGGCTGCGCGGCCATCCCTACGAGACGGCGTTGGTGCATTTCAACTTGGCCCGCGTGCTACGACAGTTGGGGGACAACAAGCAGGCGCGTGCTGAAGCCGCCACCACTCAGCGCCTGTTGGAAGGGTGCGCCGACGACTTCGAGACTCGGGGCGAACGTGAACGTGCGCTCGACTGCTACGGGGTCCTGCTCCGTCTTGGCAAAGATGCGGGTTCGTTCGAAAACGTGGCCGAGGGCACTCTCAATTCGATCCGCCTCCTGGCTGGCGGCGAGCAGCGCCTGCTGGTCCTGCAGTACTACGACGATTTTCTCGAATTCGCGTCAGCAGTCGGCGAATGGCATGCGGCCGCCCAGCTGGCCTGTGAAGCGGCGGACTTCAGCGTGAGCCTTGGGCTGAGGTACGAGCGCGCCTATCGGCAACGGGCCGTTTCCCTGTGGCACGAAGCCGCGCGCCAGAATTCGCTGGCCAACGGTGCTCCCGAGGTATCGGAGAATGCGCTGGTCGCAAGCATCGACGTGGCGGCGTCATTGGGCGACCTGCACATGATTGGACGTCTCTACAGCGCGCTGGCCGAACTGGATCTTCCCGCAGCGAAGAAGGCCCGTTACACCGAGCTTGCCGCCCGCCGGCGTGGGTCCAGCCCCAGCCCGCCGATCGAGCCGCCTCCCTCGGAACACTTGCGCCGCCAGGACGCCTATCCCGATGTCTGGCTGCAAGACTTGGTGGAGTGGGAGCTGGCCGGACATCCGGTCTGGGTGCTGGCGCGCCTGGTGGTCGCGCCTCAGGCCCTGATCGCAGCCAACCGCGCAGCGCTGCGGGCCTTGCTGGTAGCTGCGGATGAAGACCTCAGCCTGGACGACGCCAGCCGCAGCGCGCAACTCGCTCTCGCTCTCGGTGAGGTCATGGTCTACGAGGTTCTTCGACCGATTGAAGAACTAGCGACCCATCCGGCAGCCCTGGTACGGGCTGCCGCCGCTTCCGCTGCGGGTCGCACCCCGCACCGGCGCAGCTTCGGTATCGTGAGGCGCGCGCTTGCCGACTCCGATCCGACAGTCCGCCGGGAAGCCGTACAGGCCCTGCGCGCGTTGCATTTTCGTGACGCTTTGGCGTCGCTGACGCGCTTTTTTCGCGAGTCTGCTGACGCCGAGGCTCGTCAAGCAGCCCTGGATGCCATTGGTCAGATCGACACACTTGAGGCGGGTCTGTTTCTGCTCGACGTCGTCCGGCAGTGGCCGGGTGCGGTGGGCGAAACCGCTCTGCGCTATCTGCAGGGCCGCCAGACCCCCGGACTGGCCGGTATGCTCCGCCATGCTGCGATGGTTGAAAGCGGGCCGGTGCGAGCAGCGTTCGAAGCGCTGCTACAGGGGTGAGGTTCGCGAAAGGCAGGGGCTCGTCACAAGCCCAACATGGTTCCATACGAGTCGACCGCGCACGGCGCAGGGGGAGATGAGGTTTGGCCATCCACGCCCCACCGTGGGTTCGCCGACACGGCGTGGCCATCGGCGCAAGAAGGCTGGTTGCCATTTCCGGGCCCACAGTCGAAGATTCGATTCCTACGGCCATGAAGGATTTCTTGCGCTCCAGGCTGCTCCTCATCGTGGGTGGGTACGTCGTCCTCTCCGCCCTGTGGATCGCCTTTTCCGATGGGCTGGCTGCGCATCTCAGCAACGATCCCGAGGTCGTGGTTGCGTTGAATGCGGGCAAGGTCTGGCTCTTCGTGGTTTTGACCGCCGGTGTGCTCTATGGGGCTCTCAGACGCCGGGACCGGGCCGTCGAGGAACGACATGCATCGCTCAGCGCCAGGGCAGAGGAGCTTCAGGCGATCTACGACAACGCGAACGAGGCCATCTTCGTGCACGACATGGCAACCGCTCGCATCGTGGATTGCAACCAACGCGCCTGCGAGATGTTCCGGTACGGCCGAGATCGGCTCGCGGCGTGCTCGATCGCCGATCTCTCCGAGGGGATTCCACCCTACGATGGGGAGCATGCCCGGGTGTGGGGAAAACGAGCGGTTGAGCAGGGACCGCACCTCTTCGAATGGCGATCGCGCCGGAGCGATGGAGCCTGTTTCTGGTCAGAGGTGGGTCTGCGCCTAGGCACCATTGGCGGAGAGGTTCGCGTGCTAGCCGCGATTCGGGACATCACGGACCGCAAGCGCGACGAGGAGGCCTTTCGTCGCAATGAAGAGCGCTCGGTCACCGCTTTTCGCACCGGCCCCGTGGCCATGCTCATCACGCGCCGCTCTGATGGTGTCTGTCTTGACGCCAACGAGGCGTTTCTGGCGCAAACCGGCTATGCGCGCGAGGAGGTCATCGGCCAGACTACCCTGTCCGACGGAATCAACCTGTGGGTCAACCCGGATGTGCGCCTTTCCTTGTGGCAGGAACTGGAGGCCAAGAAGGTCATCCACGGCTTGGAAGCGGAATACCGCCGCAAGGACGGAACTGTCTTGCTGGGGCTCTTCTCCGCGAGTCTGCTCCCTCTCGGTTCCGACAGCCGCATCATCGCGGTGGTCGACATCACGGTCAAACGGGCCCTGGAGGCTATGATGCTCCGGACGGAGCGTCTGGAATCGCTCGGGGTTATGGCTGGGGGGATTGCGCACGACTTCAACAATCTCTTGGCGAGCGTGTTCGCCTACTTGGACTCGGCCAAGGAATCCTTGCGCGTTCGGGACGCGCGCGAGGCGGAAGAGAGCCTGAGCCATGCCTTGTCCGTGTTCGGGCGCGCCCGTGCCTTGACCCAGCAACTGCTCGCTCTTGCCAAGGGGGACGCACCCCTGCGCAGGACCCAGCCCGTGGATGAGTTGGTGCGCAAGGCGGTCGTCCTTGCGACCCGCGGTTCCGATTGCGAGGTGTCGTTCGCCTCATCACCGGAAACTTGGTTCTGCGACGTGGATGAGAACCAGATAGGACAGGCGATCGAGAATCTCACGCTCAACGCGAAGCAGGCCATGCCCCGGGGAGGGCGCCTCGATGTTCGCGTGGAGAACGTGCCTTCTGCGGCGATGCCCAAGCATCTGCCGGCCCGAGACCATGTTCACATTTCCATGCGCGACACGGGGAACGGCATCCGCGGGGAGCACCTGTCGCGGATCTTCGATCCATTTTTTGCCACTAAACCCCAGGGCAGTGGTCTTCGCCTGGCTACCGTCGCCTCGGTCGTGCGCAAGCACGAGGGGTGTGTCGAAGCGGAGTCTGAGGTGGGCACGGGCTCGGTTTTTCACATCTGGCTGCCCAGGGCACCAGCCCAGACCCAGGCCATGACCCTGTCCACTGCCGACGTCCTCCAGGGGCGAGGCCACGTGCTGGTGCTGGATGACGAGGCCTCCATTCTGAATTTCGCAGCCGCGATCCTGCGCCGTTCCGGCTATGAAGTATCCTTGGCTAGAAATGCCGAGCAGGCAGTGGCCCTGGCCGAGCTCACGCTAGCCTCTGGACAGCCGTTCCGGGCGGCGATCTTGGACGTCGCCATTCCCGACGGACCGGGAGGCAAGGAGATCGTGCATCGGCTCAAGATGCTCGATCCCACCATCAAGGTCCTGGCCTCGAGTGGCTGCGCCGGTGACGACGTGATGGCCCGGCCGGCGGACTTCGGCTTCGACGGCAGCGTGCCCAAACCGTATTTGGTGCACGAGCTGCGCGCGGCCTTGGCCCGACTGTTTCCCTCTGACCAACCAGAATCTGACTCGACCTCAAGTTCACGCCACGCCTTCGCAGGGCAGGATCCGGACCGACCGATCACGCCAGATCCGTCGTGAACACCGTGGTACCTCGACGTTCTGTGGCGGCACGATAGGGTGTTCTTGCCGACCCGCCGCGGGCGACGAATAGAGAGGAAGAGGAGGATGCAGTCTCGCTGTTGGAGACTAAAGGACAGCATCGTATCGCTGCTCAAGTTTGTGCCTGCCTACCGTGATCGAGAGCCCACTGCGCGGCCTCGCCCACGACCGGGCTCGCATCAACAGCAAGCCGCTTGAGCGCGGCGCGGGCGCACGGCCGCCCATCGGGGCCCAGCGCCAGAGCGGCGCTGCGGCGCAAGCCATCGTAGCCCGCACGCGCCATGGGGGTGCCGGCGGCCAGACGGGCAAACTCGTCGCGACCGAGCGTCGCAATCTCCGCTGCCGACATGAGCCCGAGCGGCCGCGCGGCCTGCCGGGGATCGCCGGGAGGCAGCCCACTGTGATTGAAGGGGCAGACTTCCTGGCAAGCGTCGCAGCCGAAGACCCGCCCGGCCAGTGCCGCACGAAGCGCGACCGGGATCGAGTGCTGGTTCTCCACTGTCTGATAGGAAAGACACAGCCGCGCATCGAGCACGCCGGGAGAGGGGAATGCGCCGGTCGGACAGGCGCGCAGGCAAAGGTCGCAATCGCCGCACAACCGGGGGTGGGGCTCGTGGTAGCGATCGACACTGCGGTTGATCACCATCACGCTCAGGGTGAACCACGAGCCGTGCGGCCGGCTGACCAGGACGCCGTGCTTTCCGATCCATCCCAGACCCGCGCGCTCGGCCCACGCCTTTTCCATGGCCACGCCCGCGTCAACGCACGCGTAGGTGTTCAAAGTCGGGTCCATCTCCAGCAATTTGCGGCGGAGGGCGCGCATGCGGTCGCGATGGACCAGGTGGTAGTCACGACCGCGGGCGTAGCGGGCGATCACCGGTCGGTCGAGCCTGCCCGAGGTGTCCTGACCGGCCCCATACGGGATACCCAGCGCGATCACGGTGGCCGCGCCTGGCACCACAGCCCCCGGGTCCAGCCGCTCGCTCACCCGCCTGCGCATGGCTGAAAGTCCTGTGCCGTAGCCTGCGGCAAGCCAGCGCAGAAAGGGTGCCGGGTTCAAAGGAGCCGCTGGCGCCACCCCGACCATCGCGAACTGGCAGGCCCGCGCGGCGGCGACCACGGCATCGGCTGAAAGCACGGGCGGTGGCATGAGTGGCTAGTATGCCGTCCGAGAAGTGCCAGTCCAACCGCGTCTAGTCGCGTGGGGAGCCCGCCGGCTCCGCCGGCGGCGTACCATCGCGGGAGGGCATGGGAACCCTTTGAGGGTTCCCATGTGAATAGTCGCAGGGTGGCAAAGCCTTTGACTCGCGCACGCCGAACCTGTGCTACATTTTGCGCGAACGGCGGCGGGTAGGATGGGGATTACATGGCGCTTCGGCGCCGCATAGAGGAGAAAAGATGGCCACTCGAATCGCGATCAACGGTTTTGGACGCATCGGTCGACTGATGTTCCGTGCTCTCTACAGCCAGGGGCTGTTCGGCAAGGACTTCGAGGTCGTCGCCGTGGGCGATATCGTCCCGGCTGACAACCTTGCCTACCTGCTCAAGTACGACTCGACGCAGGGCAAGTTCGAAGGTCAAGTCGGCTCGAAGAAGTCGGTCCCCGACAAGGACGCCGACATCCTTCTGGTCGATGGCAAGGAGATCAAGGTCGTCAGCGCCAAGTCCCCGGCTGAGCTGCCGTGGAAGGCCCTGGGCGTTGACGTCGTCATCGAATCGACCGGACTCTTTACCGAGAAGGCCAAAGCCGAGGGCCACATCCAAGCGGGCGCCAAGAAGGTCATCATCTCGGCTCCGGGCAAGAACGAAGACATCACGCTCGTGATGGGCGTGAACAACGAAAAGTACGATCCCGCCAAGCACCACGTGATCTCCAACGCAAGTTGCACCACCAACTGCCTGGCGCC
>PMIX01000224.1:3159-5529 GCA_003158395.1 Myxococcales bacterium | reverse complement strand
CTAGGGAGCTGGGGACTCCCAAAGATCCAACAGCTCGATGGCCACAGCCTCGAAGGGCGGTATGCGTACAGGCTCATCGCCCCCGAAGGCGCCCGACAAGATCCATTCGCTGTGTTCGAGGCGCCAGGCCTCTAGCAAACGGGCCAGGGGATCCACAAACCACAACCAAGACACACCATTGCGGCCGTAGATTCGCTGTTTGCGGGTTCGATCGAAAAGCGCGGTGGAGGGCGAAAGAACCTCACACACCCAGTCAGGCGCCAGTTCAAACCAGGCTGTCGTCGGCAGACGTGGCATCCGTTCGCGCCGCCAGCCCCCGATGTCAGGCACCAGTACGTCGGCGCCCAGGTGCAGCTCGGGTTCGTCGAGGATGAGCCAGCCACCAGGTCCTCCCCGACCCTTGGAAAAGGGCCCGTAGAGATCGCCGGTCAAGCTGCTCGCAGCCAGCGAGTGTCGCGGCGCCGGACGCGGCGACACGAACAGCTCGCCGTCCGCGATCTCGCCAACCTTGTTTTCGGGCAGCGCCAGTATGTCCTCGTACGAGGCTGGGTTTCCCGCTCGCCCTGGCTTGGTCGCCATGACCGCCCTAGCTTACAACGATATTCACGATCTTGCCGGCGACCACGATGACCTTGCGCACGGTCTTGCCCGCAAGGTGCCTGGCCACGTTGGGCACGGCCATTGCCTTGTCGCGCACCTCGGCCTCGGGGGCGTCGCGCGCGACCTGGACGTCGCCGCGCAACTTGCCGTTCACCTGTACGCCCAAGGTCACCACCGCGTCGACGGTCAGCGCCTCATCATAGCTGGGCCATGAGGCTTGCAGGAGGAAACCCTGCTGGCCCAGTTTCTCCCATGCCTCGTCGCCCAGGTGGGGCGCAAAGGGTCCTACCAGCTTGATGAGCGTGAGCAGATCCTCGCGCGTGGCGCCGCTGCCGGTAAGCGCGTTCAGGTACTCCATCATCGCGGCCACGGCGGTGTTGAAGGCCATGCGTTCGAGGTCGCCGGTCACTTTCTTGATGGTCTTGTGGCGCAAGCGCAGGTGCGGATCGCCCGCCGGCGCCTGGTCTTCGTCGAACTCTTCCACCAGGCGCCAGACGCGCTTGAGGAACCGACTGCAGCCCTCAATGGCCCGCGCATCCCAAGGCTTGGGCAGCTCGAACTCGCCCATGAACATCTCGTACAGGCGCAACACGTCCGCACCATGCTCGGCCACAACGTCGTCCGGGTTGACCCCGTTGAGTTTGGTCTTGGCCATCTTGTCCACCGCCACCTTGAGCTTCTCGCCGGTGGACTTGAGGATGGCGTCGTCGCCGCGCAGCTCGATCTCAGACAGCTCGTGGTAGCGGCCCAGGGCATCCTGGTACGAGTAGGCGAGCACCGTGCCCTGATGGCGTAGCTTCTTGAAGGGCTCTTTGGTCGAGACATGTCCCAGGTCGTAAAGCACCTTGTGCCAAAAGCGCGAGTAGAGAAGGTGCAGAACCGCGTGCTCGGCACCGCCCACGTAGAGGTCGACCGGCTGCCACTGCTTTTCGGCCTCTTTGGACCAGGGCTCGTGGTCGGCCTTGGGGTCGAGGTAGCGCAGGTAATACCAGCAGGATCCCGCCCACTGAGGCATGGTGTTGGTTTCGCGTCGGGCAGGGCCGCCGCAGGTCGGACAGGTGGTCTTGACCCAGGATTCGATCCCGGCCAGTGGCGATTCGCCCGTGCCCGTGGGCTCGTAGCGCTCGACCTCGGGCAGGGTGACGGGCAGCGCCGATTCGGGCACCGGCACCGTGCCGTGGGTGGGACAGTGAACGATGGGGATGGGCTCGCCCCAGTAGCGCTGGCGGGAGAACACCCAGTCGCGCAAGCGGAAGCTGACCATGGCACGGCCCAGTCCGCGGGCTGCGAGCTGCCCCGTGACCTTGGTCTTGGCCTCGGGCGTGGGCAGGCCGTCGAGATCGCCCGAGTTCACCGCGATGCCGTCTTCGAAAAACGCCCGGCCAGGCTCGGGGGCGCGGCCGTCGGCGGGCCGCACCACGGGGCGGATAGGCAGATCGAACGTACTGGCAAATTCATAGTCGCGCTGGTCGTGCGCTGGCACCGCCATGATCGCGCCGGTGCCATAGCTGGAAAGCACGTAGTCGGCGATCCAGACCGGGATCTTCTCGCCGTTGACCGGATTGATGGCAAAGGCTCCGGTGAACGCGCCCGTCTTCTCCTTGGCCAGATCGGTGCGTTCCAGGTCGCTCTTGCGGCGCGCGGCGACTTGATACGCGCGCACAGCAGCCTGCTGCGCCGGCGTAGTCAGAGTGTCGACCAGCGGGTGTTCGGGGGACAGCACCATGTAGGTCGCGCCGTACAGGGTATCGGGCCGCGTGGTGAAGACCT
>PMIX01000224.1:0-3111 GCA_003158395.1 Myxococcales bacterium | reverse complement strand
CAACAGCCCTGACTGACTTCCTCGTTGGCCAGCCCCGTCTTGCACGACGGGCACCAGTTGATGGGCACGGTGCCCTCGTAGGCCAGGCCCTGTTTGAAGAGCTGCAAAAAGATCCACTGCGTCCACTTGACGTACTGGGGATCGGTGGTGTTGACCTCGCGATCCCAGTCGTAGGCAAAGCCGATGGCGTCGATCTGGCGGCGGAAGTTGGCGATGGCCTTCTCGGTGGTCACACGCGGGTGGATGCCGGTCTTGATGNNGATGGCGTAGTTCTCGGCCGGCAAACCAAAGGCGTCCCAGCCCATGGGGTGCAGAACGTTCCAGCCCTGCATGCGCTTCCAGCGTGTGATGATGTCGGTGGCGGTGTAACCCTCGCAGTGTCCGACGTGCAGCCCCGCGCCCGAGGGATAGGGAAACATGTCCAGGGCGTAGAACTTGGGCCGGCTGGGATCGAACGCGGTCTGATGCAGGCGGGCTGCGCGCCAGCGGGCCTGCCACTTGGGTTCAACAGAGCGATGGTCGTAGGGCATGGGGGTGCAGCAGTCTACACCACACGGCACAGCCGACCAGCGCTGCCACGACAAGCGAGGCAACGCCGGCCGTCCGGGCCAATAAGCTCTTCCCGTCCATAATCGCTCTGCCCTGTAACTATCGAACGACTGGTGCCAATCCTTTAGCCCGCCCGCGTGGCTGCGTGCCCAACAAACATCACGGGCCAACGTCGGGTGCGCCCTCGCCGCTCTCCTCGGACGGTCCGTAGTCCACGCCTGGTTTGTGCAGGTAGGCCTGGATTGGCTTCTTCACCTTGCCCATGATGCGGCCTTCAGTGACCATCACCGGCAGCGGTGGGTCGAGCTCATAGTAGTAGCCACGCGTGCCGAGGGCGTAGTGGTACTGCTTGCCCTCGTATTCGAAATGGCGGCGAATGGTGAGCGGCATGTTGCCGACGCGGTGAAAGGCCCGGTGTCGTAGTATGAAGTCGAAGAGGCGTACCGCCCGGCTGTTTACCAAGCGGTGGCAGCCGTGCGAATACCGCCGCGCGATTGAGGTGTAGTCCACCGAGCCATGGGTGCGGATCTGGTTATCGAAGAAGCTCGAGCCGCGCCTCTGGTGATGGATGGCCATCACCAGGCCATAGGCCGATTGATAGCCCGGGCCCATCACGTCGGTATTCACCACCGCTTCCGCACCCAAGTCGCGGTCCCATATCTTGCGGGTCAGCAGATCCTTGGTCGGCGTGCCCTCGGGTGGGATCCAGACCGGCCCCGCCACGATGTCTCTCCACACCCGGGGGCCGACGTCGGAGTTCTTGTATTTGAAGTACACCCTGCCATTGGGACCCATTTCGCTGCGCCACGACCCGATAGTGGTGCGCCAGCGACAAAGTGGGATCTTCTGCTGGTTCCAGGTCACGTAGAGGGTGAGGCTGGGGAAGTTCATGCGCGGCTGGTCAATAGGCTTGCCAGCTTTGTCGAAGGGGAAGTCGTACCAGACATCGCCCCGATCGATCTCGACTGAAAGGTCCATCTTGCTGCTGTAGTAGGGCGGAAGCTTGGGAGCAGGGAAGGCCACGTGAAGCCATTTCATTCCCTGTGTGCGGAGGGTATCGATGACCTTGAGCTCGTCCTCGGGCGTATGGATCCCCAAGGCCGCAATCAGCGCGTCGGTGGTGGCAGCGATGAGATTCGGAACCGGGTGTTCGACGCCCGCCTCATCCTTGTAGGTGGCCGGCTTGGGTCCGCCTGAGACCGAACCGTCCTCGATGATGCCCGCTGAATCGGCCACATGTTCCATCAAGATGCGCCGGAAGGTGTCGAAGTGCAGGTCAAGCGGCGGCCGCTGCAACGCCGCCAAGGTCTCACCGCCGAGAAAACCCCAGCCGAAGATGTCGTTCTTGCGCTCCCAGGCCGCCAATGCCTCGTTGGTCGCCAGATCGAACTGCCCCTCCACGTGCTTGGCCAACAACCCCTCGCAGGAAAGGCGCGCCTGAGCCGCCCGGATCGCGCGCAGACGCACCTGCCCGCGATGGGCCCGTTCGATGCGGGCCGCAGCCTTGGAGTCTTCTGCGGCAATGCGCTTGAGCCATTCGTCGCGATCGCTGGCAGGAGCGCCCTCGGCCTCCTTGGCCTTGGCGATCTGCTTGTCCACCCAGGCAGCATCTCCCATCGCCTCGTTGTATTCGCGGTGTGCCTGCTCGCGGCTTTGGAACGTGACCGTGCCGTCGAAGGCCGCCAGGCCAGCAAGATCGAGGTCTGAATAGCACGTCCTTGTCCGATCGTCATCGATGCGCTTCAACAGGACCAGAAGCCCAGGCGGGATTCCGTAGACCTCGAGAAAATTGGGCTCATGCCGCGGGTGCATGGCCCGCCTGGCTTCGTTGAGCACGCGCCTTCCCTGCGGGCTGGCTGCCGCATCCTCGGTTCCGGGCAAACCCGCGGCCATCAGCATGGCGTAGTTCGCTTCTGGACTGCTCAGGAAGACCTCATCCGGGCTGATGTAGTCGCTGGCCAGATCGGTGAAGGCCTGGCGATAGCGGTTGGGCTTCACCTCGCCGTCCGGCGTGTCCGATTCGCTGAAGATGAAGGGCGCCCACAAGCGGGAAAGATCCACGTCGAGCAGGCCGCGGTCGAGCGCCCAGGCGATGGGCAAGCGACCGCCGCCGCCGGGCCGGAGCGCGATGGTCTCGCCTTGGGCCTGTTCCCCGCCTTCATCCCAGGGCATGGGCTGCGGCCGTACGGGGGGGATTGGTCCGGGGGCGGGCATGGCGTCGGGCGCTAATCGTGCTGCATCTCGCGGCGGACTCGGAGCGGGCCGGCGTGCGCAGGCCAGGACAACCAGCGTAGCTAGACAAGGGAGCAGGCGGAGGGTTCGCACGGCCAGTACATTAATAGACAACCGCGGGCCAAACGCAAACGCCCGGCGCCGCCGCGGCCACGCGGGGCAAGGCCCACCCCGGGCGAGCTTCCATTTGACACCTGCGGCGTCGGCGAGTAGATCCTTGCGTCCCGATGCGACGGCAAGCCGTCGCCTTGGGGCATGGGGTGGTAGTTAAGTTTGGTTATAACGCCGGCCTGTCACGCCGGAGGCCGCGGGTTCAAGTCCCGTCCACCC
>PMIX01000329.1 GCA_003158395.1 Myxococcales bacterium | reverse complement strand
GGGCTGGGTGGCGAATCTCTGCTCACGGCCCTAATAGTAGGACTGACCCTGGGCCTGGTCTGGGTTCCTTGCGCCGGGCCTGCGCTGGGATTCGCGCTGGCGCTCGTGCGTGATCAGCCGGGCCCGCAGGCGCTCGCGGCCCTGGGCACGTATGCTGTCGGCGCTGCGGCTCCGCTGCTTCTCGTGGCCTACGGCGGCCAGCAGGCGGTGCGTTCAGCGCGCGCCCTCAATCGCCACAGCGGTGTCATCAAACGCCTCGCCGGGGCACTGCTCGTGCTGTCGGCGCTGGCGCTCCGCTACGACTGGCTCACCAACGGTCAAGCATGGCTGGCCGAACACACCTCATTCGGTTCGCTGGCCACCTCGCTTGAAAACAGACTGGTGGGCAAGGGCCTGTCGCTGCCGGCGCGCGCGCACGCCAGCCAAGCGGGAGGGCCGGGCGCGGCGCGGCCATCACCGGCACCGCCGCAGTTGCCGCGGGTCGGCCCAGCGCCGGAGTTCGCCGGCCTGGCTCCCTGGTACAACTCGCCGCCGCTGACGCTCGCCTCGTTGCGCGGCAAGGTGGTGCTGGTGGATTTCTGGACCTATAGCTGCATCAACTGCGTTCGCACCCTGCCCTACGTGAAGGCGTACTGGACACGCTACCAGAACATGCCTTTCGTGCTGGTCGGCATCCACACCCCTGAATTCGTCTTCGAGAAGAGCCCGCAGAACGTGGCCACCGCCATCCAGCGCCACGGGCTCGTCTATCCCATCGCGCAGGACAACCAGTACGCCACTTGGAATGCCTTCGGCAACCGTTACTGGCCAGCCAAGTACCTTATCGACGCCGATGGCATCATCCGTTACACGCATTTCGGTGAAGGGGACTACGAGAAAACCGACCTCGCCATCCGCAGCTTGCTGGCCGAGCTGGGACGCCAGCCCAGCGGCCCGGTGGTCGGCGGCGGCGCACCGGCCGCCTCACCCGCGATCGATCTGTCGCCAGAAACCTACCTCGGTTCGCGCGGCTGGTCGGCCCTGGCCAACGGACGCGACCAACCCGATGCTGCGGCTCATCACTATCTTGTGGCAGCTGCGCTGGAGTTGAATCACTACGCGCTGGTGGGCACCTGGCGACTGGTGGACGGCGAGCGACAGGTGCTTGCGGGAGCCGAAGGCGCGATCCGCTACCACGCAATAGCTGGCGAAGTAAACTTGGTGCTGGGCCTGGAACCCGGCACCCCGCCGCGGGACGCTGACGTGGACGTAGACGGCCGCGCATTCAAGACCATCGCCATTGACCGACACGATCTCTTCAATCTGTGGAGCGGCCCCTACGCCGAGCACGAGGTGGCGGTTCGGGTCCACGGCCGCGGCGTGGCCGCCTACGCCTTCACGTTTGGCCAGTAGCAACTAGCGCGTGGGCGATCCCGCTGGCGTCGCAGGGGAAGGCGCGGGCGCCGGGGCGGAATACCCAGTACCGTAGGGGGTCCCGTAGGGTGCCGGAGCTGGCGGCGGCGCGGCTGCTGGGGCAGGTGGCCAGGCAGGAATTCGTGCGGCCGGAGCTGGAGGAACCGGGCTGGGCGGGGGCGGTGCAGCGTTGGCAGGCGCCGGGCTAGGAGGTGATGGCGCGGGCGCTGGCGTCGGCCCCAACACGGGGTAGACAGCTCCACCAGGCGGCAGCACCACCGCAGGTGCGGGTGGTGCGGTCGTGNNAACTGAACCGCCGATTTTTGCAGGATGGGAATCAGAAGGGTGTTGCGTTTGGCGTCGAGGCCGATGTCGGCCGGCGAGGGAATTTCCGATATGACTTCCTTGAATTCTCCGCCGGGAAAACCACGGTAGATGGCGGAAGCCTCCCAACTCGAAATAAGGAATGAGCCGTCGCCCAGCTTCACGATCCCATCCAGTCCGCCCTTTGGTAGCTTGGTGGCCGGTCCCGTGCCGCCNNCCGCTCGGCCAGTGCAGGGCTTGGTCTTCAATCAGGACGACCGCCGAGCCTCTTCTTACGTCGATTGCGTAGATAGCGTCGGTGCCGGTACCGGCAAAATTCCCGGCCTCAATAGTCACCGCGCTGTCGGAAACGTAGAGCGTCTTGCCGTCAGGCGACGCCGAGAGATCATTGAGAAAGACCGAATTGGGCACCTTGATCACGCCTTTGGCCTTGCCACTCTTGCGGTCGAATTTGCGGACGACATTGAGATCCGCGACGTAGAGGATCTCGCCGATGATGGCCAGTCCCTTGGGCGCGTTCAGTTCGCTTCCCTTCTTGCTTCCGTCGACGAACTTGAGAGCGATGATCTTGCCGTCGGGGGCAATCTTGGAAAGGAAACCGTTCTTGTTGGGGGCCGCGGGATCGCCGTTGAGGTTGCTCACGAAATACGCATCTTGGTCCTCATCCCAAAGCACGGATTTTGGCATTTGCAGACCGGCATCCCTAATCACAATCGTGGGCGGTCCGGGCGGTGGTTGGGGCGGGACAGGCGCGGGGGCCGGCTGGGCCACCGCAGGCAGTAGTCGCGCTGCCATCACCGGCGCCGGCGCAGGGGTCGGGCAGTGGTAACATCCGGCTGCAAGGATCGCAACACTCGTACCAAGCAGAACGGGGATACAGCGTCTCGAACGATCCATTCTTCACCTCTTCTGGTTGTTATCCGCGTACCGATAGGCTTCCTTGTGTCGTAGCGGGAGTATCGACCCTGCCAGGGCAGTCTTGGTTGTGGCCATCGACTTGCCAACGGCGTTGTCCTGTCGACCGCCATCTTACTCCCCCAGGTCGCGGTCGACAGCGAAAAGCCACCTGCCGGTAGCTACGAGCGCAGGCTCGCAATCACCTCTTCGAGCGCCTGCAGGCTGGCCGGCTTGGCCAAGTGGCGCGCGAAGCCTGCCTCGGCCGCCCGCCGCTGGTCCTCCGGTCCGGCGTACCCAGTCAGCGCTGCAAGCAAGACCCCCCTCAGCGCGGCGTCACTGCGAAACGCCCGCGCCACCTCATACCCGTCCATCCCAGGCAGACCAATATCGCAGAACACGACGTCCGGCCCGAACTCACGCGCCTTCTCGATGCCCTGCGATCCGTCAAAAGCCACAGCAACCTCGTACCCGTCGAGTTTCAGCGCATCTCCCAGGCTCTCGGCCGCGTCGACGTTGTCCTCGATCACGAGCACGCGTTGTCTGCGCAATGGCCTGGGCTCCACGCTTGGGCCGGCTGACGCGGGCTCGACCTCTCGCCGCTCGAGCGGCAACCGCACCATGAACTCGGCGCCGGTCCCCTCGCCGCCGCTGCGTCCCTCAACCCTTCCGCCGTGCAGCTCGACCAAGCTCTTCACCAGGGTGAGCCCGAGTCCCAGACCGCCTCCGCTGCGGTCCAGGGTCTTGTCCGCTTGTTCGAATGGCTCAAAGACATGGGCAAGCATCTCCGCGCTCACCCCGACGCCGGTGTCGCGAACCCGGACAAGCGCCTCGCCAGCGGCCCGGTCCTCTTCGACGGAAACTGAAGCCGTCCCGCCGCGTGCGGTGAACTTGGCCGCGTTTTGCAGCAGATTGCCCAGGACCTGCGTCAGGCGAGTCTGGTCGCCATCGACCCAGAGGGGTTGGGCAGCGGTGTGTACCTCGAGATCGACACCTTCCTTGGCAAAGAGCGAGCGATGATCCTCTGCCGTGCGCCGTACCAGATCGCAGAGATCCAGCCGTTCGCGCTGCAGCGTGATTTTGCCCCGCGAGATGCGCGTCACATCGAGCAGTTCATCGATCAGTCGGGTCATATGAGCGGTCTGCCGGTCGATGGTCTGCTGAGCCCGCCTGGCCTGGTCCCCGCCCGGGACCGCCCGCTGCATGATGGTGAGGCTGTTGCGAATAGGCGCGAGCGGGTTGCGTAGTTCGTGGGAGAGCATCGCCAGGAACTCGTTCTTGCGGCGATCCGCCTCCTTGAGATCCGCCTCGCTCTTGCGCAAGGCCTCTTCGGCCTGCTTGCGCTGGGTGATGTTGTCGAACACCGCAACGAAGTGATCCTTCTTCGGGCTGTAGACCGCGATCGAGAACCAGATGCCCAAGGGCTCAAGGTAGGTCTCGAATCTCTCCGGCTGGCCGGTCGACGCGACCCTTCCGTAGATCTCGAAGAGCTCGGGATTCGACTCTCTGATCCCTGGGACAACCTCGGTCACCCTCTTGCCGGCGACATCGTGCAGACCGGTGAGTCTGGCGAACGAATCATTGACGTCGAGGTAGACAAAATCGATCGGGCGACCGCCGTCATCGAAAAGCATCCTGCAATAGGCGAACCCATCCAGCATGTTGTGAAACAGAAGGCGATATTTGGCCTCGTTTTCGAGAGCGGCGGCCCTCTGTCGGGCCCTTTGATAGAGATGCCCGACCACGCTTATGAAAATGCCCGTGCCGGTGAAAAGCACCAGGCCCACCAGATCGGACGAGCCTTCGATGCGGAACTGCCCCACCGGAGGAAGAATCCAGTACCAGGCCAGGATCGCGGCCAATCCTGTCGCGAGCAGGCCTGCCCGCAACCCCCACAGGAGGGCCACGACCATCAACATCGGGACGAACGTGATGTAAAGTGGTAGGGGACCGGAGGCTGTCGAGATCTCCTGCCGCAGCAGAAACGCACCTGCGACCAGCGCAACAGCTCCTCCGTAGCGCACGAGCAGCCCCCCGAGCAACTTCACTCGACTTTGCCCGCGAACAACTGGGCCAACCTCCCTCAACATCGAAGCCCTCCACCCCTATTGTGGACCAGCCTTTCCCGGCGAGCACGTTGGTCAACGTCAAGCGTCCGGCCAGGCCAGCGGACGGGACACTGGACACCACGCTTTGTGTCGGTTCGCACCTACGCGCCCGCTCTACTCCGAATTCAAGTGCTCGCTGCCCGCAGGGGCATCCGAAAGCAGCTCCTCCAGCTTCTCCACGCTCGATGGCTTCGCGAGGTGCCTCTCGAACGCCGCCTCCCTGGCCCGCTGCAAGTCATCGGGCAGGGCGTAACCGCTCAGGGCTACCCTCAGGGCACGGGCTGACTGACACACCCCCTCGCCCGCGACATCCAACTCTCGATGAGGGGTCAAGCCCGTTTCTTGGCTGCACTCTGGACAGCGTGCCTAGCTGTGTCGTTCGTGTGGAATCTGCACGAGCAAAGAGCCAAGACCATCGAGATCGCGCATATCAGCGCCCAGGTCACTTTCGACAGCGACATTCTCTACCGCAGATGGGCCGCGCAGCAGGGCGGCGTGTACGTGCCGGTGTCGGAGCACACGGCCCCCAATCCCTATCTCAACGCCCCGAATCGGGATGTCACGACAACCTCCGGCCTGTCTCTGACGCTGCTCAATCCTGCCTACATGGCCCGTCAGGTCAACCAGCTGGCGCAGCAGGGCCGCGGCAGCCGAGGCCACCTCACCAGCCTCAAACCCTTGCGCCCCGAGAACGCGCCCGACCTCTTCGAGACGGCTGCGCTGACCTCCTTCGAGGAGGGAGTCAAGGAGGTGAGCGCATTCGAGAACAAGAACGGGCGGCAGGACCTGCGCCTGATGCGGCCCTTCCTGATTGAGAAGCCCTGTCTCAGATGCCACGCTCAACAAGGCTATAAGGAAGGGGACATCCGGGGCGGGATCAGCGTCTCTGTGCCCATGGAGCCGCTCCTGGCCATCGAGAGACCGCAGGTCGCGCACACCTCGATTGCCCACGGACTACTTTGGCTGCTGGGTGTCGTGGGTCTCACGTTGTGGGGCAGAGGGCTGGAGAAGCAGGTTTCCGCGCGGGAGCGGGCCGAGCAGGTAGCCAGGCGCAACGCGGCTGAGTTGGAGGCCGCGTTTGCGACGATGACCCATGGGATCATGGTGTACGACGCCGCAGGGTCGATGGTCCGCGCCAACGCTGCGGCGCGGGCGCTTTATGACATCGACCCGATCGGGGTTGACATCGAGATTCTGGCCAAACATCTGTCCTCTCGCCGGCTCGACGGGCGTCCGATCGTCCGCGAGGAGCTGCCCACCGCTCGTGCACTGAAGGGCGAGCACGTTCTCGGCGAGCGATTCGTTCTCACCCGATTGGACGGGCAGGAGATGGTCGTATCATTTTCGTCCGCCCCCTTGCAGTTGGGCGGTCAGGCTATCGGAGCGGTCACGGTCTGGACCGACATCACCGACCTGATTCGATCCCAGGAGGCGCTGCGCGACGCCGACCGACGCAAGGATGAGTTTCTCGCCGTGCTCTCCCACGAGCTGCGCAACCCGCTCGCGCCCATCCGCAACAGCCTCTTCATTTTGGATCGGGCGCCCCCTGGCGGCGACCAGGCCCGCCGGGCCCAGGCCATCATCGACCGCCAGGTCGGGCACCTGGCCCATCTGGTCGACGATCTTCTCGACGTGACCCGCGTCGCGAGGAACAAGATCCGGTTGCAGTGCGAGCCGCTGGACTTGACTGATCTCGTGCAGCGAACCGTCGACGATCACCGCTCGCTTTTCGAGAAGGGCGAGATCCACATCGAGACCGCGCTTCCAGCCGAGCGTATTGCCGTGAACGCCGACCGGACGCGCCTGGCACAGGTGGTAGGGAATCTGTTGCAAAACGCGGCCAAATTCACCGGCCGGGGCGGGCGCACCCAGGTATCCGTCGCCGTCGACGACGTGGCGAGGCAAGCCATCATTCGGGTCGCGGACACCGGCGTGGGCATTTCGCCGGAATTGCTGCCGCGCGTGTTCCAGCCCTTTGCGCAGGCCGATGACACCCTGGACCGGAGCAAAGGCGGCCTCGGGCTTGGCCTGGCGTTGGTCAAGGGGCTGGTCGAGCTGCATGGCGGGGAGATCAGCGTGCACAGCCAGGGGATCGGCAAGGGCGCGGAGTTCATCGTCCGACTACCACTCGATGGCGTGCTGACCCTCGAACCCCAGCCCGCTTCCGCTCCTTCACGCCCAACCCGGCGCGTGCTCATCATTGAGGACCAGGCCGATGCAGCCCAGAGTCTGCGCGAGGCGCTCGATCTCTGCGGCCACCAGGTCCAGGTAACCAACAACGGGCCCGCCGGCCTGAGCAGGGCGCGCGCGTTCTGTCCCGAAGTCGTGCTGTGCGACATCGGGCTGCCCGGCATGGATGGCTACGAGGTCGCGCGGGCCTTCCGCGCCGATGGCGCGCTCAAAGACGTGTTTCTGGTGGCCCTGAGCGGGTACGCGCTGCCCGAGGATTTGCAGCGGGCAGCCGAGGCTGGCTTTGACCAGCACGTCGCCAAGCCACCACGCATGGACAAGCTTGAGGAGCTGCTTTCGTCTTTGCGTGAGAGATCGTCCAGCGCACAATGACCCTGGGCGCGGCCGTCCCGTTGCGCTTTCCGCTCGCCTTCGACGGGAAATTGCTCGGCCAAGTTCTGCGCATCTTCACCATTGCCGACGCACCGTGCCCGCGGCTTTGATCGCTTCGGGCATGCGGGCGACCGGTCGCGCGGGCCTCGTCCTGGTGAGATCGTGCGTTGCCTGCAGATTGAGCCAGTACTTCGGCGTCTGGCCGAAAGCGCCGCCCAAGATCCAGGCGGTCTTTTCACCCCCTCCGTGAAGATACGAAGATCGCCGCCGCTGCAACATCCACCCCCTGCGAGCGGCCCGGACGTGGCGCCTCGACTTGACGAATGCATATAGTGGCGCATAATTTGTATGCATGAGAACCACGGTCGACCTTGACGAAGATCTCATGCGTTCTGCACTGGACGAGACGCACGCGCGGACGAAAACCGAGGTTATCGAGATGGGGCTGCGCGCTCTGCTTGAACGTGAAGCACGGCGAAGGCTGCGCGCCCTGGAAGGGAACATTCCAGACCTGGCTACCGTGCGGCGACGCAGGTCATGAGGCCGGTTCTGGTCGACACCTCTGTCTGGCGTTACTTTTTTGCTGGGCGCGCGACTGCTCGTCCTTTGGCGACACTCTTGGAGGAGGAGGGCATCGTTCTCGTGCATCCGCTGGTCGTAGGAGAGCTCGTCTTGGGTGGGCTGTCCTCGGATCAGGAACGCCTACTGCAAAGACTTCCGACCGCCGAACGCGTTCCCTACGAGGAGGTTCTCTCTTTCATAAGGCGACGTCGACTGGCTCGTCGGGGGATAGGCTGGGTCGATGCCGAGATCATCACCAGCAGCCTGACATCCGGGGCCGACGTGTGGTCATTCGATGGCGCGGTCGTCACGGTTGCTGGCGAGTTCGGTGCGGCGTTCGATACGAATTTCGGGCCATCTTGAACGCGAAGATCAGACTGTAGTGCCGATGCCCCAGCCCCAGGTCCAGATCCGCGCCGATGCGCAGTGGTCGACAAATGGCTATCGATCCAGCTCCAGCGCGCCTCGCCGGCTATCTCTGCAAGTGCTTCGCCGCCACCGACGCCGGCCGGGCAGCGATTCGCGGCTTGCACGGACGATCCGCGCCGGGAGGCGCCGGCGACTACTTGAACCATGGCAAGTGCTCGATCAGGGTGGTGACAGCGGCGACGACGGCGGCGACGACAATCTTGATCAGGGGCGCGGTCCACGAGTGCCGAGGGGCATCGATCTGCCCTCGTTCCTGTCTTCTTGGCGGCGGTTTTCGTCGCGAAATCCCATTCTTGCTTTTCATGGTCTGCGAGCTGCACGGCGGGCAGATCAGCGCGCACAGCCAGGGGATCGGCAAGGGCGCGGAGTTCATCGTCCGACTACCACTCGATGGCGTGCTGGCCCTCGAACCCCAGCCCGCTTCCGCTCCTTCACGCCCAACCCACCACGTGCGAGGCCCAGCCATGAGGCGCCTCCGGCGGTAGCGCGGAACAGATGTATCCTCCGGGTCAGGGGACGGCCACACAGTAGAGAACGCCCAGATCGTTGCCGAAGCTATCGGTGCCACCGCAGGGAGCCGTGATCCCGTTCCACCAACCGGAGGCGACCGTGTCGACAATTCCCTGCACTCCCGCGGCCTGCGTGACGTCGAGCCAGTTGCCGCAGGTGCTAGCGGGCGTCCCGACGGTGTGCAGGTCCGTCTGTCCAGTCCAAGCTCTGCTGTAGCCGATAATTCGGTATTTGAGATCCGCGGATTGCCAGATTCCGCTCAGCAGCGGCCCCCCGGCCGCCAATGTTGCGCCAGTGCCAACCACGGCTCCATCTGGACGAACGTAGGTCGCGGCCATGTCCAACACGGACGCGGCGGATCTCGTGGTTGTCGCGATGAGGGCCAAAGCGCTCGCCACACCAACAGGCATCTCCGCTTGACACTTTTGATCGGGTGTCTGACCCCCGCCCACGGTGAATACCGTGTTGGTCATCCAAATCTTGGTACCGCTCCCAGCCACTGGGGCCAACGGAGCCGTCTTGGTTCGCCCCATGCACAGGAGCCTGCGGGGACTCTGACATGTGCCCAGTGCCCCATACGTCCACCCGCGCGGTCCCTCCAAGACGTTGCCTCCAAGGAAGAAATCCGTGGCGCTGCTACTCGTCCAGTTGCTACAGGTAGAAGGCGAGGGGCCGATGACGCCTCCTTGCGTGGTCCCCGTGAGCACGACGTAGTCGGAATTGGATAGATCGTTTCCTTGCTCGTCGAACAGCACTGGGTTCAACACGGCGTTTTCCGATATCAAAGACGTTTGAGTTGCCGCGAACGGTTTGCCATCAGGCCTCACCCATCCTTGGGCGGTCGGCCCCAGCCGGCTCGGCGCAGCTGAGGCGGCGTCGGAAATGTAGGCGATGTAAGCGGTCCCGGCGGCGTCATTGAGCCCGGCTGCCGTTGCTACCGCGTTGCAGTCCGAGTCGTACGCTGCTGCGCTTCCTCGATTTGTCGGGAAGGTGGTGGAGGTGGCGAATACGAGGTTGTTCGTCAATGTTCCAAACGTCGCCGTCGCGGTGGTCGGGGCAGAGATCTTCAACGAGCAGTTGCGCGCTGGCGAAGAACAGGCGCCGGTCCAGCCGGAAAAGAAGAGGTTCGCGCCGTTGGTCATCGTCGCACGAAGGGCGATGGCCCCTCCCGCGTCGACGAGAATCGAGCAATTGGTCCCGCAACTGATTCCTGCGGGCGTCGAGGTAACCGTACCGCCACCCACTACGGAGACCGTCAGCCGGTACTGGCCGTTCGCCGCGGCAACAAACGTGACCGAGCCGCCGGGAGAGGCACTCATAGTGAGGCTGGCGCTTCTGGCACCGCCCGCGGATGGCGTGACCGCGACCGACAATGAGCACGTTCCACCGGCCGGGAGAACGCCGGTGCAACCATTCGTGAGAACCATCAACTCGGCTGGGCTTGCGTTCGTGAGCATCAGGGTGCCGGAGGGAGATCCCCCGACGTTGTTGATGGTCCACGTCGCCACTGTCGACGTGACGCCCACCTCCACATTTCCGAAATCCTTGACTGCTGCTCCTGAAAGGGAAGGAGGAGCGGGCACCGTTCCTCCCGCTCCAGTTGCCGTTCCTCCCGTTCCGGTCGCCGTGCCTCCGGTTGCCGTGGTCATTCCTCCTGTTCCACCCGTCATTCCCCCTGACGCCCCTCCACCCCCGCCCGTTGCCGCTCCCCCTCCC
>PMIX01000173.1 GCA_003158395.1 Myxococcales bacterium | reverse complement strand
GCCTTCTCGGCCTTTTCGGCCTTGGCCTTCTCGGCCTTCTCGGCCTTTTCAGCCTTGGCCTTCTCGGCTTTCTCGGCCTTCTCTGTGGTAGCCGGAGCATCGGCCTTGGCAGCGGGCTTCTCAGCGGCGGCCACAGGAGCTGGGACCTTGGCAGCCGGAGCAGCGGCTTTGGCGGCGGGAGCCGCGGCCGGGGCGGCCGCCGGTTTGGCCGCAGCGGCCTTGTCTTGGGCCTGGGCCAGGCCGGCAATGGGTAGGACAGCGGACACAACCAAAACTAGAAACATTCGCTTCATCGGGATCCCTCCTTGACGTTTAGCGTCTCAGGTCGGGAATAATACAGGTCAAGAGAAAATCCGCCAGATCTTAACGAGCTTGCGGCAAGGCATGACCTTCTGCGACCATAGCCTCGGCAGGAGGCCACGCATGCGCAAGGTGAAGATCGTCTGTACCCTGGGGCCTGCGACCGCGGGCGTGCCCCGCCTGTTGGAGCTGATCGAGGCGGGCATGGATGTCGCGCGCCTCAACTTCTCGCACGGTGACACCGAAACCCACCGCAAGACCTACGACGAGCTGCGCGCGGCGGCCCGTCAGGCGGGCCGGCCCATTACCTTGTTCGCCGACCTTTGTGGCCCGAAGATCCGCGTGGGCCGCATGACCAACGGTCAGGTGCCCCTAGAAAAGGGCAAGAGCATCTGCCTGACCGCTGCAGACGTGCTGGGCACGAGCGAGAGGGTTTCGCACACCTACCTGCCCTTGGCGCGCGACGTAAAACCTGGAGATCCTATCTTGCTCGACGATGGCCTCTTGCAGCTCCGGGTGGAATCCATCAAGGGCGACGACGTGGTGTGTCGCGTGGTCGACGGCGGCGTGCTCAAAGACCACAAGGGCATGAACCTGCCCGGTTCGGCTCTGTCGGTGCCGGCTCTGACCGAAAAAGACAAGAATGACATCGTGTTCGGCCGTGAGCTGGGTGTGGACTGGTTCGCCTTGTCCTTTGTGCGAACCCCGCAGGACGTGAAGGAGGCCAAAGAGCTGGCCGGCGGGATCCCCATCATCGCCAAGATCGAGAAGCCGGAGGCGGTAGGCCGGTTGGACGAGATTCTGGACGTGGCCGATGCGGTTATGGTGGCGCGGGGCGACCTGGGCGTGGAAGCAGGCAATGAGAAGGTGCCGTTGATTCAGAAGCGCATCCTGCGGGACATCAAGTTGCGCGCCAAACCCGCCATTACCGCCACCCAGATGCTCGATTCCATGATCAAGAACCCGCGGCCCACCCGCGCCGAGGTTTCGGACGTGGCCAATGCCGTTCTCGACGGCACCGATGCGGTCATGCTCTCGGCCGAAACCTCGGTGGGTGACCATCCTATCGAAGCAGTCAAGACCCTGGCGCGCATCATCGACGAGATCGAAGGCAGCGACTTCTACCATAACCTGTGGAAGGAGCGGCCTGATGTGACCGAGCGGACCTACTCCAGCTCGGTGGCCGACGCCGCCGCGCAGATCGCCGAGGACCTCAAACTGGCGGCCATCGCCGTGTACACCGAGAGCGGCCATTCGGCAGCCGTGCTCTCCGCGCAGCGCCCTCTGTCCAACATTGTGGCGTTCTCGCGGCACGAGGCCGTCCTCCAGCGGCTGGGCCTCTACTGGGGCGTGCGCCCGCTGTTTGGGGCCTGGGTCAAGGGTGTCGCCAGCGTGATCGAACAGGCCGAGCGCGAGCTTTGCGCCCACGGCATGGCCAAACCCGGGGACGACATCATCGTCACCTATGGCCTGGTGTTCGGGGATGAGCCGTTCCAGACCAACATGCTGACGCTGCACGCGATACGACTGAGCTTAAGCAGCGGTATGGCGTGCCCGGCCTGATGATCAACTATCTTGAAGAGATCCATGTCTATGGACCGACTTCTCGCCCCGTCCTTCGCCAACTCGTCATCCGGGACCGTCGGGTGGCCGATTCTGGGTAGAGGGTGAGGGCGAAATCGTGCTCGCGCGCGAGCGCGCCCACCTCGGGCACGCGATCGGCATCGGATCGGGGGCTTCCTCGTCGAGTGGGCAGAGGTTGGCCATCCATGTCGGCGTCGGCGGGGCAGAGGCTTGCGCCGGTCAGGCCGCACGAAGAAGTCGATCGAGGCCAGCGAGCTGAGGTGGTTGTCGAGGAACGTGCGCCAAGTCTGCGAGGGTGGCTTGCGTGGCCTCGGCGGCATGAGGCGGGACACACTTCGTTCGCCGATGTCGATGCCAAGCTTGAGCAGTTCGCCGTGGACTTTGGGTGCGCCCCAGAGTGGATTGGTTGGGGACACGCCCTAGTTACATTCGCATGGGAGCACAGTTACCCACGCCGTTGCATCGTCTCGATTTCACACGGTAATTCTGGGCAACGCGGACGCAGCAGGTCTAGGCCTACCTTTCCATTGACAATGGAAAGTGTCCGACTATCATATCCACTGCCAATGGAAAGGCGCCTGCTCAAGGAAATCCTGCTCGACCAGCGGGCGGTCTTCGAGAAGAAGCGCCCAGGAACGCGCCGGGACGTCCTTCCCGATGTGGGTCGTCACATGGATAAGCCTCACGTCATTACGCTTGCCGGGGTCCGGCGCTGTGGCAAGTCGACCTTGTTGCGCCAGATCGCGAAGCAGTTCCTTACCTCCGGGTACCACTACTGCCACTTTGAGGACGAGCGACTTCTCGGTTTCGAGGCGCGTGATTTCGCGCTTCTGCACGAAGTGCTCATCGAGTGCTTCGGCGAGCAGAAGGTGATGCTGCTAGACGAAGTTCAGAATGCCCCAGGGTGGGAGGCCTTCGTACGCCGCATGCTCGAGTCGGGGCGAAAGTTCATCATCACCGGCTCGAACGCAGCGCTGCTCTCCCGCGAGTTGGGCAGCAAGCTCACCGGCCGCCACGTCACGGTCGACCTCTTTCCATTCTCGTTCCGCGAGTACCTCCGGCACATGGGTGTGGATGCGAACGAGGCACTGCTGCTCCGGCCCTCCGGCCGTGCCACCCTCGCGCGCCACTTGGTCACGTACCGGTTGCACGGGGGGTTTCCCGAGCCGCTGGTCTACGATTCTCCCGACCTACTCACGCAACTTTACGACGACATCCTTTACCGGGATGTAGCCACCCGTCACGACATCAAGAACACCCGCGCCCTGCGCGAGCTGGCGCTCTACTACATGAGCAACGTCGCCACCCTGGCCTCGTTCAACAAGCTGAAAGCCTCGCTGGGTTTGGGCAGCGTCACCACGGTGTCGGCGTACACGGACTTCCTGGTGCAAGCTTTCGTCCTGGCCACAGTGCCGGTGTACGATGCCTCGGTAAAGAGACGGTCGATCGCCCCCAAGAAGGTGTACGCGGTGGACACGGGCCTGGCCAACCGGGTTTCGCTCAGCTTCTCGCACAACCTGGGCGCGCTCACCGAAAACATGGTGTTCTTGGAGCTCCTGCGGCGCGGCGCGGACGTGTCGTACTACAGGACTGCGAGCGGCCGCGAAGTCGACTTCGCCTGCCGCCGGGGACGAGCTCTGGCCGAACTCGTCCAGGTAACCCTGTCGCTTGCCGATCCACAAGTGCGCGCGCGCGAGGTGAGTGCTATGACCGAGGCGCTGGACGAGCAGAGACTTGATGTCGGATTGGTGCTCACCGAGAACGATCGCGAGGACATCGTCGTTGGCAAGCGGACGATCAAGGTGCGCCCCCTGGCCGGCTGGCTCTGCGGGTTTTGATGGCTGAGACGGAGCACACGCGTCCCATCTGGTGCCAAAACTCGATCGCAACCATTCAACACCCGGGCTCCGGGAAAGCGCACCAGAACGGGTCAGCTGGTGCATCGTTCCGGCCCTGGCAAAGGTGGTAGTCGGCGCGAAGGCTGTCATCGGGCCGCCGGAGGCCAGTTGTCCTTCGCCAACTCGTCATCCGGGACCGTCGGGCACCACGGTGTCTGGCTTGACAGCGACGAGCGGGCGGAAACTGAAGCCTGGCGGGTCGACTACAACGAGGTCCGCCCGCACAGCTCTCTGGGAAATCTCACACCGAAGGAATATTCAACAACGGTCGGACTCGCATAGAAAGTGGACCAGATCCTGGGGGCAGGTCAACAGCGCTCTTCATCGGCCTGCTAG
>PMIX01000113.1 GCA_003158395.1 Myxococcales bacterium | reverse complement strand
GCCGAAGGGCGGAGCGAACCCTCCCAGGGTTCCCATGTCAGTGTCAGTCGTCCTCATCGACAGAGGAGCGACGGCTTGCGGCCATGTACTCTAGGTCCAGCTCCTCGCCGAAGATGGTGTCGATCATCTCGTCCACGGAGTTGCCCACAGCCTCCATGCGGCGAAGCTCCTCGCGCTCGAACTCCTCGAAGGTTTGGTAGGTCTTCATATCGCCGTAGCTCATCGTGTTTCTCCTTGGGTTGCAGGGGAATCTGCTACATGTAGGTTCAAGTAGTATTGCAACGTCAAGGCTCGTCAAGTTTGTGCCTCGCTTTTCTCCATGAGCGGCTTTGTGTTCTGATCGCAAACCCGCGACAAGTAGAGCGAAGGGGCGGACTCCCCCAGAAAGACAGGCCTTTCCATGATTAAGCCGCGCACCCAATCGGAGCGATCGGTGGTGGTTCCGGACGTGGTCCTGGTCGTTTTCGTGGCCGTGGCCGACGGTGCTCACCCGGCCACGGCCTCGACCACGACCACGTCTACGGCCAAGATTTGATGCGGCCATCGCGGGATCAGGGTTCTGAGTCGGCTCGGTTGAAACGGCGGCCCTATTGATGCTAGGAGGGTGAGCCCGCTCGACGGGATCACAGCACCATGGGCAGGGTCATCGCGGTTGCGAACCAGAAGGGAGGCGTCGGAAAGACGACCACCGCAGTCAACCTGTCCGCCTCGCTGGCGGTGGCCGAGAAACGCGTGCTTCTGGTGGACATGGACCCGCAAGGCAACGCCACCTCGGGCCTTGGCCACGCCCGGCAGGCGGCTGGCGCGAAAGAGGGTAGCGTGTACGACGTGCTCATCGGCGAGAAAACCGTCGCGGAGGTCACCCGATCCACCGAGCTGCCCTTCCTCAAGCTGGTGCCGTCGGGCCACGATCTGGCCGGCGCCGAAATCGAGCTCGTGTCCGAGCTTGGCCGCGAGATGAAGCTGCGCGATCCCTTGCGTTTGGTGACGCCCGACTACGACTTCATCCTCATTGACACCCCACCCTCGCTCGGCTTGCTCACTCTCAATGCTCTCTGCGCCGCCGACGGGGTCCTGGTCCCGCTGCAATGCGAGTACTACGCGCTGGAAGGTCTTTCCGACCTACAAGCCACGGTCAATCTGGTGGGCCGGTCACTCAACCCCGGCCTCGACATCGAGGGCATTCTCCTTTGCATGGTCGACACGCGCCAGAACCTGACCGAGCAGGTTATTAACGAGGTGCGCCATCACTTCGGCGACCGCGTGTACGGCACACCGATTCCCCGCAACGTGCGCCTCTCCGAGGCGCCCTCGTTTGGCAAGCCGATTCTGCTCTATGACGTCGCGTCCAAAGGGGCCAAGAGCTACATGGAAGCCGCGCGCGAGTTTCTGGCCCGGCACGCGCGACCCAAAGGGGATCCCTCGTGACCGGTGGCGGGAAGCGCCAAGCTCTGGGGCGCGGTTTGGCCGCGCTGATTCCGGCAGCGGCAACCCCCTCTCCCGAAGAGGGGACGCAGACCAAAGCGGGCGGCAATCTACGCGCGGTCGACATCGAGAACATCCACCCCTCGGGAAAACAGCCACGCAAGACATTCGACGACGCCCGTCTCAATGAGCTGGCTGAGTCCATCCGCAGCCAGGGCATTATCCAACCGCTGGTGGTGCGCGTGCGACCAGCGGGGGGCTTTGAGTTGGTCGCAGGCGAGCGACGCTGGCGAGCGGCCCAGCGGGCAGGACTGCACCAGGTACCGGTGATCATCCGCGAAGTAGCCGAGGCGCAAGCCTTCGAGTTGGCACTGGTCGAGAACCTGCAACGCGAAGATCTCAACCCCATCGAGGAAGCCGAGGGCTATCAACATCTGGTGGCCGAATTCGGCTACACGCAGGAATCGCTGGCCGCGCGCGTGGGCAAAGAGCGCAGCACGGTGGCCAACGCTCTCCGTCTGCTCAAGCTGCCGCCCTCGGTGCGGGCCATGGTGGTCGAGGGGCGCCTATCGATGGGCCATGCGCGCGCGCTCCTCGGTCTCGAAGAGGATGCGGTGATCGAACGACTGGCGCGCCAGACGGCCAGCCGTGGGCTTTCTGTCCGCCAAGTCGAGGCGTTGGTCCGCCGCGAACGTGAAGACGGGGGCCGGCCTACCCCGCCGCCGGAAAAGGAATCGCCGGCCGCGCGCGACCTGGGCCTGCGCCTGCAACGTGCCCTCTCGGCGCGGGTGAAGCTGGTCGAGGCCGGCCCGGGCCGCGGCCACATCGAGATCTACTACGGCTCTCTCGACGAGCTCGACGCCATCCTGGCGAAGATTCTAGGGAGCTAGAGCGCCGAACGGTTTGCCTNNGTCAAACCGTTCGGCGCTCTAGACCGCCCGCACGCAGGCGCTTGGCGTGCTCGACCATGAGCGCGTGGAACTCCTGATAGCCAGCGAGCGAGCGCGGCAGATTCCTCTCGCAGTAGGCTTTCGCCGCGGCGTAGCTTGGTTCCCGGCGCTGGTAGCCGTGGCGGCGCAGGATCCTGAGCGTGTACGCGTCGACCACCATTTCGGTCTGCGCATAGGCGTAGAGCAGGATGCTGTCTGCAGTCTCCGGCCCCACGCCCCACACCTGCAGCAGTTGCTCGCGCGACGGCGAGCGGCCAGCAAGCCACAAGTAGAATTCGCACAGGGCGCGCAGCTTCCGAGCCTTGGCGCGAAAATATCCCGAGGGGCGAATCGCCTGTTGCAGGCGGTCTTCGCTGACCCCCAAGATCCAGCGCGGCGCAAGTAAGCCCTGATCGGCAAGAGCTTGCAGCGCTTTTTCCACGTTGGGCCAGGCGGTATTCTGGGTGAGGATGGCGCCGCAGCAGATCTCGAAACGCTGTGCCTCGGTGCGGGGGAAAGAATAGTCGCCCGGATGGTAGCCAGTCAGCCGCCCGGTGAGCGTCGGGTTGCTGCCCCGGTGCTCGAGCAAAGGCCACCAACCCTGCGGCCCGTAGGCCGCATAGAGCCGCTCTGTAAGAGCGGCCAACGGAATCCTCCGACCAGAAAATGGGAGGGCTTGACCGTCCAAGAGAGGCTTCGTCACAGAAGAGGATCTATCAGGCGAGGAGCGAAAATTCCTCTGCCGCCTCTCTTCGTCCTTCTGGGTCCTTAGCCCGGGCGGCTGTCCAGATAAAGCCGCTCACGCCATTCGCCGCCGCAAGGCCGCGTACCTGCAGAAGAGGGCTGAATCCGCCGATGATGAATGATTGACTGCCTGCCAAAAGCACAGAGCGGAATGAAACTGGGCGAGATACTTATCCAGCTCGGGCAGATCACGCCCGAGCAACTCGACGCCGGCCTGCGCGCGCAGGAAACGGCCGGCGGCAGACTGGGCACCCATCTGGTTGAGCTGGGTTTCATTGGTACCGACCAACTCTCCCTGGCCTTGAGTCGACAGATGGGCGTGCCCGCCGCGTTGGAACGTCACTTTTCCCGCGCCGACCCCACCATCGTCGCGATGCTGAAGGCCAGCCTGGCCGTGCGCTACCTGGCCGTGCCGCTCGCAGCTTCGCGCAACGGGGTGAAGCAAGTCGTGGCGGCCATGGCCGCCCCGCTCGACGGGCTGACTGTCGACGACCTGTCCTTCGCCCTGGGCGCGCGTGTCGAGCCCCTGGTGGCAGGCGAGATCGTAATTGCTCGCAACATCATGCGGCTCTACGGCGCGGAGGTGAACATCAAGACGCGTCGATCGCTCATCACGCCCGTGCAGTTCCTCGGATCCGGGCTGGTCAAGGGGCCGCTGACCTCAAGGATCCCGACCCCGACGTCCGCCGCGCCGTCGGCTTCGACCCGAACCTCGTCCACCCCGGCCCCTGTGCCGTCTGAGCGGACGGCCGGCATGAGGTACGCGAGGACGCCCACCCCAATTCCGACACCCGTGCGCAATCTGGCTCCGCCATCGCCGCCCTCGCAGCCGCGGGCTCGCTCGCCCGGCCCAGGCCCCGTGGTGAGCCTGGAAGATGCGATTCATCGCCTCGCCGTGGCCCAGCACCGCGAACAGTTGGCCGACGTCGTGATGGACTTCATGCGGGGCTATTTTGGCTGCGGCATGTTTCTTTTGGTGCGCGACGGCCAGGCACGCGTGTGGCGCGGTTTCGCCCCTGGTATTCAGGAGGCGGCCATCCAGACCATCGCGTTTCCGATCTCGATGCCGTCATGCTTTCGGCTCGCCCACGATCGTCGCACTTCATTTCGCGGGTTGGCTCCAGCCGAGGGTGGGAAACTGCAGCACCAGATCTGGAAATACCTGCACTGCGGGGAACCCTCCCAGGTTGTCGTGGTGCCAGTCCAGGTAAAGAACCGCGTCCTCAACCTGGTCTACGCACACGCCGCCGACGGCGGCCCGCTTCCCGAGGGACCGGTTACCGACTTGCAGGCACTCTGTGCCGCGGTCAGCAGCGCGTATGTGCGAATGATTCAGAAGCTGAAAGCCGAGGACCTGGCGACGAACGTGCCGGAACGATAGGGCATAGGCACTGACCGGCCAGCGCAAGCGTGGAACGCCCGGCGGAAAGCGGCCTGCGTGGCCATTCTCGAGAAACACGCCGGCCCCTCCGCCTTGTGCCAATGCTAAGCTGCAAAGACATGCCAAAGGTCTGGTCTTTGCTGCTGCTTGGCTGGTTCGCCGCGTTGACAGCGCATGGCTGCAGTGTGGATCAGCGTTCGCTGGGGAGCCTGGCGGCACCCCGGGGTGAGGCGGGCGCGGCTGCGGATGTCCTCGTCGATGGGTTTGCAGGCAGCCAAGACGCACTGTCTGGCGAGGCGGGCCCTGGGGCGGAACTCTGGGTTCCCTTTGGCCAGGTCACACTTCATCCCGCGCTCGCGAATTTGCCCGCGAGCCAGGTGGATCCGACCATGACCGCCGACGAGCGGGAGCTCTACTTTGCGTCAAATCCCAACACCGACTGGGACATTTGGGTGGTTCAACGAGCCAGCAGCACGGCCCTCTGGGAGACGCCGAGCAAGGTTGTTGAACTGTCGAGCGCCTATCTGGACGAAACACCGGAGGTATCAGCCGACGGGCTCACCATGTACTTGGCCAGTGCGCGCCCGGGAGGCGCAGCGGGCGAGCACCTTTGGGTGTCACACCGGGCAACACGAGCCGATCCCTGGGATCAGCCGGTACCGGTAACCGACTTCGTCGGGGGTGACAAGGATCTGTCACCCACGTTGGCTCGAGATGAATTGCTCATGGTCTTTGCTTCCTTCCACGGCTCGGACTGGGATCTCTACGCAACCACCCGCGCGTCGACGGCGGACCCGTGGGGCACGCCCACGCCGCTCACTGAATTGAATTCCTCTCAATTCGATTGGGATCCGGCGCTGTACCTCGACGGCAAAAGCATAGTGTTTGCGTCGCGACGCCTGGGCACAGCGAACTCACTCTTCTACGCGACTCGTGCCGCGGTGACGGATGCCTTTTCTGTCCCGCAGCCAGCCACGGAACTGAACGTCAACGACGATGCTGATCCCTGGCTCTCCGACAATGGAGATCACATTGTCTTCGATTCGAGACGTGGCGGCGGTCCCACAAAGATCTACGAAGCCTCGCGCTAGTTCCGAGACTGAGACTCTAAAGCCTTGCTCCCAAGACGATCGCCGCGAAGGGTCGCTCCCTCCAGGGCGTCCGCACCACCTCGGTCGCGGCCTGGCGAGTGATCACATATTGAACGGGACGGGTCTCGACATCCACGCCCAGGATTCCACGCAGCGACCAGCGGCTCAAGGACCGCTCGATGCCCAGAACGGCGCGCATCGTCGGGTCGATCGCGAAGTACGGGGATACCGTCTGGGCATCCGGACTGCTTAGCTCTGGACGTATGCGACTGAGCTCGATCGCAAGACCAATCCCTGGGACCAGGCGTAGCTGATGCGAAAGCTCCAAGGGACGCGACACGCCCAGCCGGACCCCGTTGCTGAACAACTCGGCTCCCAATTCTCCGCTGTGAAACTGGATCGGCCAAGTGCCGAACAGGTCCACTCCCAAGCGCAACCTCCAGCGTTCGTACTCGATGCCGAGAGCCGCTTGGTGGCGCACGGTCGTGCCATCCCACCCTTGTAGTTCATACCCAGCCCAAAGCTGCCAACGGGACGGCTGCACATCGTGCGGCGTGGGCGCCGCCGTTTGCTTCGGGACCGGTTCCGGGGCAGGCCGTGGTGCAGGGGCTTCGAGCGAATGCTCGTAGTCGTCGCGGGTCACGCCGATGAGCTTTCCCGCCAACAGGGCTTCGAGCGAGCTCTGTGCCACGAGCGCTAGGGTCTCGACAACCACGGTGTCCAAGCCGTGGTCCAGGTTTATGTGCCGAACGAACACGCGCTCTGTGGCAGCGTCTGTGATGTACAACGTGACGTCACGATCCGCCGTAGCATCGATCCACAAGCGGGCGAAGAGCGACAGTTGCGGCGGGTGAATCTCCGAGACGCTACGTGGGTCCACGGACGCCGCTCGTTCAAATTGGGCCGTCACGGCGATGAAGGACAAGGACTCCGTCAGAGATTTCGCGATAGCGGCGAACGAGCGATCGCTGCCGGCAACCACGACCTTCACTTCGCCCCGTGCAGGCGGCGTGGCAAACAGCGGCCGCCCGCCCAGCATGTTGATGACGGCGGACAGGACTAGGATGCGCAGCCCGGGAGACAATCTTCGACCAACAATATCCGATCTGAGTCTGGTCCCAGTCACAAATGACTAGCGGCTGGGTCCGTGCTCCGTCGCGGCCTGGGGTTTTGCGGCCAGGGCGGCCAGCCGCTTTCTTGCGCGGGCCGCATAGACCGATCCCGGATGACGTTCGAGCACCTCTCGCCAGGCCGCCACTTCGTCGGCAGAGCGGCCGAGATGTCCAAGGGCTGTGGCACGTCCCACCAACGCCTCCTCCGCAACGTCTCCTGGCTGAGCCAGATATTGGTTGAACTGTGCCAGCGCCTGCTCCGGCGAGCCCCTTTCAAGTAGCAATCGCCCGGCGAGAGCAAACGACAACCGCGTCTCGCGCGCCGCTGGATAGAGGCGTTGCAGCCGCAGGTGGGTGGCAATGGCCGCCTCGACCTTGCCCTCGGCACGCAGGGCCAGCGCGTGTGCGAACAGCGCGGCTGCTGTCGGCTGTGCTCGCGAGGACCGCTGCACAGCCGGCTCGCCCGACAGAGGGTCGGGCTCGGCGACCAGGCGCGGCTCGGGCTGGCTCGGGGTTGCGGAAACTTCGCTCGTGCCCCCGGATGGCTGCGGGACGAGCACGGGGACCGAGGACGATCGGTGCGAGCGCCAGAATGTGGCCCCTGCGATGCCGCCGACCAAGAGCAGCCCTGTCAGCGCGAACCCGAGCCGGAAAGCAGGACGATACCTGAGCCTAGCAGCCCGGGGCGGAAAGAGCCCCGTCATGGCCAACTCCACCGCTTGCCGATCCCTCTGCTCGTCCCGGGGCTGTTCCGCCAATATTTGCCGCATCCGCTGAGCCGCCGCCATATGTGCCGCGCAGGCCGGGCAGGCCGCCAGGTGCAGGTTGAGATCCGGGCGCTGCGCCGCGGGCAAGGTCCCGTCCAGCGCCATGTCCAGGGCCGCTTCCGGGTGCGAGCAACGATTCACCGCAACACCTCGGCAGTCTCGGGGCAATAGCCTTGCTTCTCAAGATGGCGCCGCAATTTGTCCTTTCCGGTGCGCAGTCGCGTCTTGGCGGTGTCGAGCGGAACACCGGTGATGGAGGCAATCTCCTCCACCGAACATCCCAGAAAAATGCGCAAGAGAACCACCTCGGCCTGTGATCGTTTCAACTTGCGGACAACCAGACTGGTGAGCCAAGAGCACTCGACTTCAGCGACAACACCGGCCGGATCGAGCGAGGGAGGCCGCGACGCATGGCTCTGATGGAGGAGGCGCAAACCTTCCAACCGCGCACGGTCCTTCTTGCGTTCGGCGATGGCTACGCGCAGGGCGATTTTTGCTGCATAACGCGAGACGTCGGCTTCGAATCGAAACTGAGGCAGCGCGCGCACGAGGTCCATCAGAGACTCCTGGATGGTGTCTTCCAGGTCGGGATGGCTGGGTCCCATGACGCCGCGGCAAGTTCGCCGAACCGTGGGGGCAATAGCGTCGAGAAACCTGCGAACATCCTCGGGCTCGTTGCTGAGCGCCGCTCTTGCCAACACGGTCAGGGGACCCTCCCCCTTCTCGCCAGCCGGCGCGGGGCTGCGAACACTGCCGGACAAGGATAGGCCGTCCTCGGCGAGCGACACGAATAAAGTCTGGTCGATGTCTGGGCCAAATGTCAAACAGGCTGTTTCCGGAGCGTGAGAGGGATCCTTGAACCTCTGGGAACCCACCCGATGCGCACCGGCGCGCGCACGAACATGTCCGTGCAGCGCGACCGCTCGGCTCGTGCCGCCGGTTCCGGATCCTGATAGCGCTGGTTCAAACATGCATGGATCGCGCCCGTCCTGGACGGGCACCCTCAGTTTGCAGTGGGCGCGACCAAGCGGCCGCCTACATCCACCTCGTTGATCTTCACGTTGTTGCCTGTGGCCGAGGTGGCTTGCAGTTTCACGTACCGCGCGGTCACTGCGTTGAACTCGGCCGATGCCCAACCGGCCAACTGTGTGGCGCCCCACTGCCACGTGCCATCGTATCCCGTCTTGAGAGTCACCGGTGAGAAGGTCGTGCCATCGGTGCTGTAGGAGATGGCATATCCGGTGATGCGTCCTGTGAAGTCCTGCGATGCTTGCTGGGGTGCGATCTGGGGCGGTTGGTAGCTCAGCATGTCGATGCCGCTGTAGGTTTTGCCCAGATCGATCGTCAGGGACTGCGGGGCGGCAGCGGCCGATTCCCACACGGTCTCGGTGTAGTAAGTGGTGAACCCGCCGTCGTTGATTCCATCGACCGCGTTCAGGGCCTTGGATCCGGATGCCGTGCTGCTCGCGGTGGCGTTGACCGCGGTGAGCACATGGTTGAGGTGCGGCGGTTGCGTGGGCAGGGGCGGGCGCGACAAATTCGGCGACCAGGCGGCACCCACCGCCTTCAACTGAGCGACCACGGCGTCTTCCAACAGGCCCTGGCGGTTGGGTCCGAAATCAGGCGCGTAGTTGGTATACTTGGGTTCCAGGTCCGCCAGATGCTTGGTGACGTAGTCCGAGACAGCCGGACCAGCGTATCCCGCATCAGGAGGCGTCCAGAACCAGGCGTGTCCCATCTTCTGGCTTTGCCATGAAGCCAGGATGTTGCCAGCCGGGGAAAAGGCCCCACCCTTGGGCTCCTCGTAGTAGACGATGTCGTCGTGCCACGGGACCTGTTGGCCCTGGTGCTCACAGAAGAGCGTGTTGGGGCTTATCTGGTACATGTACTCCCGGATGTCCTGATAGGGCATGATGGTCATGCCCATTGACCAGGCCCAGCCGTCAGTCACAAAAAACGGAATGTAGCCGTAGTTGGTCAACAATTCTTTGATCTGTGCCTTGACGTAGTCGATCAGGGTCTGCGGCATGCGCTCGTTGGTGACGCTCCAGCCGCTGGCGCCCAACCCCGCCGTGGAGCGGTCCTGGATCGAGAAGTAAAGACCCGGCGCGACCCCGCGCGCTCGACACGCATCGACAAACAACTTGACCACGTCCACGTGGCCCGCCGTCGGTACCTTGGCGTTGCCGACGTCGTAGTCGGTCGTGGCGGAGTCCCAGAGCAGGAAGCCGTCGTGGTGCTTGGTCGTGAGGACGGCAAACTTCATCTTGGCCGACACCGCAGCGTCGATCCATTGGCCCGGATCGAGATTAGTTGGATTGAACAGGGACGGATCTTGGTTGGGTAGGTCCTTGGCCCCATCATTGGAGAAGGTGTTCATCCCGAAGTGGATGAACATGCCGAATCTGTACTCGGCGAAGGCTCGCTTGAGATCCTCGGGGTCCTGAACGGCACCGCTGGTTCCCCCTGCGCCCCCTGTGTTCTGGGTACTTCCCCCGCTTGGTGTGCCCCCCGCAACCCCTGCCAAACCGCCTGTTCCCGCGCTTCCGCTTGCCCCAGCCTTGTTGCCCCCGGCGCCGACTGTGGCGCCCGCGCTGACGATACCCCCGGCGCCAGCGCCGCCACTCGAACCGCCCTTGCCGCCCGCGCCTGCTGAATTGGCCCCACCGCCCGCACCGCCTGTCCCCGCCCCTCCGCCCATCCCGCCCTGAGCGCCGGCGGTGCCAGACCCAGCAGTGCCCGCCTTCCCACCCGTGCCCGCCCCGCCGCCCGCACCGCCTGCGCTCGCCCCTCCGTCCGTCGTCCCGCTCCCGCCTGTCCTGGTCTGACCGCTGGAACCGCCTGCGCCCGCCGTCGCGCCCCCCGTCCCTCCCGCAGTGCTGAACCCACCCGCACCTGTCATGCCTGTGTTCCCGCCGGACGCAGACGATCCGCTCTGGCCCGCGCCGCCCCCCTGCCCAGCCGATACACCACTTTTCCCACCGGCGCTCGTGGCGCCTGCCGCGGCATTGGAACTGCCTGAACTGCAGCCGGCCGGCCCGAATAGGAGCAAAGCCACCGCAATTCCCGCAACCTCCGCCCGGACCGCCCAGCCAGTTCGACACGCCGCGGGGCTTGTGGACGGGCAGCGGTTGGATCGGTGTTTGTGCATGTCGGCTTCTCCGTTGCGCTGATGGGCAAATCGCTACAGCAGTGAGAGGGGCACGACTCCGCAGGATTGGGTTTGAAAATCTGCGCTCACGTTTCGCCGGGGCGCAGATCGCTTGGCGCGTTGGCGAACCAGGACATTTCCTCGGTGAGGTGAATGCCAGTTCCGGAGCCGGCTCGGCAGCCTCGTCGCCTCCTCCGCTCGACTCCGATTCAAGGCGAGCGTCTGATCTCGTGTCCTAGTTTCTGCCGCCTGTGCAAATCTCAACCGCAGTAAGGGCGGGACCCCACAAGATCGGGTCTCAAAATCACCAGCGCCTAGCCGGTATGCCGGAGTCAGACGGTCTGCTTGTAGTGAACCTCGCTCAATTCCCTGAGGCGATCCGCCGCCTGTTCAGGTGTCAAATCCCGCTGAGGCATGCCGAGCATCTCAAAACCAACCAGAAACTTCCGGACGGAAGCGCTGCGCAGCAGCGGCGGAAAGAAGTGCATGTGAAGCTGGAAGTCGCCGGCGCTTTCCGTCTTCGGGGCTTGGTGGAAGCCCATGGAGTAGGGAAAGCTGCACCGGAAGAGGTTGTCGTAGCGGGTGGTCAGGCGCTTCAGCAGATCCGCCAGCGCAGTGATCTCTCCGTCGTCGAGGTCCATCAGACGCGCGGCGGCGCGGTGGGGCAGCACCAGCGTCTCGAAGGGCCATATGGCCCAGTACGGCACCAGAGCGGTGAAATGCTGGCTAGAGCAGACGATGCGCTCCTTGCGCCGCTGCTCTTGCGCCAGATAGTCGAGCAGCAGCGAGGAACCGTGGCGCTCGCGGTATGACCGTTGATGGTCCAGCTCCTTCTGGACCTCGTTGGGCAGGTGGCTAGTGGCCCAGATCTGGCTGTGCGGGTGCGGGTTGGAGCAGCCCATCAACTCGCCCTTGTTCTCAAAGACCTGTACGTAGTTGATTCCAGGATCCTCCAGCAGCAGTCGGGTCTGATCGGCCCAGGTGTGGATCACCGAGGCGATTTGCTGGACAGTCAATTCTGGAAGGCTGAGATCATGGCGGGGATGAAAGCAGATCACCTGGGAACGGCCGGGCTCTCCCTCACTGCGGAAGAGCGGGCTCGACTCGCCGGGGAAGGCGACCGCTGGCAGCAGGGCGGGAAAATCGTTGTCAAAGACGAAAGTGCTCTCATAGGCGGGATTTCGTGCGGAACCCGCGCGGGTGTTGCCAGGACACAGGTAGCAAGTGGGATCGTACTGGGGACGCTGATCTTCGGGCAGACGCTCCACCTTCCCTTGCCAGGGCCGCAGCAGACGGTGGGGCGACACCAGCACCCATTCGCCGGTGAGAGGATTGAGACGGCGGTGGGGGAAGTGATTGGGCTCCATCACAGCAATCGCTCCGCCCCGCAATGAGGGGCGCACGGGTGGATCTTCGGGGTCTTGCCGATCTTGGCAAAGGCGGGAGCCATGCCGTCCACGAAGGCCTTTTCCTGGCCGACTTCCACAAGGTTGATGGTGCATCCTCCGAAGCCGGCGCCCATCATGCGTGCACCGAGCACGCTGGGAAGAGCCGCGGCAGCTTCAGCCAGCACGTCCAGTTCGGGACAACTCACCTCATAGGCATGGGAAAGGCCCTGGTGGCTCTGATTCATGAGGCGACCGAAGGCCGGCAGATCCTTGCTCTCCAGGGCGGCACAGGCGGCGACAACCCGCAAGTTCTCCTCGATCACGTAGCGGCAGCGGCGGTAGATGATGGGTTCGAACTCCGCACGATGGGCGTCCAGCATTTCCAGACTCGCATCGCGAAGACTGTGGACATCCGGGGCATGTTTTCGCAACAACGCCACGCCCGCCTCACACTGGCTCCGGCGCTGATTGTAGGCGCTCTCGGCCAAGGCACGCTCAACCTGGGTATCGCAGAGAAAGATCGTCGCGCTGCTGGGGAAGGGCACAAACTGGAAGGAGAGATCCTGGCAGTCCAGCATCATTACGTGATCCTTCTGGCTCATCAGGCTCGCCATCTGGTCCATTATGCCGCACTTGACGCCCACGAAGCTGTGCTCAGCCGCCTGGCACAGTTTCGCCATGGTGAGGCGATCCAGACCCAGGCCAAACAGTTCGTTTAGGGAAAGGGCGAGACCGCACTCCAGGGCGGCACTGCTGCTCATGCCGGCGCCCATGGGCAGATCGCCGCCATACACCAACTCGAAGCCGTCCAGGGAATATCCTGCCTTCTGCAGTTGGTACAAAACGCCCAGCAGATAGTTGGGCCAGCGTTCGGGATGGGGGACCAAATCCCTGAGATCCCCTTCGAGCCGTCGACCGAGATCCAGGGCGCGCAGAAGGTACCGGCGGTCGGAACGGGGCCTCAAAGCCATGGCGATCCCGCGATCCACAGCGGCGGGCAGCACGAAACCCTGGTTGTAGTCGGTGTGCTCTCCGATGAGGTTCACCCGGCCAGGGGAACGCACGACCACGGCTGGCTCGCCGAATTCCCGACGGAAGCTCGCAAGAACCGGAGCCAGGAATTGCGGCGAAATCTCGACAGACATCAAGTACGCCCGCGTTTTCTGGAAATCATGACAAAGATCAGCATCACAGCACCGAAGGCTAGCTGGGCCAGGCCCCAGTACAGATTCACATTCAGGCCCAAGGATTTGGCGTTGGCGGCGGAGGAGGCCAAAAGACCTTGCGCGATCAGGATGATTCCGAAAATCGAGAAGAGCAGGCCCAGGGGAAGTCGAAGATCGAATCGCATGGGGCCTCCTTCAGGCGAAGATGAGGTTGAGGGCCAGGGCGCAGCCGGCCACAAGCAACGCCAGCCAGACTGGACGCTTGTACCAATCGAGGTGGCCCTCTTGGGGTTTGTCGGTGAGGCTGTAGACCAGCCCGCGCAGTTCCTCGTCGGGCCGTTGCCGGGTGGCCAGGCTGATGATGATGGTCACGATGAAGCAGGTGCTCCAGGCCCAGATGGCAGTCCAGAAATTCTGCGCCATCTCGGACGGAAAAGTGTGTACGACAGAACCCAGCCAGCCACCCTTGAAGAGGGTGACCGCGCCGACAGGCGCCGTGAGGCCGTGGTGAAGCGCGGCGGCGCCGGTGCCGGCGAGCAGGCCGAAGAAGGCGCCGTGGCCGGTGCTGCGCTTCCAGAACATGCCCAGCAGGAAGGTGGCAAACAGGGGGGCGTTCACGAAGGCAAACACGAGCTGCAGCAGGTCCATGATGTTGTTGAAATGCGCTGCCACGTAGGCCGCAGCCACGCTGACCAGGATGCCGAAGACCGTGGCCATGCGGCCCATCCAGAGGTAGTGGTTGTCCGTCTTTCCCGGCGCGAAATGGGTCTGGTACAGGTCGTAGGTCCACACGGTGTTGAAGGCGGTCACGTTGCCCGCCATGCCGCTCATGAAGCTAGCCATCAAGGCGGTGAGCCCCAGTCCCAGCATGCCGGTGGGAAAGTAGTGGGCCAGCATCAGGGGGATGGTGGCATCGTAGTCGTAGGTACCGTCGGGACGTATGGGCAACTGGAAGCCGCTCTGGCCCGCCTTGGTGGTGAGTGCGATAGCGATCATGCCGGGCAGGATCACCAGGAAGGGGAAGAACATCTTAGGTATGGCGGCAATGAGCGGCACCCGGCGCGCTGCCGTCTGGTTCTCTGCCACCATCGCGCGTTGAACCACCAGGAAGTCCGTGCACCAGTATCCGAAGGCCAGCACGAAGCCCAGGCCCATGACCATGCCGAACCACTCCACCCCCATGGGATTGTTTGCAGCGCTGCCGAGTCCACGCCAGACGCTGACCCAGCTCTGACCGTTGTGAGCGCGGGAGACCAGGCCCAGACGCTCGACCAGCCCGTTCCAGCCGCCGCAGTCCCGCAGCCCCACGAAGACCAAAGGCGCGAACCCCATGACGATGAGGAAGAACTGCATCACCTCGTTGTAGATGGCGCTGGTGAGTCCGCCGAGGAAGACATAGGCAAGCACAATGGCGGCGCTGGCCCACACGCAAACATCGAAATTCCAGCCCAGCAGGGCGTGCATCAGCTTGCCCATAGCGTACATGGAGATGCCGCTGCTGAAGATCGTCATCACCGCAAAACTCGCGGCGTTGAAACTGCGGGTCTTCTCGTCGAAGCGCAGTTTCAGATACTCGGGCACGCTGCGGGCCCGGGAGCCGTAGTAGAAGGGCATCATGAAGAGGCCCACGAAGATCATGGCGGGGATGGCGCCCGTCCAATAGAAGTGCGCGGTGATCATGCCGTACTTCGCGCCGCTGGCCGCCATGCCGATGACCTCCTGGGCCCCCAGATTGGCGCTGAGAAAAGCCAGACCCGCGATCCAGGAGGGAATGCGCCGGCCGGAAAGCAGGAAATCCTCGCTGCGTTTCATGCTCCGCTTCAGCACGAGACCGATGCCCAGCACGAAAACGAAATACACTGCGAGAATCAGCAGGTCGGTGGGGCCGAGGCCGAGATGTTGCATGGTTACCTCAGGGAGAGGGACTGAATAGCACGGGGTACCGAGATCGCCAAACCAACCGCGGCCTGGCGGGGCAA
>PMIX01000128.1 GCA_003158395.1 Myxococcales bacterium | reverse complement strand
GTGCCGGTGATCCAGCGCGACTATCTCTATGTCACCATTGCGGGCGGTCTGGCAGCGGCCGGACTGGGCGCTGCGCTGGCTCTCCTTATCCGCCGCCGCTTGCGCGCGCGCGCGGCGCATCGCCCGCCGCCTGCGCCACGGCCGGCGCACGAGGTGGCGCTGGAACGTCTGGACCGCCTGGGCGCTTCACTGGCGTCGAGCGACGACCTGCGGCCCTTCATCTTTCAGCTGTCGGAGATCATCCGCGAATACCTAGGCGCTCGCTTTGCCTTTGACTCGCTGGAATTGACCACTGAGGAGCTGGTGCTCCGGCTACGCCGACAGGTTCCCATTCAGGAGATGCGCGGTTTTGTGCTGGGCGAGATGGAAGGGTGGCTGGCGGGCTGCGACTTGGTGAAGTTCGCCAAGGTCTCGCCCTCGATGGCCGAGGCGCGAGGGGCGCTGGAAACCGGGATACGCATGGTGGAGTCGACGCGCCCGCGTCCCGAGCCGCTGCTTCCAGCCCCCGGGGCCCCGGGCGCCACCAGGGCCCCCCTGGAGGCGCCCCATGTCTGAGCGCCCCAAGAAGACCCGAGCGGCGCGCGGAGCCATTCCCTACGCGCTGGTGGCTGCCGTGTTCCTGCCGGTAGGGCTGGTCTATCTTTGGTGGTTTCGTTCGCTCGAACTGCTCCGCTTTGCTCATCCGGCGGCCCTCGCGCTGATCCCACTGGCCGTAGCCTTGGTGGTTTGGGCCGGCATCAGGCGCGCGCCGGCACGCTGTCCCGTGCTCGTGCACTCGCGGGCAGGCGAGATGCGCCTCCTGCAGCGCGGGCGGGCCGCGCGGCTCGCCGATCTTCCCGTAGTGCTGCGCCTCTTCATCGTGGTCGCGGTGGGGTTGGCTCTGGCGCGACCACAGACCTCGCAGAAGGACGACGACCTGGAGCTGGAAGGCATCGACATCGTGGTCACACTCGACATGTCCGGCTCCATGGAAGAGACCGACCTGCAGCCCAACCGTTTGGAAGCGGCCAAGGCCGTGATTCAAGACTTCGTCAGCCGTCGGCGCGGGGATCGCATCGGGCTGGTGATCTTCGGCCGCGAAGCCTTCACCTACACGCCGCTGACCCTGGACCATGGCACCTTGCTCCGCATGCTGGCCGAACTGCAGCCCGGCATCGTGGATGGACGGGGCACGGCCATCGGAAACGGCTTGGGGGTGGCCCTGGCGCGTCTGCGAAAGTCCGACGCCAAGTCCAAGGTCATCATCTTGCTCACTGACGGGGACAACAACTCGGGCAACATTTCGCCCCTGCAAGCCGCCAGCTTTGCCCAGAAGATGGGGGTAAAGATCTACACCATTCTGGCCGGGGCCCACGACAGCAGCCGCGAGGCCGACGACGCGAATCCGCAGCAGCAGCGCTACGCGATCAATCCCAAGCTGCTGGAACAGATCGCGGGCATGACCGGCGGCTCGCCCTATCTGGCCACCGACACGCGCGCGCTGGCGCAACGATTCCAGAACATTCTCGAAGAGCTGGAGAAGTCGCGCATCCGCGACCGCGGCGTGCTCTACGCCGAACTCTACCCGCGCTTCCTCTGGCCGGCCTTTGTGGCCTTGCTGCTCGAAATTGCCCTGCGCCTGTCCCGCCTGCGGAGGCTACCGTAAATGCGCATAGCCCACCCGCACTTGCTCTGGCTTCTCCTGGCGGCGCCCACTGTGGTGCTGGCCTATGCCATTGCCTTTGCCCGGCGTCGTCGTTCGCTCAACCGGCTGGGCGAGCCGGCGCTCATCGCGCGCATGGCAGCCTCGGTGTCCGTGCCGCGCAAGGTGCTGCGTGCGGCTCTGGTCGTGTTGGCGGTCACGTTCCTGGCCCTGGCGCTGGCGCGGCCCCAGGCTGGCGGACGCGCACGCCTGGAGAAGCAGCGCGGCCTCGACTTGGTGGTGGCCCTGGATTTCTCCAAGTCCATGTTGGCCAAGGACATCTATCCCTCGCGGCTGGAACGTGCCAAGCGCGAGTTGGAAAGGCTGATGGATAGACTAGCCGGCGATCGCATCGGTCTGGTTGCCTTTGCCGGCGAGACCCTGACCTACCCCCCCACCACCGACTACGCCGCGGTCAAGCTCTTCTGGCGTGACATGACCCCATCGGACATCCCGGTGGGCGGCACCGCTATTGGTCGCGCGCTCAACGCCGGGCTGGACATGTTGAAGCGTTTGCGTGCACGCGGCGGCGAGACGCGGGGACAGGTGATTCTGCTGCTCACTGATGGAGAGGACACGGTGAGCGAGCCGATGGAGATGGCTGACGAGGCGGCCAAGCTCGGGGTCAAGATCTTCGCCGTGGGCATCGGGTCGCGCTCGGGCGAGCTGGTGCCCGAAGTCAATGAAGAGGGCCAGGCCCAGGGCTACCTCAAGGATCGCGACGGCAAGTACGTCACCTCGCGCCTGGCCGAGGATCTGCTGTCCAAGATCGCAGCGCGGACCGGCGGCGAGTACCTGCGCGCCGATGCGCGCCACTTCGGCGTTGAGGCGATCGAGGCCGCGCTGGCCGGGCTGAAACGCACCGAAAACGAAGCCCGCCTGGTCAAGCGCTACGACGAGGTCTGCGAGTATCTGCTCTTGCCTGCCTTTTTGATTCTGGTTGGCGAGGCGTGCCTCAACGAGCGCCGCAGGAGGAAGGCATGAGGGTGCAGCTGTCCACTCGCGGCCGGCCGACCCAAACCGGACAGCTTCTGGGAATGGTCGTCGCGATCATTCCTCTGGTCGCGGCTTGGAATCCGATTGAACGCCCCAATCGCGCGGTCACCGACGGGAACGCCAGCCTGCAGAAAGGCAAGGCAGAAGATGCGCTGGCCCGCTACGACCAGGCGGCAGCGGCGCTGCCGGCTGACCCTGCCGTGCACTTTGATCGGGGCTCGGCGCTTTTTGCGCTGTCCCGCTTTGACGAGGCCATCGTTGAGTTGATGCGGGCGACGGAGACCAAGTCCTCCGTCGTTGAAGGCCGTCAGCCTTCTACAACTTGGGCAACAGCTACTTCAAGGCCGAGCGCTACGCGGACGCCATTGCGGCCTACAAGCGCTCGCTTGGGTCTGGCGCCCGGCGATATGCGCGCCAAGTGGAACCTTGAGCTGGCTCTGCAAAAGAAGCAGGAGGAAGACAAGAAGAAGCAGGAGCAGCAAGACCAGGACAAGGACAAGAAGAAGCAAGACGACCAGAAGAACCAAGACGATCAGAAGAAGCAGGACAAGAAGCAGGACGAGAAAAAGCAGGAACCAGATGCAGGCGCGCCCAAGCAAGAGCCGCCCAAGCCGCCCCAGGGTCAGGATGCAGGAACCCAGCCGCCGCCGCAGGAAGAGCCGGCTGCCCAGCCCAAGGATGACAAAGCGCCCGAAATGAGCGAGATCGATGCGGTGCTGGACAGCCTGGAGCAAAGCCCCAAAGACCTGGAGAAGATGCGCGCCCGTCTGCGCGCCGTGCGCCGCGCGCCGCCGGCCAAGGATTGGTAGCCATGCAGATTGGCCTGCGCCTATCGATCGTCGGGCTGATGATCGGTTTCGCCGCGGGCGTGGCCCGCGCGGCCGAGCCGACCTTCGTCGCAAGGGTCGATCGCACCCAGGTCGGGGTCGGCGAGTCGTTCACCTTGGAGATTACGCTGTCGGTCGAGGGGGGCCGCGTGGACGGCTATCGGCCTCCGGACTTGCGCGGATTTCGCACCCTGGCTGAGCGACCGAGCCAATCCACCCAGATGCAGATGGGCGGCGGCGGCACCTTTGTGCGCCAGGTGTACGGCTGGCACTACGACGTTCTGGCGCTCGACCGCGGCAGCTTCAGCGTCGGTCCGGCGCGCGTGCGGGTGGACGGTCGAGAACTCCGCACGGAGAAGATCGCCATCGCTGTGGTTGACTCCGCCCAGGCCCAGCCGGCCCGTCGTCCGGGCCGCGGGTTGCCATTCGGCATTCCCAATCCCGGCCTGCCCTTCCCTGGGCTTGGCGTGGACAACGATTCCCCCCCTGCCGACACACAGCCAGGCCGGGGCCGGCGCAACTTTCTCCGCGTCCAGACCAACAAGCTCAAGGCCTACGTCGGCGACGAGATTTCGGTGGAATGGTCCCTCTATCTCACCGAGCGGCAGGACAAGTACGGCACCACCGCCGAGCCCCGCACCGACGGCTTTTGGGTCGAAGATCGGACCCCTGCCAGCCCACACGCCGGGCTTTCCCTGACCGAACAGGCCTACGAGGGGCGCACCTATCTGGTCGCCCCCTTGATGAAAAAGGCGCTCTTCCCGCTTCATCCAGGACGCCTGACCATCAGCCCGCTCGAATCCGAGATTTCGCGTGTCGATTTTTTCGGCGCAACCCTGCGCACCGAGCGCTTGAAGACCGAACCTTTGACCATCGAGGTCTTGCCGCTGCCCACTGCGGGCCAGCCACCCAAGTTCGATACCTCGGCGGTGGGCCATTTCACCCTGCGTGTCGAGGTGGATCGCGATCGGGTCAACGTGGGCGAGGCGGTCACGCTCAAGCTGGCCATCAGCGGTCAAGGCAATCTGCGCAAGCTGGCCGCGCCGCCCCTGCCGCGCCTGGATGGCTGGAAGGCGTATGAGCCCAAGGTATCGGTTACCCTGGACCCGGGCGAGCGGGTGGCGGGTACCAAAGTGGTCGAATACTTGCTGCTGCCCGAGCGAGCAGGCGTGACGACCATTCCGCCGTTCAGCTTGGCCTTCTTCGATCCCGAACGCGGCACCTACGGCAGCGAGGAGAGCAACCCGCTGCGCATTGAGGTGAGCACGGATGGCTCGCAGCCGGTCGGGACGCGTCCAGCCGGGGCAGTGCCAGGGACTGTCGGTTCCGGTTCGTCCGCGGCTGCGGCCAGGGGCGAGAATGTTCTCGCGCTGGACATCCGCCCTCCGCGCAACCGCCCCACCTTGCGCCGCGATCTGGGCACGAGTTTCTACCAGTCGCGCGGCCTTCTGCTCGTGGTCGCCGNNTTCGGCGAGATCGAACGCGTGCTGCGAGAGTTTCTCACCGGCAAACTGGGCACCCAGATCGCGGGCCTGTCGTGGGACGAGCTGCGCTCCACCCTGGCGCAGGCGGGTTTGGCGCCGCCGCTGGTGGATGCCACGCTCGCCGCGCTGGAGGATTGCTACCGCGCCCGCTTTGCGCCGGGGAGCCTGGCGGCACAGGAAGTGCGCGCGGTCCGGGATCGAGCCAGCGAGATCATCCTGCAGATCGAAAAGGCACCTTTGCGGCCGGTTTCGCTGCCGGAGGTGCGCTCGTGAACGCTGACATTCGGCGCGCGGGGACCTGGCTGCTGGCCGGTACTCTCTTGTTGGCCCTGCCAGCGCGGGAAGTGCGCGCCGACCTGCTCGACGAGGCGTGGAAGCGAGGCAACGATGCCTATTTTCGCGGCGACTTTGCCGGCGCCATCGCCGCGTACGAACAACTGGACCGCCAGAACGTGGTGTCGAGCGATCTCTACTACAACCTGGGCGTCGCCCACTTCCGCCAGGGCAGCCTGGGTCGCGCCATCTGGTCTTTCGAGCGCACCCTGGCCGTGGATCCGGACGACGAAGATGCGCGTTTCAACCTGGCCCAGGCGCGCAAGCTGGCCGAGCGCCGTGTGCTCGACAAGATCGAAAGTGCGGAGCGCGAAGCTTTGTGGATTCGCATCGCCACCCTGCTCACTGCATCGACTGAGACCTGGATCTTCGTCGGTCTGTACCTCGGGTGCTTTGTCCTCTTGTTCCTGCGCCGGCGTGCGGCCGACGACTCGCGCGCCGCCCTGACCGCAGGCGCAGCCATCCTGGGCACCGGCGCGTTGCTCGCGGGCGTTCTGCTGCTGGGGCGCATGAACCTGGACCGCATTCCCTTTGGCATCGTTTTGCCCGACATGGTGGCGGTCAAAGAAGGCGCGGATGCGGCGTACCGCACCAGCTTTGAAGTGCATGCGGGCCTGCGCGTGCGCTTGCTGGACCGCGATCAGGACTGGGTGCGTGTGCGCCTGGCCAATGGTCTCGAAGGCTGGCTGCGCGCAGAAGACGTCGGCCGGCTGTAGCGGGCGAGAGCATGGCGCGTCCCTTTTCCCGCCGCCTTCCCTGGGCCACAGGCGAGAACGCCCTGGCCCGCGCCGAGGCCGCGGCGCGCGCTGCGGGCCAGCCGCTTCTGGATCTGACCGTCAGCAATCCCACGCAAGTGGGTCTGCCCTATCCCGACGAGGAGATCGCGCGGGCCTTTGCTGACACCGCAGCCAGTCCTTATCAGCCGGCGCCCTTTGGCTTGCCCGGCGCGCGAGCGGCCGTGGTGGGGGACTATGCCCGCCGGGGTGTCGGGTTGGAGGCTAGCCAGGTGGTTCTCACCGCCAGCTCGAGCGAATCGTACGCGCTCCTGTTCAAACTGCTCGGCGATCCAGGCCAGAGGGTGCTCTGCCCGGAGCCGAGCTATCCCCTCTTCGAGTATCTGGCCCGCCTGGAGAGCCTGCCCCCGCAGCCCTACCGGCTGCGCTTCGATGGATCTTGGCACGTCGACTTCGACAGCCTGGATCTTGAGGGCGCGGCCGCGATCGTCCTGGTCAGCCCCAACAACCCCACCGGCTCCTTCGTGTCGCGCGATGATTTCGATCGGCTTGCCCAACTGGCGGCCGAGCACGACCTGGCCCTGATCGTGGACGAGGTGTTCGCCGACTTTCCTCTTTCGCCGGCGGCTGGCGCCGTGACTACGGCGGCGGGCCGGCCCTCGCCGGCCCTGGTATTTTCGCTGGGTGGGCTTTCCAAGTCGTGCGGGTTGCCCCACCTGAAGCTCGGCTGGATGGCGGCGACCGGGCCACCCGACCTGCTCCGCGAGGCCCTGGCGCACCTGGAACTGATCGCCGACACGTATTTGTCGGTGGGGACGCCGGTACAGTTGGCGCTGCCCGGGCTTCTGCAGGCCGGCGCGGCCATCCGCCGTCGAATTCTCGAGCGTGTGCGGCGCAACCGGCGTGTCTTGGCCGAGTCCCTGGGCGCGCATTCGCCCTGCACGCTCCTGCCTGCCGAGGCTGGCTGGTGCGCCATCCTGCGCGTGCCGGAAATCATGAGCGACGAGGATTGGGCCCGCACGTTGCTGGAGAAAGACGGCGTCTTGGTTCAGCCGGGCTACTTCTTCGACCTGGCAGTGGGCGCCACGCTGGTGCTCAGCCTGATCGTGCAAGAGCAAGTCTTCGCCGAGGGCGTGGCGCGCCTCTTGGCGCGCTTGGTCGCGAGGTAGGCTCAAGGCGAGGCGCTCGGCAAGTTGCAGGCCGAACTGGCGCAGGTGAAACGCAGGTTGCACGTGCAGTAGAAGGCCTCCGGCCCTGCGCATGACTGTCCGCGACGAAAAAAGGCAGGGCGGTCAGGTTTTGGAACGCGAGCCCTACAATACCTCGCAAAGCAAGGTCATACTCGGCAGCATGACAGGCCGACACATCGGCGCAGTGGCCGGAATACTCCTCGCGGGGATCGGCTGCATGAAGGCTGACCGGCTGGTCGCTGTCCAGAACGATGCAGTCCAGATGGATGGGGGCGGGGACATCGCTGGTGGGGACACCCCTAGTGTTTGGCATCCCTTTTCTGAGCCGACGCTGGTCCCTGGGCTTGGCGTCGCCGCCGACACCGACGTCCACGGCACCTCGCTCACCCAAGATGAGCTGGAGCTCTATTTTTCGTGCCAAAGGAAGGGCGAGTCGAACTTCCATATCTGGTCCAGCACGCGGACGGCAACCGATGCGGCGTGGAACACCGCCGTGATGGTGAACGACCTCGTGGGCTCGGTAGACGACGTGGATCCAGACGTTTCCTGGGATGGCCAAACCATCTACTTCGCCAGTGACCGATTGGGCGCGGGATTTCGACTCTATGTCTCGCAACGAACTGCCACGGGCTGGGGCAACCCCATGGAAATACAGGAACTTTCCTCTCCGACACTGGACAGGTATGGACCCAGCGTCGATCCCAGTGGGCTGTTCATGGCTTTTGGCTCCGCCTCGCGGGGCAACAACGACTATCGCCTGTACTCCGCGTCCCGTACCGACACCTCGAGTGCCTGGGGAAACATCCAGGATCTCTCCGGGATCAACTCGGGCAAGGAGGACAACGATCCCGCGCTCTTCCATTTTTCGCGTTCCCTCATCTGGAGCTCTCGAGCCCCCGCCAACGGAAAATCGTGGGATCTCGTCGAAATCAGCCGGCCTGACCTATCTACGCCCTTTTCCGGTGTGCCAATTTCCCTGGATACGCTCAATACGCCCTACTCGGAGCGCTATCCCTGGGTGTCGCAGGACGGAACCCATATCGTGTTCAGCAGGGAGCCTGTTGGGGCCCCCGGCGTCATCTATGAAGCATGGCGATAAAGTTCCCCTGGCGATCGATAGGTTGACAACTTCGTATTTTTCGGAGCTAAACTTGGACATGGCCTCCGCGGAAAGCAGAGCTCGTTTTGCCGTCCCCGCCGAGGTCGGCACCCATTCGTCCGATGGGAGCGGGCACGACCTGACAGGGCTGGCGCTAGCGGCGCGGACACGCGATCCCGGGGCCATGCGCAGGTTCTTGGAAGGCATTGCACCGTCGGTACGCAACGTCTGCCGCGGTGTATTGGGATCTGCTTGCGTCGACCTGGAGGACACTGTCCAGGAATGCTTAATCGACATCCTGCGCGCCCTGCCCAACTACCGTTTCGAGGGCGCAATCGTGCACTACACGAACCGCATCGCACTGCGGGCATCGATCGCTGCGCGCAAGCGGGCGCGAGGTCGAGAGCAGCGGCTGCGCTCGCTCGCGGAGCAGGCTTGCCTACCCAACGTCGCTGGTAGCGATGACACCCTTCCCAGCTTTTGGCTTGTGCGCGACATCATCGACGAGCTGTCGGCCGTGCAGGCCGAGACCGTTCTCATGCGCATGGTGTTGGGTTGCTCAGTGGAAGAGATCGCCATGGCCACACAGGTGCCGGTCAACACAACCAAGAGCCGTCTCCGTTTGGCCAAAGATTACCTACGCCGTCGGCTCGATGGGGAAAGCGTTGACTGGAGGGGGAGAGCATGAATGTTGAAGTGCATCCTGAAGAGGCCCTAGACCGGGCCCTTAGGGGTGAGCTCTCTGGAATGGAACAGCAGGCGTTGGATCAGCACCTCGCCGCCTGCAGCGCATGCGAGGCTCATCTGGCACTGGCTCGCTCGGCGAAAGAGGCCTGTGCGCCGCAGCCCTGGGGCAGCCGCTTGGACAGCCTTGCCGTGGATCATGCGTTGGCCAAGTTTGGACGCGTGCGCTGGCCGGCGTGGTTCTTCTTGCCGGGCCAAAAACGCTGGCTGCTGGTGACCGCCGGAATTCTGCTGGCGGCGGGCGGCGTCGCAAGCGCGACATGGTGGCAGAGGCAAAGTCCTGCCCGCGAGCCGGCCCTGTCCCAGGCGACCGCGGCGCGACCTGCTGCGCGGACACCAGCACGACCCAGGCGAGCGGTGGCTTTGTCGGAGCCGCAGTCGGCTTTGCAGGCTGAACTCACAGACGAACGCCCCAGCCTTCCTCGGGCACCGCGCGCGCAGCCCAGCGCAGCCTTGCTCTTTGAGCAAGCCTCCGCCTTGCGCGACCGCAACAGGGTGGATGAGGCCATCGCGGTTTTTCGCAAGCTGCAGCAGCTCTTCCCCAAGACGCGCGAAAGCCGGATCTCGTTCGCCGTGGCTGGCCGCATGCTGCTCGACCGCGGGCGCCCGGCCCAGGCCCTCGCTCAATTCAATCAGCACTTGGCAAACGGGGGTGAGGCGTCGCAAGAGGCCCTGGCTGGCCGCGCGACCGCGCTGGGACAGATGGGACGCCTTTCCGCCGAGCGCGAAACCTGGCAGAGGCTGCTCGATTCCTACCCCGGAACGGTATACGCCAGCCAAGCCAGAGAGCGTTTGTCCCAGATGCGCCGCCGCCCACAAGAAGCGGCCCCAGGCGTCGAGAATTCTCGCTGAGCATAGCTTGGGCGCGAACGGTCGTCGGAGCGGCGCTGCAATCTGGCCTTGGCCCCTGCGCCCTGAGCGGGTCGTCTTGTTCCTTCTGCTGGCCGGCGCGGTCGCGCTGCCCCGAGCAGGAACGGCCGAAGAACGGCAGCGCATCAACGCGGTGCTGGCCGGCGACCCGGCAGCCATCGAGAAAGTTATCGCCGTGCTTCGCGGTTCGCTCGACCGCCAGGGATTGGACCTCGTCGCGGTCAGCGCGGCGCGGATCGACGCACTGGACGTCGCCCGCTTCCCCCTCGATCGCTCTTCCAGCGGACCCGTGGCGAATCTGTGGCTAGATCTGACGGCAAGCCAACCGACGATATATCTCCTGGATATGGGAAGCGGGCTCGTTTACGCACGCCCGTTGCCGATCCACGCAGATCCGGACATGGTCGAGCTAGAGCTGATTCGCCTGGTTGTGGACAGCTCGGTGGAGGCCATCTTGAAAGGGCGTGCGCTGGGTGTGAGCCGTGACGAGTTCGAACGATCCTTGGCGCCCCCCCCAGTGCCGTCGCCGGCACCCGCACCGGCACCGATGCCGGTAAGCCCAGTGCCAAGATGGGGGATCACGGTCGGCTATTCAGGGACCATGCTGTCGACTGATTCCGTCGCGCACGGTCCGGAACTGGGCGCGGAACGGCGCTGGCCGCGTCTTCGCCTGGACGTGACCCTGGCCCAACACTTGCCACAGACCGTGACCCGTGCGGATGCGGGCATGCGCCTACTCTCGTCCGGAATTCGGATTGTTGCGGCCTTTCCAACGGCCATCACCTCGCATCTCTCTGCGTCGTTTGGGCTCGGGGCCGGGGTAGACGCAACGCATGTAGCGCCCAATGGAAACGGCGCACAGCCCGCCTTCTGGGTGACCGATCCGTTGGTCCGCGCGATCGCCACGCTTGAACATGCCTTTGGCGATGCAGTTGTGTCCGCGGGCATTGGCGTCGACCTGGACCTCTTGGCCACGCGGTACTTGGTCGCCCTTTCCGATGGAACGAGAGTCTTGTGGACNNATGCAAAGCAAAGGCGCCCTCTTGACCATGATCCTCTCAGCGACACTTGTCGCTTCCGCTTGCTCATCTTCTTCACACAACGCGAGTACCGGCGGTGGCACGCCGAGTTCCGGCGGCTCGGTGAACAACGGAGGTGGGCAGACCACTCCTGTTTCAGCTGGCGGTCAGACCGTTGCGCCGGGTGGTGGCAACGCTACCGGCGGTCAGACCATTGCGCCGGGTGGTGGCAACGCTACTGGCGGCCAGACCGGTCCGGCCGGCGGCGGCGGCGCGGCCGGCCGAGGCACCGCGGGCGTAGTCACTACCGGGGGCGTGGCCACCGGCGGCGCGGCCGGCCGAGGCACCGCGGGCGTAGTCACCACCGGGGGCGCAGCCACCGGCGGCGTGGCTGGCCGAGGCACCGCGGGCGTGGTCACCACCGGGGGCGTAGGCCCCACTGGGGGNNCCCAGCCGGGGGCGTAGGCCCAGCTGGGGGCGTAGGCCCAGCCGGGGGCGCTGCCATCATCATCGGCGGGAGCCCCGGTCCTGCGAGCGAAGCCGACTACAGCATGGACGTGGGTTGGCAGTTCAACAAATCGGACGTTAGCGGCGCCCAGGCCACAACGTTCGCCGACACCGGTACCGGTTGGAGTCAGGTCAGCACGCCGCATACGTACAATGATATTGATTCCTTCAGAGTTCTCATCAACCACAGCGGCGGCGACCACGGTATGTACTCCGGACCGGCGTGGTACCGTAAGCATTTCAAGGTTCCTGCTACATTCTCTGGCAACAAGTTCATCGTCGAGTTCGAACGGATCCGGGAAAGCGCTGACTTCTACATCAATGGAACCGCAGTCGGCTCCTTCACCGACGGTATCTCAGCGACCGGCATCGATATCACCGGGAAAGTCACTGCTGACGGGACCACCGACAACGTTCTCGCGGTTCGCGTCGACAACAGCGGGGGCGGTGAGTACTGGAACGCGAATGCCACCAATCCGGACTACGGTGGATTGGTGGGGCATGTCTGGCTGCACGTGCCGGGCAAGATTTATCAAACCTATCCGCTCTACCAAAACCTGAAGACGCAGGGCATTTACATCTACGGCACTGCCTACGCCAACATCACCAACAACACCGCGCAGGGCGACACGGGCAACCTGACGCTGAACGTGGAATCTGAGGTGAGCAACGAATCGGGCAGCGCGGCGAGTGCAACACTTAACGTCAAAGTAGTCGATGCAGCCACAGGCACGACGTTGACCTCATTCTCAGGAACGGCCACGTCAGTGCCGACGACTGGCACCACAGTGCTCAAGGCTAGCGGGCCATTGACGGGCGCGAAGCTGTGGAGCGACTTGTATCCGAATCTCTACAATGTCGTAACGACGCTCACTGTGGGCGGGACAGTCGTCAATGGGCGCAGCACACTTACGGGGTTCCGTCAGACGGCATTCAAGGGAGGCGCCGGCACCGGCGGAGTGTATATCAATGGCCGGTTTGTGTATATGCTTGGCTTCGCCCAACGCTCGACCAATTCATGGGCAGGCCTCGGCCAGGCGGTGCCAGACTGGATGCACGACTTCCATGCTAATCTGACCCGGGGCGCCAACGCGAACTACATTCGCTGGATGCACGTCACGCCGCAGGTATCGGACATCAGATCCGGTGACAAGTACGGCGTCGTCAGCATTGCGCCCGCCGGCGACAAAGAGGTGACCAATCCCACGGATGCCCAGTGGACGGCGAGGATGGCCGTCATGCAATGCACCATGATCTACTTGAGGAACAATCCGAGCGTTTTCTTTTATGAGGCGGGCAATGGTTCAGTTTCCGGGAGCCAGATGCAGTCGCTGGCTGCGCTCAGAGACACCTGGGATAAGAACGGCGGCCGCGGTGTCGGCGATCGCGATATGGCAGACGCCACCGGTGCGTCTTCTGCCGATTGGTTTGGCACCATGATCGCCTACGATACGGGCAATCTCGGCAGTGGGTACTTCCGTGGCTACTCCGATGCGTATCGAGACCAGGGGCCCATCCTCGAAGAAGAGGATTTCCGCGATGAGTCCTTGCGCGGCATCTGGGACGAGTACTCGCCCCCGCATGTTGGCGGCTTCATACCCGGGGCGCTGGACACGTATAATGAGACTTCCGAGGACTTCATAAACGGGCAGGTTGGTCGGCTCAATGCCTGGTTGAAACTTGAGACCATCCGCAACACGACTGCCACAAACTCTCGCTACTCAGGTTACGCCTCAATCTACTTCTCGGACGAGAATGCCGATGGACGTTTGGACAGCTCTGCGGTCTGTCGCGCGGGTGGCAAGGTCGATGCGGTGCGCTTGCCCAAGGAGGCCTACTACTCGTTCCGCGTCGCTGGCAACACGCAGCCTGATATACACATCGTCGGGCACTGGACGTATCCCGCTGGCACCAAGAAGACGGTGTACGTGGTGGCGAACACTGCGTCGGTGGGATTGAGCGTCAACGGCGGAGCGGAAACGAAGGTGACGACCCCGACAGATGGGTACATGTTCAGTTTCCCGAACATCACCTGGGCTACGGGTAGCATCAAGGCCGTAGGCTATGACTCCAGCGGCAAGCAGGTTTGCCAGCATACCCTGACCACGGCTGGCCCGGCCGCCGCCGTCAAGCTCACGGCGACGACTGCTCCCGGCGGTTTCCTGGCTAACGGTGCGGACGTGGCCATGTTCGACGTCGAGGTCGTGGATGCGAGCGGACAGCGGGTTCCCACCTACGGCCCCACCACCAAAGCAACGGACAACCAACCAACTGGCGAGCCCAAGATTACTTTCGCCGTGACCGGTCCCGGAACCTGGCGCGGCGGGGTCAACGAAAGCATGGTCAATTCGACCAACAACCTCTATCTGTACACCGAGTGCGGAATCAATCGCGTCTTCATTCGTTCGCAAACGACCGCTGGAGATATCACGCTGACTGCGTCCGGCACTGGGTTGC
>PMIX01000052.1:15032-15762 GCA_003158395.1 Myxococcales bacterium | reverse complement strand
CGGGTTTTCAGCCGCGCATCGATCTGCGCGAGTGTCTGCGCCAGCAGCTCCAGGCGGCCGGCGTCCTGCCCGAGCACATCGACGTCAGTTCGGACTGCACCCACTGCGACCCGGCTGGCCGCTTCTATTCCTTCCGCCGTTCCGGCCGTGCGACCGGACAGTTGGTGGGATTCGTTGTGAACAGTTCGGGCTAGAGAGATACCGTCGGACCGGACAGCCGGCTGCGCAAGCGCGGGGCGAACTTGCGCATGCGGTAGATCTTGTTGACCACGTCCATGTAGGCCAAGGCCGACGCCTCGACGATGTCGGTGCTGGTCCCCACGCCGGCGAAGGTGCCTTCGGGCGCGACCGCCACGATCTTCACGCGGCCCTGTGCCTCTTGACCCGCGCTGATGGAATCTAGGTGAAAATCGCGCACGGTGATGTCGAAGCCCACGATGCGGTCGATGGCCTTGGTGGTCGCGTCGACCACGCCATCGCCGCTCGACGCCTCCTGGGACGCCTTGCCTTCGCACACGATGCGAACCGTGGCGGTGGGGATGACGCCGCGGCCGCCGGTGACGTTGAGGTACTCGAGCTTGTAGGCGTCGGCCATTTCCTCGACGTTGGCCGCCTCCATCAAGGCCACCAGATCATCGTCGAAGATGGTGCCCTTCTTGTCGGCCAGGGCCTTGAAGCGCGGATAGAAAATCTCGAGGTCGATGTCCTTCTCGGCGTAGCCCAGGCTTTC